>JAQWMV010000084.1 GCA_029246605.1 Pseudomonadales bacterium | reverse complement strand
CCAGTTCAATCTGGCTTTCGACCAGATCCCGTATGGTTTCTTCCACAGGTCTGATGGTGGCACCCAGCAGTTCCTTTGCCTTGTCGGAGCTATGATTTCCGTTGTGCCAGGGTGGATTACCGTCATCTGCCTGAGCACTATTATCGGCAGTGCCTATTTCGTATCTGGGGAAATAGCGCGCGATAATTTCCGGAATATCTTCTCCCAGACTCAGGGTCGAACGCTCACCACATCCATGGAGCAGATATCGGGGACCACCGTGACTGTTGATATGGTCCACGGAAGATTCGGCGGCCAGGCGGTGGGCCTTCACCAGATCCCGGACATCGATCATGTCATAGTAGACATTATTCGGCGTTGGCCAGTTTACTCCCAGACCGGCGGCTATCCTTCCGATCTGCTCGGTCCACTGTCCTAGCTGAGCCTTGAATAATACGCTGCCGCAGATCATCCCGGATATAAAACTGACAGCATCCCACTGCCCCTGACTGTCTGCTCCTGCCTTGTAGATTAAATTTTCAGTATCCACCTTGCCACGATTGTAGGATGCCGCTGGAGAGTTCCAGTATTGTTCAGATACACCATCATGAGCCCAGTCGGTTTCAGTCCAGTGGTAATCTGGGTCCGCCATTTTTGCGTTAAACATCGCTGAGGTAGAGCTGGTGTAAAGTAAACGCTTTACGGTCTTACTGGCATTGATTGCATCTACTACATTCTGCGTCCCCTTCACCAGACCGTCGTATACATCGGTACTGACGTCGCCGCTGCCCTTGGGTTGGGTTGTCAACGAATTACTGGAGACGGTGGCAATATGAAAAACCGAACTACAGCCTGCAAATGCCTGGTGATAAGAACCCGCTTCAAATAGATCACAGCCATCCACAATTTCAACATTAGGCAGAGCCTGTAGATAATTGATGGCATCCTGACCTCGCCAGGATTGACTGTCCCTCAGGCAGGCCCTGACATGATATCCCTGGAGAGACAATTCTCTTACCATGTGACCACCGGTAAATCCCGACACACCAGTCACGGCAACAGGACCGTCCTTTTGCGTAATAGCTGGCATTGTCTTATGACTCGTTCGCGTGGGGTTGGGGCATTTCGGTAATCCTTGTTTTAAAATAAATAGCTAAAGATAAATAGCTAAAGATAAATAACTAAAACATAAATGGATAAATTGGGTTCAGAGTAACTCCGGCACCATCTAAACATTTATACTCGTCCCCATCTAGTTACTCAAACGGATACACACTGATTGTTCCAATCACTACGCATACCTGACTATCGCCTTCTCTGGGTATCCACCGCCTGTGCTGCCTTCGGTACGCAAATGCTGAACATCGCACGCGGCTGGTTGATTTACGATATGACCGAGTCACCGATGGCTCTGACCTGGGTGATGCTATCGTTCATGTTGCCTGCCGCATTATTTTCTATCGTGGGTGGCGTGATCGCCGACCGGATGAGCAAGAAGCGCGTCATGATCATCTCCCAGTTACTGAATGCGATGGCGACTTTCTGGCTCGCGTATATCACCTTTATCGGTGAAGTAACCTTCTGGCATTTCATCTACATTGGAATTTTTAGTGGTGCTGTGGGGTCGCTCAGCATGCCAGCTCGGTTCGCCTTCGTACCGGAGGTCGTCGGTGACGAAAATCTGGTCAATGCTACGGCACTTCAAACCGCAACCTACAACCTGTCACGAATCGCGGGGCCAATGCTTGCCGGCGGCATGATCGCGCTCTTTGCGGCCGGTAATACCAATTCCACCCAGGGTGTAGGATTGGTGTTCTTCATTATTTTCATTATCTTGCTGGTATCCGCATTGCTAATCATGTTTCTCGAACATAAGGGCGATCCCAGCAGCAAACCCAAAACATCACCGCTTGCGGACGTTCGTGAAGGGTTACAATTTATCAGAGACGAGAAGCTAATTCTTGGTTTGATGATCATGGGATTCGCACCGTCTGCATTCGGTGCCTCGGTGAATTTTTTGCTACCAGCCTTCAACCAGGATATCGTTGGTGGCGGGCCAGATGATCTGGGAATGCTGAACGCCGGGATGGGCATTGGTGCACTCCTTGGATCTATGCTTCTGGCACGACTTGGTGACTTCAGTGGTAAGGGTCGAGTGATGTTTCAGGCATCCTATGGTTGGGCAGTGGCCATCGCCCTTTTCGCGCTGATGGAAAACCTCTACATCGCAATGTTTGTCGGGGCATTTACCGCCTTCTTTTACTCTTTGTTCGGGTCGCTCAATATGAGCGTTACGCAGATGGCAACGCCGCAACACATTCGTGGCCGGGTCATGAGTCTGACGTTGATGATCCATGGCTTGATGCCGCTAGGGGTGATCCCAGTAGGTGTGGTAGCAGAACTCCTTGGCGTCAAAGCTGCATTTTTGTTCAGCGCTGCAATGCTGGCACTAACCGTATGGTTGCTGAATGTAATCTTTCCAGCGATCAAACGTATTGACAGTGGTCATCAAGTGTCCGAGACCAAACCGTAAGCACTGGGAGTGCGCATGAGCAGCTAGTGCCGAAACCGGTGGCCGCCATCCAGGTTCAACACTTCTCCCGTGAAATATGAACCTGCGCGACTGCACAACATGACTGCTACACCGGCGATGTCTTCTAATCCACCATAGCGATGTGCAGGGATGCGCTCCAACTCTGCTTTGAACCTTTCTGACTCAGGATCCTGCCAGGCACCTCGGGTCATTTCCGAGTAGAAACGTCCCGGGGAAATAGTGTTGACCAGAATGTGATCGTCACATAAAGCCAGCGCCAGCAGCGGCGTCATTTTTTCCACTGCGTTCTTGCTGGTTGAGTAGGCCATCACATGTGCATGTGTCTCGCTCGCGGCTACGGAACTGGTGAAGAGCACCCGTGCTGGATCCTCGACGGTAGCGTTAGCTTTTAAAAGATCCAGAAGTGCCTGGGTCAGAAAAACTGGCGACCGCAGGTTAAGATCCATTGTCATGTCCCAGACTTCTGGTTTCATATCGGCGAATGCGCCGCCGGTACCTATACCTGCATTATTAACCAGGACGTCAATATGGTCTTCCTTCTCCTGAAGGACCCCTGCCAATGACTTGATGCCATCGATAGTACTCAGGTCTCCTGGCAGCGGGATACACTCGCCATCTGCAATGCCGGATAGTTCAGCGGCTTTTGCCTTTAACTTGTCTTCTGATCTTGCAGTGATGTACACGCGGGCAGCGCCAGCTTCCAGAAAGCCCTGCGCCATATAACTCCCCAGACCGCTGGACCCACCGGTCACGACACATACTTTTCCAGCCATGGAGAAGAGATTCTCGATCATTTCCTATTCCTTAGTTTTATTGAGTTCATATGATATCTACTGATTAACACCGGCACCCGATTTCGCCGATCACTCCTCCATGATCACCTTCATACGTTCGTTAGCGGCCAGGAAGTCTTCCATAAAGTCATACACCACCTGACGGCTGCTGAGCGCCTGGTCCATCATCCCCACCCCCTGACCTACCCAGAACGTTGCGAGTTGTCTGGCGCCTTCATGGCCCCCGTCCGCTAGATTTGACACCTTGCGCAGGGCCGGTTCTGAAATTCTGGACTGCAACGGCATCGGTAAGGTATCCGGGGCATCCTCATTCTCCCAGGCATCCGTCCAGGGAGAACGGACCTGACGGGAGTATTTACCGGTTCGACTTGTGGCCCGAACGGTCTGGTTGGATTGCGTCGTCAATAGCTTTTCTTTGATGTAAGGTGCCGTTTCCGATTCCAACGTGGTCAGCCATACAGATCCCGTCCAGACGCCCTCTGCGCCCATGGCCATGGCTGCTGCCATCTGCCGGCCAGTTACAATACCGCCCGCAGCCACCACAGAACAATCATATTTCTCCACTGCCTTGCAGACTTCCGGTACCACCACCATTGTTGATATCTCGCCACAGTGGCCGCCGGCCTCATTGCCTGAACAGATCAGGAGGTCAACACCTGCTTCTGCCTGCTTAATGGCATGATGTTTAGCGCCCACCAGTGCACCTGTCGCGACACTGAATTCTTTTGCTTTGTCGATCATGTACTGTGGCGGTACACCGAGGGCATTCACGATCAGCTTGATCGGATGTGCGAAAGCGACATCAATAATGTTGGCGGCCCCCTGTTCGCCAAGGAATGCGCCCATTCCGACTTGCGGATTTTCATACAGACCCTGGGTATCGATATTGTGGCGCGCCAGGATAGACGCCGCAAAATTCCTGTGCTCATCCGGCACCATGGCCGCCATTTCTTCCAGTGTCGCAGATTCATCTTTGTTGGCCATTGTTGTTGGCGCAATCAAGTCGACCCCATAGGGCTTGCCATCGATATGATCGTCGATCCACTTCAGTTCCATCTCGAGCTGTTCCGGGCTAAACCCTGCCGCCCCCAGTATTCCCATTCCCCCGGACTTGCTGACCTCAACCACAACATCACGGCAATGGGTGAATGCCATCAGCGGGAAGTCTATGCCAAACATATCGCACACTTTAGATTTCATTTTTTCCTCTTATTGCGGTTCGTTGCAACCTTCCGTCTAACAGGCCCCATAATACACTGCTCAGAAAAATAGCTGAATACCAACGATCAAACGCATTGCTGGCGGTCAATTGCAACATGCGAAACTAGATCAGACCATCGTAAAGGAGTATACGGTCGAATTGTTAAAGAAAAATTGCAGTCGAGCCCCGTTAGCACCAACCTTCGTCAGTTCACTCGCATCCCGCCACACGATCTCGGCGTCCGAAACTGATGACGTCATTGCTTCGCTTTCCGCAATCACCCGCTGCGAATCGTCGAGCACTCGAACGATGAGACTGCCGCCGTCGCCAATATCCGCCGACACCTGTAGCGATGCAGTACCGTTATACACAGGCACGGTGGTGACACTCGCTGACTGCGCAGCAGCCTTGTACCCAGCGAATCCGTCGGGGCGCAAGGTCGCCATACATAGGAAGCCATTGCGCCAGCTTGTATGAAGTCCGTCGCTGCCACCGTAGTACAGGCGAATTTCATCATCACCAAATACCGGATTCGCGGCGGCATATACACAACCCCAGTCGTAGTCGCCATACTCGCCGTCATTGTCG
>JAQWMV010000078.1 GCA_029246605.1 Pseudomonadales bacterium | reverse complement strand
GGAAAGTGATCGGTCTGAGGCCTTTGTTAAAGGCATACCCATGCGACGCTATGGCGAGTTTGAGGATCTGGACGGCCCGCTACTATTGCTTGCTTCAGATGGTTCCCGCTACATGACAGGATCCACCCTTGTTGTTGATGGCGGCCATATCTGTGGGGAACTCTAGCTGACTATTGCGAGTGTGTTGTTGTGGTATCGCCAGTGAGGCAGCAAGTTCATCACTTGCCACTCACGTGCCCAGTTGTCAGAATCAGGTATGGATGAACGTTGCCTGCAACATCTGCTGAGTGATGAAGAGCGCCTGAGTTTTGAATCACAAGGCTATCTCGTTATTAAAGATGCGCTACCAGAACAAATGGTCGGCCGTCTTGAAGCTGCTTTGAAAAAGGTTGAAGCAAAACGTGAGTGCGACATCAAGCAGAGCCGGGGGGACGTAACTGGCTCGATGTTATCGGTGAAGACGAGCTATTGCTAGAACTTATTGACTGGCCTACAACTTTCCCCAAGGTGTGGGGTAGTCTTGGTTGGCATATTGCGCTGTATCACTCCCACTATATTGTTACGCCGCCGCTACCGAAGCATTTCGAGAAACGACGATTGGGCTGGCATCAGGACAGCGGACGTATCAATCTTGATATTGAAAGCGATCCGCGACCTCGTATTTCAGTCAAGGTCGGGTTTTGTATCACTGATACATCGACAGAAGATCGAGGCAATTTCCACGTCATTCCAGGCAGTCATCTAACCAATCAACTGGTGCTGCAGGATGACGAAAACAAAGAACATCCGGATGTAATCCCGGTTCGGGTTTCGGCCGGTGACGCTGTGATGTTTGATCGACGTATATGGCACGCCTCTGGACTGAATTTCTCTGACGTGACGCGCAGAGTACTGTTCTTTGGGTACAGTTATCGCTAGCTTAAACCTCGGGACAATATGACCGTCGCCCACTATATGGACACCGCTGATCCAATACGACGGCAACTACTTGGGGCCAGTCCAAATGGTGGTTTTGGCTATACCTCTCCTGCGGATGAGGATGTTCCGCTAAAAGTATGGCTTGAGCAGCACCAATTAGCGTAACCTGCAGGGTTTTGGTTTACCTTAATCTCGGGGATGTGCTAGCCCCTAACCGGGTAAACCAAGAACCCGCTTGGCGATAATATTCCTCTGAATCTCATCGGTGCCGCGGGCGATGGTGCGACGCTTGGTACTGAGCCATTGCCGTGTCATATTGATTTCACTGGCAGCGAAACCATTACCTTCCCAACCCAGACCGTTCATGCCAATGGTCTGTGCTTTGATGTCTGCTTCTTCCTTTTCAAGGTTGGCAGCGCATGGTTCAAAAATTGAACTCTGTGGTCCTGGGGTTTGGCCGTCGTCTGATTCCGCGATGGTGCGACTCTGCGTCAGTCGGAAAGCCCGCTTACGCATCTCAAAGCGAGAGATTCGGTCGAGCAAATCATGATCCGTGTCATGTCGAAACTGTTTGAACAGTTTTTGTAGAGCAAGTGGGTCAGGCTTTGTGGTACCCCGGGCCAATATAGATATACCGGAACGTTCGTGCTGTAGTAGGCGTTTGCTGATGGTCCAGCCCCGATTAAGTTGACCAATGAGATCTTCCCTGCGGGCAATTGCATCGTCAAAGAATGTCTCGCAGAAAAATGCGTCTCCACTGATCAATTTGATGGGGCGAACCGTCACGCCAGGCTGGTCCATGGGTAGGAGCAACAGACTAATGCCCTCGTGCTTGGGTACCTTGGTGTCAGTGCGAACCAGACAAAACATCCAGTCAGCGTGCTGCGCTCCAGAGGTCCAGATCTTTTGCCCACTAATGACGAACTGCTCTCCTTCCAACAAGGCTCGCGTCTGCAGACTGGCGAGATCCGAACCGGCACCCGGTTCGCTGTAACCCTGGCACCAGCGTACTTCGCCATTGGCGATCTTTGGCAGGTGTCGTAGCTTTTGTTCCTCAGATCCGTATTCAAGCAAGGTAGGACCGATCATGGCGACGCCTTGGCCGGCCAGGGGAGGGCGTGCTTTGATGCGCTGCATTTCGTCCAGAAGAATAAGGTACTTGTCCATGCTGAGACCCGCACCGCCATAATCGGTAGGCCAGATGGGGACTGTCCAGCCGCGTTGGGTGCAGCGTTCAAGCCATAGTGCGGAATCGGCGTCTATCGGAACTTTTGAACCGCCACCGGCGACCGGGCCAGGGCCTCTTACACCGTCAGGGCAGTTTTCTTTCAGCCAGCTACGAGTGGCTAATCGAAATTCTTCAAGTGAAGTCATGATCCATAACTAACATCCCGATAATTGGGGTCGGAGTAAAATTTACAACACGTTTACGTTTCACCGACATCCCCTCAGCTAGAACGTTTGTACTATGTCGGTAACGTCAACGTGTTGATAAAAATTCCTGCTACCTAAAGATATCTGGTGTTCAAGGAATTGTAAATTTTCCTCCGACCCATTTTTCCTCCGACCTCATTTATTCTACTAAAACATTGCTGACTGGTGAGAAAATCTTGCGAGTATCCCTGACGCATCTGGAAACGACGTTTACAGCTCCTGTAGCTGATGGTACTCCATTGGTTTTTCAAGTTCAGATTACTGACAATGATGATGCCTCAAGTGCCGATGAAGTTAGTATTACGGTTAATCAACCTCCCGTAGCAGATGCAGGCACTAATGTAAGTGTTTTAGGCGGAGAAACCGTTACCTTGAATGCAACTAGTAGCTCTGATCCCGATGGGGAGATTGTCAGCTACATCTGGACCTAGACATCTGGTCAGGACATTGCTCTCGTAAATAATACAGAGACTTCAATTGAGTTTTCTGTGCAGAATCCGGTCGTGAACGAAACCCTTGCATTTAAACTGCAAGTAGAGGACGAACTTGGCTTAATCAGTAGTGACGGGATAGAAGTTTCTATTGAGCCTTCTGTTATTGGTCAGGCGAAACTAGGTCCAATTGAACTTGCTGATATAGAACTCTTCAAACCACCTGATCTAGACAATCCGATATATTTTCAAGGACCACTGAAGGAGAAACTTTGGCCGCAACCGGCCAGATACGTTTTCCTAAAGACCTCATCGAGGCAGGATCTCTTTATCTCGTTAGTGCGATGGGTGGTCAGGATGTAGACATAGGGGATGATGACCATGCGCCGACGAGGACTATGTGAAATTCGAGCAAAATGCAGGCTTAAGGACTTCAGGGTTAGTATCTCTATTATCTAAAAATTGACTTATAGGTGACGTATTCCTAGACTGTGATGACAATAACGTATCATTTGGATAACCCAGTATCCCCGTCAATGGGAGATCTGCCATTAGTGATGTACCCCTGAATTTCGTAGTATTGCGAAGGAAGTCCGCATGACCAAACCCTCCTTGTTACGCTTAACCTTTTAGCGGGCCGGGCGGTTTCAATGAAGACTTTGCATTCTTCGGTTAGTCACAACCTGCATCTGTGCACCTAAGAGACTGGTGATATCTGGTGAACCTGTAGGCATTTACAGAACTCGTCCCTATCCTGCTCCACATAGAGAATTGGTTACAATTATGACTGACGAAACACTGGACCCAAAAAGACACCTAGCGTTTGACGGCGCGTCTAACCTGCGAGATCTTGGCGGGTACACCACCAAAGACGGACGTCAAACTCAATGGCGACGCTTCGTAAGGTCAGCGATTCCGAATGGCATTACCGCAAAAGGAAAGCGTGATCTACTTGATTATGGTGTTAGTTCCATCATCGATTTACGTGCGCCATCAGATCTCGAAGCAGCACCTAACATATTCACTAATTCTGGTGATTTCGTGTTTCACCATCACGATTTCTGGAGCGACCGGCTCAAGGGTTTCAAGTCCTCGCCTACATCGCCAGGGCAGGCTGAGAAACTTGCCGACCTATATCGCAGGGGGCTCGAGAAATGTGGTGGAGTCATCAAAGAGATTATGACAACAATGACCCAGGGCGATCACGCAACCGTATTTCATTGTAGCGCGGGTAAAGACCGTACGGGTATCATCGCCGCAATGCTGCTTGGTGTAGCCGGCGTTCCCCATGACACCGTGGCCGCCGATTTTGCGCTGACAGATCGTTATCTTGAGGACCCCAAAAGGGATCATGCCCAGTCGGATCCCCTGACAATCCCCGAAGGCACGCTGCCAAACGAAAATGGTGACATGTTGCCCGTCTACATGCATAGCTGCCTACCGCGAACCATGTTGCTGGCCCTGGAGTTTCTAGATGAGAATTACGGGGGTGTTGAAGGCTACCTGCTTGAAAGTGGCCTTAGTACGCAGCACATTGCGCGGCTGCGTTCGAAAATGCTGGACTAAGCGGCTATAAAACTGGGGGAAGTCAGTTCATATTTTTCACTTCTTTACGCTTTTACAAATGAACCTGAACCCATTTACCCCTATAATTCTGCGCTCTTTTAAAGAATGCAAAACTAAGGTGTAACTATGATAGTCGGTGATCGTTTAGCGCAACTGCTACTGGAAAATGGCGTGGACAAGGTATTTGGTGTGCCTGGAGGGCAGACACTGCCCCTATATGAAGGTATCAGTAAGTTTCAGGGCGCCATTGAGCATGTATTGATGCGTGATGAACGCAGTGCGGGTTACGCCGCCGATGCTTATGCCAGGATGACCGGTAAGACCGGCGTCTGTGATGGCACTGTAGGCCCGGGCGCTACTAACCTTCTTTCTCCTTTGGCGGAAGCACATTGTTCGTCAATTCCACTGATTTGCATTATTTCTGACGTGTCGCGGGCTTGGGAACATCGCCGTACCCGTGGGAATGCTTCGCAGGCAATGGATCAAATGGAAATGTTCAAGCCAGTGAGCAAGTGGCAGGTACGCATTACCGATCCTAAGTCCCTTGATAATATTGTTGATCATGCGTTTCGTGTAGCCACATCCGGTAAGCCGGGTCCAGTGGTTGTTTGTATTCCTGAGGATGTAGCAGCCGCTGATTTCGAGTTCCGTGACCCCGTGACCGGTCGCGATGGTGCTGCTTATCCGGCGACCCGCAGCGCCCCTGATCCCGACTCGGTGAGCGACGCGGTTGCAGCGTTGGCTAAGGCTATGAAGCCCATACTGGTTGTAGGTGGCGGCGCGCATATCTCCGGCGCCAGCGAGCAGGTGCTCGAACTGGCCGAACTGCTGAATATTCCGGTCGTTACTTCAATATCTGGTAAAGGGATAATCGACGAAGATCATACCAATGCCTATGGTGTAACGGGTACCTTTGGCAGCCCAGTGGCCAGAGATATGGTGAAGCAGGCAGATCTAGTTGTCTTTATCGGCTGCAAGGCTGGTCAATTGACTACTTATAGCTATCGCTGTCCAAACAAGAAGACGCAGATTATCCATTTGGACTGCGACCCGGAAGAAATCGGTCGCAACTACGCAAACAGTATCGCGCTGGTAGCGGACGTACTGCTTGGTCTAACCGCTTTACTCAATGCGCTTGGCGGTAAGTCCGGTAGCTACAGTTGGGATTTTGAAGCGCCGCAGGCTCAGTACCAGGCCTGGTACCAGGAGAATACGGATCCAGAGCAGGCGGACAACGAACCCGTTAGACCACCCACGATCATGGGTGTTGTGAATCAGGTCCTTTCTGATGATGACGTGGTTGTTTGTGACGCGAGTCTGGCTTCGGGTTGGGCTGCTTCTTATCTGAAGTTCTCAAAAACTGGACGTCGCATGATGGCGCCTCGTGGTCTGGCTGGCCTCGGTTGGGGTTCACCCGCAGCGGTTGGCGCGGCTTTGGCCACCAAGAGCAAGCAGCGCATTCTGCATTTTGCCGGTGATGGTGGCTTCAGTTACTCCATGCAGGAGATGGAAGTTATGGCCCGGTACAAGCTACCGGTCGTGACGATTATTCTCAACAACGATACGCTCGGATGGATCAAGCATGTCCAGCGGGATCGCTACGATGAGAACTATATCTCTACTGATTTCGCGCATATCGACTTCTCCGTTGTTGCCAAAGGTTTCGGCCTGCGCAGCTACAGGGTGACAGATCTTGTAGGTTTGCGTGAATGTCTGGGCAAGGAAGCCAATCCAGAGGGGCCGTCGCTGATTGAAGTGATCTCTGACAAGTGGTCTTCGCCGGTACAAGAACTCTAGTAAATGACAGGTATTGATATGAAACTGAAAGGACAAGTGGCGCTGGTTACCGGCGCCGCAAGAGGTATCGGTTTTGCCCATGCGCTACGTCTGGCGCGGCTAGGCGCCGATGTTGTAGTCAACGACATTAATTTGGAATCCTTCAAGGAGTTTGACGAAGACATTGGTGCGGAATCTGTGCCCGCCCTCCTGGAGAGCCTCGGTGTCCGGTCATTGGGTATTGAGGCAAATATCTGTGACGAGCAGGATGCCAAAGCCATGGTGGATGAAGCCGCCGCTGCTTTTGGGCGCCTGGATATTCTCGTTAACAATGCCGGCGGGATCGCCGGTAAGGCAGAGGAAAGTTACGCGGCAACCGTGTCCGATGCGGATATCAGGAACACCCTTGACCGTAATCTGATGGGCACGATCTACTGCGGCCAGGCCGCGGCGGTGCACATGAAGGCGAACAATTATGGACGCATTGTTAACACGTCTTCCCAGGCGGGTATGCGCGCACAGACCAATGGCAATTATGCTTCTTATGGTGTTGCCAAAGCAGGTGTGATTTCCTGGACGCAGTATCTGGCACAGGAACTCGGGCGCTACAATATTACCGTTAACGCGCTGTCACCGGCTTATGTGGGTACGGAACGGCTAATGCAACAGTCGTTTAATCAGATCGAGAACGTCAGGAAGCAGTTGAAGGTACCCCTTGGCAGATTGGCGGAACCCGATGACATCGCTAAGGTGATGGAATTCTTCGTTACCGATCTCGGTGATTATGTGACGGGGCAGACGATTTCAGTTTGCGGTGGGGCTATTAACTTTTAGGGGTAGGGTGTAGGAAAGGAGGCTGGTTCAGACACAGCCTCTGCCTGACCGAATAATTGAAGCACGAAATTTTAGTCACCAAGCTGTTTTTCCAGCGTAAGCGTGTCTGCGGCAAATAAGCGAATCCCTTCCGCAAGCTTCTCGGTCGCCATGGCGTCTTCATTCAGTGCCAGTCTAAATCCTGGTTCGTCCAGATTAATTTTAGCTTCTGATGCCCTCGGATTTTCGCCATCCAGCGCACGCGCCAGCGTGCCTTGATCCGCTGCCAGTTCCTCCATCAGTGCCGGGCTGATGGTTAAACGATCACAGCCGGCGAGCGCTTCAATCTGTCCGGTGTTTCGAAAGCTCGCACCCATCACAACAGTCGCGTAGCCATGGCTCTTGTAATAACTGAAGATCCGGCTAACGGACTGGACGCCCGGGTCAGATGCGCCCACATAGTCTTCCCCACTTTTCAGCTTCCACCAGTCATAAATTCGACCCACAAAAGGAGAAACGAGGAAAGCGCCGGCGTCGGCACAGGCCTGCGCCTGGGCAAACGAAAACAGCAGCGTCAGATTACAGTTTATTGATTCCTTCTCGAGAACATCCGCAGCGCGAATGCCTTCCCAGGTGGAAGCCAGCTTGATCAGCACGCGTTCACGACCTAAACCCAGCGATTCATACTCGCTAATCAGGTGTCTGGCGCGCGCCACCATGGCATCGCAATCAAAAGACAATCTCGCATCCACTTCAGTGGAAACACGACCGGGAATAATCCCTATGATTTCACTGCCAATCAAAACCGCGAGCCGGTCGATACACGTATCGAGCATTTCCTGGCCGCTGCCACCCTGTTCGTGTGCATGCGTTTTTGCGTTGCTGACGAGTTCGGCATACTGCGGCAATGCCGCTGCTTTGAGTAGCAAGGAGGGGTTAGTGGTAGCGTCCATTGGTAGATAGGCCTTCATGGCCTCTATATCACCGGAGTCCGCGACCACGTCGGTTAGTTGTTTTAGTTGGTCCAGTTTGTTGGGCATCGACAATCTCGTCTGATCACATCGAGCCAGTGTATCATTTAGTTATTACGCTCGAAATATACTCCGAACCGAATCTTGCGCATTCCACCTTCCTCATATCAGTAAGGTGCCCGAAGAGAATGGTCAACCAACAGCTGATATAAACGATTGGGTCTCAACAATTGCAAGGCTGGCCAGTGAACCACCTGATCTACAGTCACCCTTTGCCCATCGCGACATAAAATGAGTGAAAACGTACCAAAGACAAAGACACCGCTAGCGAAATTAATTTTCTATTTCCACTGCTCATGATCGTGCCCTCATGGGTTGTCGATAGAGAATTGTAACCCAAAAAAAACCCGTTAATATGCCCTGATACTTATGAAAAGAAGGTGGAATCGGTTGAGTACGCAAAGATATATACGACTCCTCGCAACCTGTTTGATGGTCGCAATGCCAACCATGGTGATGGCAGAGAATACCGTCATCGTGCTTTCATGGGATGGTGTGCGGTATGACTACCCCGACCGGGGTGAGTTCCCGGCGCTCGAACGCATGGCGAATCGGGGCATGCGTGGCAGACTCACGACCGTGTATCCCTCCAAGACTTTTCCAACTCACGTTTCCATGGCCACAGGAACGCATCCAGATACGCATGGCATCGTGGGCAATGTTTTCTTCGATCGCAAAATGGAAATGATGTTTCAGTATGCCAATGACGGAGACTGGGTTGATGCCGAACCCATATGGATTACAGCGCAGCGCCAGGGCGTGGATGCCGCAACCTATCACTGGGTGGCTTCTTATTCAGACTGGCAGGGGCAGTCGCATCGGTATCGAGAAGGGCCTTACAGGCCCTGGATTGCAGACGAAGAGAAAGTTGATCGAATATTGGAGTGGCTAGATTTTCCTGCCGAACAAAGACCAAGACTTATTATGGCGTACTGGAGCGGTACAGATAGTGAGGGCCATGGCGCCGGCCCTGATTCCTTCTTAGTTGCAGAACAACTCGCCATCCAGGATGTGCAGCTGATGCGTATCATCAACAAGCTGGATCAATTACATCGATGGGACGAAACGACGCTCATTGTGGTGAGTGATCATGGCATGGCGTTGGTGACTGAAAATATTGATGTCGAAGGCGCTATAGAACAAGCGGGTATCGAGGCCGTCGTTACCAAAGGGCCAGTGGGTTTTGTGTATCTTGAACAGGCGTCTGACTTGCAATCTGCCCTCGCAGCGGTAAAAAAGCTCTCGCATATCAACGTCTATACCCAGGCAGATCTTCCCCAGTCATTTCGGATGGCGCACCCAACGCGTATTGGTGATTTGATCATCACGACAAGTCCACCTTTCACTGTGGGTGATCCAGGTGGAAAAATTGACGGCCCCGGCGGAACCCATGGGTATCATCCTGATGAAGATGACATGAAAGCTATCATCTTTGCCATGGGTCGTAATGTTAAGACTGGGATGGTCTCAAGGGAACTCCACCAGATAGACCTGGCACCCACCATCGCTGATCTATTAGACATCAAGGCGCCAAAGCATTCCGAGGGTAAAGTGATGGAATGGGTTAAACGGCAACCTTAGGTACGACCTAGAAAATCACCTTTACCAACGGGCACACCTTTCATACGCAGGATGTCGTAGGCCGTCGTGGTATGAAAATAAAAATTCGGTAGCGAGAACTTCGTGAGAAAAACATGCCCCACATGCAGCCTGGAGTATGAACCCGCTTTAAATTCTAAGTTCTTGCCTTCAAACCCGTTAACTTCCTCTGGCGTTACGTTTGATAGCTCAGAGATTGCCTGCTTAACCGGGTTCTGTAGATTTTCATAGCTGGAATCGGGATCAGGCCGTGGTGGCGAGAACACACTGCTGCGTACGCCATTGATAGCGCCTAAAGAATGACGGACTGCGGCAAAGCCCTGATATGAAAACGGTAACATGTCGTCAAAGATCCTGGTCTCGAGAATTTCGCTGAGGGCAGGGCCATGCTCGATGCAGTGGTTGCGGCCCTTATCTAAAAACCCAGACATTCCCCCCAGGGTTTGTTGAAACGAACCCACTGTGGCGTCATATAGAGAAATAGACACATAGATTCCTTACCGACCCACAACACTTCTGGCGATCATTTCCTTCATGATTTCAGAGGTGCCGCCATAGATTCGTTGGATTCTGGCATCCAGGTAAAATCGCGAAATCTTGTATTCGCGCATGTAGCCATACCCACCAAACAACTGTAGGCACTGATCGGCGATTCTGCCCTGCATCTCGCTCGCGGCGAGCTTGCACAGAGAGGCTTCCGCGGGTGTTAATTCACCGCGTTGAAAGCGGTCGATATACTTCTCAGCGAGTGCACGATTCAATTCGATTTCGGTCTTCAGATCGGCGAGTTTGTAACGCGTATTTTGAAACTTCGACAAGACTTCGCCGAAGGCCTTACGTTCTGTTACATATTCGACAGTGATATCGAAAATACCCTCTGCGGCTGCGACGCAGCCAATACCCAGAACAAGACGTTCACGAGGCAGTTCGTTCATCAGATTAGCAAACCCTTGCCCCTCGCCACCGAGCACATCAGCAGCTGAAACCCGTACATCCTCCATAAAGAGTTCGGATGTATCACCCGAATGCAGGCCAATTTTCTCAAGGTTCAGACCGCGCGTGAATCCAGGTAGCTGACAGTCCAGGGTGAATAGCGTCATCCCGCTTGCACCCGCTTTAGGATCAGTCTTCGCCGCAAGCACAACGACATCACAATGTTGACCATTGGTAATAAAGGTTTTCTGTCCATTGATGATGTAATCGTCCCCGTCGCGCAGGGCGCTGGTTCGAATACCCTGTAAGTCTGACCCGGCCGAGGGCTCTGACATCCCGATAGCACCAACGCATTCACCCGATGCCATCTTGGGCAGAAAACGCTGACGTTGTTCTTCACTACCAAGATTCAAGATATATGGCGCAGCAATATCGGAATGCACAGAGACTCCCGAGGACAATGCACCATAGCCAGCGCGTGACAACTCTTCCACCACGACACAACTAAACTCAAAGGGCGCGCCATATCCGCCATATTCCTCTGGCATATCAACGCAAAGAAAGCCGTTTTCACCCAACTTCTGCCAAACTTCCCGCGGCCAGATTTCCGCACGCTCCCAGTCCTCGTAGTGAGGTTCTATCTCTGCTTCCAGAAATCGTTTAACACTGTCTCGAAACAATGCTTTGTCTGCGTCGTCGTATGCTGCTTGTTCGCTCATATCATCACCTGTAGTTCTCCCCGTATTGTAGAAGCTTCTTGACCTAAGATCACCATATGTCATAAAGGTGGTATGACTGCCAGACCACAAAGCGAAGGTAAGATCCTTGCATGGATGTGCGTACTCATTGGGGGTAACCAGCTAGGTTTTGGCGCCGTTATTCCAGTGTTGCCTTTATATGCCCAGTCGTTTAGCGCCAGTCAGACGGCCATTGGTTTTACTGTTGCCATTTATGACCTGGCACGGCTATTTGTTGCTCTACCCAGCGGGCGTATCGCGGATCTGTTTGGTCGGCGCAACGCTTTGGCGTTGTGGGGCTCATCTGCTGTGCGGGGAATCTCTGGTGTGCCTATGCCAGCACCTTTACTGAACTAGCGATGGCACACTTTGTCTCTGGTGCGGGTGCAGGACTGACACTAACCGCGGGTATGATTGTGCTGACCGACATAACCACCCCGTCAAGGAGTGGGCGGGTCATGGAAATTTATCAGAGCGTCTTTCTGTTTGCTGTCAGCATCGGTCCTATTCCGGGTGGTTATCTTGCTGAAGAGTTTGCCTGAGCGCACCTTTTTTGGTTTATGCAGTGGGTTGTTTCATTGCAGCGGTGGTGGGGTGGTGGGCTGTTGCTGAAACCAGACCGGAAGCACTGCCGCGATATCAGCAAACGGCCCGACCGTAGTCCTACGTCAGTCAATTTCATGGGGTGTTAGAGGCGAAAGGCTTCCTCCTTGCGGGTGCAGTCAGTTTTGTTGGTACGGTCGTACGCACAGGGGCACTGTTTAGTATCGTACCTCTCATCGGCACCATGCAGTTGAACCTGACCGCGACGCAGATCGGTATCGCCATGGGTGTGGGTAGCCTCCTTGGCGTGATGGTCTCATATCCTGCTGGCATCTTGGTGGATCGTATTGGACGAAAATCAGTGATCGTACCTGCGACGATCGCGTCGGGTTGTTCTTTTATCTTGTATGGATTTGCACCCGACTATATCTGGTTCATTCTGGCCTGTGCGTTCTGGGGTGTGGCGAGTTCAGCATCGGGATCCGCGCCTGCAGCTGCAGTTGTAGCTGTCAACGATGAGTTGCACTCAATCTAGACGTATACGATACGGGTGCGGAGTTTGAGACCTTCAGTCTCGATCATCCGAACGCCAGGTTCAAACGGCTGTGTGGTAAATGCTGCGGTGTTCAGATCAATTTGAAATGCAGGTGACGAGGTCACGTGCAATTGAAAACCACCACAATCGATGTCGGCGCTGTTGTGATAGTGGCCGCAGAACACGTCGCTGATTTGGCTGGCCCGTATGACTTCTGCGACTTCGGCATGGTTGATCAGGGGTTGGTTCAGTGCCATAAATCCGTCCTTGCTGACCAGGTCCGGTGGGTGATGAATAAACAGTAAGGAAGGTTTTTTTGCGCCTTCGCTCGCCAGAAACTCAAGTTGATTCTCCGGTAGAGAGTCAGTTGTCGTGTTGACAAAAATGTATTGCAGGTCATCGTGTTCGAATGAAAAGTGAAAAGATTCGTTCACGCATCTTTGTGCACCGAAAATTTCCCACAGCACGGCGGGGTCGTCATGGTTACCCGGCATGATAATCGTCTTGAGCGAGTCAGGTAAATTTTCCTTCAACCACTGGCAAGCCGAGCTCGAGCCATCAGTCATGGTCAGATCGCCGGAGATTACCAGTAGGTCTGAATCATCGTCTGCAACGAACGCAATTTGCCGCTGAACATTGCCTTTCACATGAGCGAAGTTAGCCGCGGCACCATCTTCCGGAATATGTAGGTCTGTGATCTGATGGATTTTCACAAGTGAGCTACCCTTACACTGGCAGACTGGCTTCGTATAGATATCGTACCATGCTCCCAGCGGAAGTCATCTGCCTGTATACTTAACCGATCTAAAGGGTCGTAATCAGGGATGAAGAAAAGCTTAATTATCATTGTGATCGCTGTACTGATACTCGGTGTAGGGTTTGTATTTATCGACGAAAGCCTGACGCCGGAAACTAAGGTCTGGCTTGAGACGCCGCTGTCGTTGCCTGATAACACCAAAGGTCGGGCGCTGGTCAAGGCATTTGAAGAAATAGCGGTCGAGGAAGTACGGTCGTTGAAAAATCAGAAGTCACAGGTGTCTGAAGAGAGCCTTAAGGCCTGTACGCCCACAGTGGGTCAATCCTGTATCGAATTGTTGGTCTCTAGTCCTGTTGATCGCCGAAAATTCATACCACAGGATCCTCGTTACTATGAAATATTCGCGGCCATTCTCGAAGAATCGGTGCTTTCTACACATCCAAGTCAGCTGTATTCAGTGTCCTGGCAGAATCTGATTAACGCACCCCAGTATGTATTTTTGAATAGTCTGGTTGAACAGGGCAGCGTCGATCCGGTGCTGCTTGCAAAAAGTCTTGAGTTCTCGCGTCGTATGATGAAGGACGCTACGAATCAGCTAGAGAAAATCATATTTTCGGCCGTGTTTGGTAAGACCATTGCAGCTGCAAATATGTCCATGGGGCTTCGGCATTTGACCGTTGCGGAAGTACTGGCGAATACTGATATTGACCGATTTCTGGTTCTATTTGATGACGATGAGCGGAGTTACGCGCGTGTGATGATGGGGGAGGTTCGTTTTGCTAGCTATACTATTGAACATGTTTTTAAGGGCTGGGCTGGACTTTTTCTTAACACGAAGAGAAACACCTTTTTAAATAGTCAGCAGGCGCAGATGCAACCAGTGATTGAATTTTCGGAACTTCCAGTCGAGACATTTGGGATAACAGAATTGAGCGATCCGAAACCATCCTTGAAAGACCACTTAACTCGAACCCTTTAGATTCTATTGTTAAAACTATGGGTGGGAGTATTCGCGTTACCCAGCGTATGGATCTTTAACTCACTGTTCTCCGAGCGCTGCGTAGATTTTATCGAGGAGTCTCACCCTATGCCCACGGTGAACCCGCACCCCGATCGTTTTCTTGGAAGTGGTATC
>JAQWMV010000071.1 GCA_029246605.1 Pseudomonadales bacterium | reverse complement strand
CCAGGCTTACAAGCGCGTTGCCCTGGAGATTGCGGAGTATGTGCTACGGGATATGTGCGCTCCGGACGGCGCCTTTTACTCCGCCACGGATGCTGATTCCGAGGGTGAAGAGGGGCTGTTTTTTGTTTGGACAGTACAAGAGCTTGAGGAGGCTCTATCCAAAGAAGATGTCGAACTGGCAGTCGAGCTATACGGTGTGACAGAGCATGGCAATTTTGAGGGTCACAACATTTTGAATCTTGGTGGTTCACTGGAGGCGTACGCAAAGGAACACGGGCTAACGCTCGATGCGTTGCTTTTGCGTCTCGCTACCATCAAAAACACACTGTACACGAGGCGTGAGCAGCGAGTTCACCCGTTGCGGGACGAAAAAATCATCACTGGTTGGAATAGTATGATGATTTCATCTTTATCGATTGCAGCAACCTACCTGGGCAAAACTAGTTTGCTAGATGCTGCGTTGCGTGCGGCAGAATTCCTGTGGGATAAGCATTGGGATGATGATGGCCTTTGGCGCATCTCCCTGAACGGCCATCCCTCTATCACTGGTAATCTGGAAGATTACAGCGCTTTTGCTGAGGCGACGATGCTGCTGTACGCACGCACAGACGAAAATAAGTGGCTTGTTCGGGGCCGGTCGATTATACAGCAGATGAACGAATTGTTTTGGGATGAGGACGGTGGGGGGTACTTTCTCAGTCATATTGCTGATGCTGGCCCGTTAATCACGAGACCTAAGAGCCCAATGGATGGTGCGACACCTTCAGCGAATTCTATTGCTATTAGTGCATTAACCCAGTGCTGGCTGATGACAAAGGATCCTGCAATCGAGCAGAAACTTAATGCCGCAGAAAATGCGTTTAGTGGATTGTTAACCAGTTCCCCTTCGGCCTTCTCTTATATGGTGACTGCCATGCAGAATCACTTGCATGGCCAGAGGGATCCCATACAGTTTGCGGCAGAGGGCAAAGTTCGAGCCATACTGTCTCGAACTGATGATGGCGTTACGCTTGATCTCGCGCTCCAGGAGGGATGGCACGTGAATGGTCATGATACCGTAGGTGAACTATTGCCAACTACGGTATTGGATCATCATGACGTGGTCTACCCTGAAAGCATTACTCGAAAGTTACCGTTCATGGATGAAGAAATAAGCCTGTACGAAGGTCACGTAACGATTGCTATTTCCTCACCCTGTTGGCCCATCACATTACAATTACAGGCATGTGATGACACCCGGTGTCTTGCCCCTGAGCTACTCCTGTTTGCCAAGATCGCCTGAAGGTTGCTCCTGCAGGCAGTCCTAAGCGTCTATCAGGGCTGAGGCCGTACCTTTAACAACTTCAACGCCTTCTCCGTCCACAGTTGATACCTCAAGGTCAACAATTCGCTCGCCATTGTCCTCGCGGATCGCTGAGACGGTTGCGGTTGCTGTTAACGTAGCACCTGGAAACACCTGGGATGTGAAGCGCACACCGAACGCCTTCAGGCGGCCGTCTCCGACGAAATTAGTCAACATCTTCCCAGTCATGCCCATCGATAACATGCCGTGTGCAAATACCGAGGGATACCCTGCAATTTCCTCAGTATATAACTGATCGGTGTGCACAGGATTGTAATCACCTGAGGCACCTGCATATTGTACGATTTGGGTTCGTGACAGGTTGCGACAAACCTCTTCAGAATAAGTGTCTCCGACTTTTACTTCACTTGCTTTGAGTAACATATCTATCTCCTATGAGGTTGCAGGCCGTTCTGTTCGAACACCTACGCTAGTAGCGGTAACGACCAGTTCTCCTTGTTGGTCTCGATATTCAGTTATAGATTCACTAAATAGCAGCTTTCCGCCACGGCGGCCTTGTTTTTCCCAGGAGGTTCCGGGCTTCTCGGTGCTCGACAGTACGTCGCCGACCTTTAGTTGGCGGTGATAGACGTAATGCTGCTCAGCATGCAAACCACCACCGCCACTGCTTTTCTCTCCGTCGTTCTCGTCAGCTTTTGGCGTAATGCCCGTCG
>JAQWMV010000046.1 GCA_029246605.1 Pseudomonadales bacterium | reverse complement strand
CATACCCATTGCGTTACCTTCGTTGTGTACGGAGTAATGACAATATGGCAAGCGACAAGCTGCCTCGAAAGTTGTCACTGCAATGGAACGTCAGGGTATTCTGCCTAGGGCGTAGCAGCGGGTACCACAGGTTGGCTATTGTAATTTTCTTGCAAAGATAAGTTGCCTAGGTTGAATGTTATGCCGAATCTTGGCTATGGTAACTGTCCCCTTCCTTACGAGCTAGGCCATGGAAAGACTATTAATTGTTGCTACCTTCTTCCTTGTCGCTTAGTACTCAAATGGTGAACGAACGATGACAAGAGAAGACGCCTTTTACCTGTGTCGCAACACAGAGGGTGAGTTGATAAGTGGTCGAGATGGCGCGGTCTTTCTGTCTTCCGTCGCAAGTGATGAATGCCTGTGGCGCATGGTAGGCCAGCGGTTACATTGTGCGGTTGGTGACCTGTCACTGGCGCTGACGGCACTAAATCTCGAGCAAAAAACCTGTGAAGTGAGTGAAGTCTCTGGGGCATTAGTGCTGCAGCAGGGACCTTCCCGCCTGCCCTCGGAACTTTTGGCGGAACTTCAGAGCCAGGGGTTTACCATTTTAGATAACGTAATGGACGCTGAGGCGATTGCTCAATTTAAGGAGCGCGCATCAGCGACGCGAGCGAGCAACCATGCCGATGAGACTCCAGGCGATGGGTTTTTCTGGATGATGGATGGTCTCTCATGGTCGCCGGAGCTTTGCCGCGCCGTCACCCATCCGGTGGCCCTGTGGATGATGCAGCAATACTTGTCTACAGAAGAGTTTCACACCTGTCATCAACCTGTCATTACGACAGCGAAACCAGCAGACAGTCTATTGGGTACTTACCCGGAAGGTGGCTGGCATAGTGACTACCCGTATCATCCTGGGGTTTTTCCCAATGATTACTGGCCAGAGACCACGCACTTTGGGGTCCAGTTTAATATCTGTATCAATGCCTTCGAGGCAGACAATGCCGCGACACAGTTTGTACCCGGATCACATATACTCGGTAAGGGACCATCCAAGGAGTTCAATGAAGGGGGAACCAGAATGGGCGAAGGCATCCATAAAGATGTACGGCAGTATATTGCCCCGGCCGGCGCTGCACTCATCTATGACTCAAGAACCTGGCACCGCGCCTGCTACGAACTGAACGTCTGTGGAGAAGACCGGATGGCCATTCTAAACGCCATCACACCAGCCTGGGTTCGGCCAATGATAGATAAAGAACCCGTCAGGCAGCTGTATATTGATTCTGACATTCCTGATGCACTAACGGAACGAGAGCGCCGCGATATCAAGCGTCTTTGTCACAGTCCCATGCTGTCAAGACCGGAAGGCATGCCGCTGTTGTCAGAACGAGCGGCGAAGCGCATTAATTCTCTTGAAAGGATACGCAAGTAACCAGAGACTTTTCGCTCTATGAATATTGACTTAAGTAGTTGATTTTACTCAAACCGGAATCCGTTGGCATGTCCAGCGACAAACTATTCAGCCTTGATGAGTTGCTACTGAGACATGTGGCACGGGGAAATATTCAGGGCGCAGTGGTCGCCGTAAGTCGTCAGGGTAAACCGGTCTATTTTGCGGCACACGGTGTATCAGACAAGGGCACCAATGCAACCATGCAACCCGATGCCATGTTCCAAATGGCATCCTCGACAAAAGGCGTGCTGGGAGTCGCGGCCATGATTGCGATGGAACGAGGCCTAATCAGCCCAGATGACGAAATTCAGAAATTTATCCCGGGATTCAAAGACATTGCAGTCGCTGTCCTTAAGAATCCAGCCCACAAAGATGTGAGCCCCACACTGATTTTAGCACGGCCGGCAAACAAAGGACCGGGTCTGCTGTTTCGAGCTATCAGTACGCTGCGAGCGAAATATACAAATACCTATCTTCACGTACCGCCCCATCGAATAGTACCGGCCTGTCACCCAATCACCATTCACGACCTGTTGACCCACACTGCCGGGCTTGGCACCTACGGATTAGGCGCTGCGGTGTCCAAATGGGCTGTGTGGGAAAAAGGTGGATTCCATCTGAGGGAAGATTCTCTTGCCTCCTATATTGAGAAGGTCTCCGCAGGACCTCTCGATTTTCAGCCCGGCACTCGATGGATGTATAGCCCGAGCGTCGGCCTGGATGTCGTTGCTCGCGTCATTGAGATAGCGGCCGACAAACCGATTAATGAATTTGTGCAGGAGAACATCTTCGACCCGCTCGATATGATCGACACCCACTGGAATGTTCCGCCTGAAAAACATCATCGTGTGGTGGTGGTTAAGAATGATCCAGACCACTGGAAGCAGGAGACCTCCTACTTTTCTGGCTCGACGGGGCTCATCAGCACGGCAAGGGACTACCTGCATTTTGAGCAGATGCTGCTTGATGGTGGTGAGTTTTCCGGACAAAGGATTCTTAAGGAAAGTGCAGTACAACTGATGACCACCAATCAGGTGGGCGACCTCTATAAACATTCGGATAGAGGCAAGTCTGGCGGAGAAGGGTTTGGCTACACCGGCGTTATCACGCAACTGCCAGAGAAGGCTGTGATTCCAAAAAGTGTGGGTGCATTCGGATTCCAGGGCGCCGCCGGGACGACGTCCTGGTCTGAACCAGCACGGGACCTGGCAGTGGTCATTATGGTGCAGCAACTAACAACTGACTTTGCCCGCGATGTCTCTCTGGTCATTGGGGATGCTTTTCTCGACTAAACCACATCGCATGTGGACTGTCCGAACCGAAGATGATGCCCTATCGGGACTCTGGCAGATACAGATTTCCCATAGCGTAGTCGATCCCGCTTAATTTTATGTCTCTGCCATTCTTTTCAGGTGTCAGTTTTAATCTGATATCAGTTTTTCAATTGAGGTGTGATGACGCCCAGATCAATGGATGTCTCGATGACTTCTCGAATGGTGTCTTCGACCGGTCGCAGTGTCGCACCAAGAACCTGCTTTGCCTTCTTGCAGTCGTAGATTGCGTCCATTGGCACTTCCACCGCTTTGCCGTCTCTCTCTGTTTTCGGGCCACCGAGAACAAAACCCGGGAAGGCTTCCTGAATGATGTTGACGATATCCGTGCTGACCTGAAGTGATGATTTCCCGCCACATCCCTGCATGAGATAGCGCGAACCGCCATGGGTGTTTTTGTGATCAATGTCAGATTCCGCTGCAAGTCGCTGAACTCGGATGAGGTCGCGAACATCGATAATATTAAACGCCATGTCGTGTTCAGGCACCCAGGTGGTCTCAAGACCCGCGGCGATCCGCCCTAGTTGTTCCACCCACTGACCAACCTGCGCCTTGAACAGGACAGGGCCGCAGATCATGGCTGGGTTGATCGTTACCACGTCCCAGGCACCGCTGGCATCTGCCATGTCATTGATAAAGTGCTCGGTATCCGCTTTGCTCTTGCCATAGGCGTTCTTTTCCCAGGTGTCAGGGTCCATACCGTCAGAGGCCCAGTCGGTTTCTGTCCATTCATACCCTTTAGGGAGATCTTCTCTATAGGATTTGATGGCAGCGAGAGAGCTGATATAGATGAGTCGTTTTACGGAACTGTTTTTGTTCATCGAGTCGATGACGTTTCGTGTCCCTTCCAGACCGCCGTTGTAGGTGTCCTGGGAAGTGCTGCCTGTGCCTTTGGGCTGGGATTTTCCGTCGGCGGAATTGCCGAGAACTGCTGCCGTGTGAAAAACGGCGCTGCAGCCACTGAATGCATCATCATAGGATTCGTCTACAAACAGATCACATCCGTCGATAATCTCAACATTGGGCAGTTTTCTCAGGTACTGAATACAATCCTGCCCTCGCCATGAAGTGGCATCCCTGATACAGGCTTTGACCTGATAGCCGTGATGAATGAGTTCCCGAACCATGTGGCCACCGGTGAATCCGGAAGCACCGGTAACAGCGACCGGACCATCTGCTGGTGTTATTGCTGACATCTGTATTCCTTATCGTGCACTAGCAAAGCAGTCAGTTTACCAAAGTCCGTACTTCTCAACCTCGTTACGCCCAACTACCATATGATGGACTTCATCAGGACCGTCTCCCAGACGAAGCGTACTACGCTGACTGGTGTACATACCAGCAAGCGGCGTCCACTGGGAGACACCCGTCGCACCATGCATCTGAATCGCCTCATCGATGATTCGACAGGTGATCTCAGGAACCATGGCTTTAACACCACTCACGTATACCCTTGCTTCCTTGTTACCAAGCACATCCATGGCCTTAGCGGCGCGCAGTACCATCAACTTACAGGCATCGATATCAATTCGCGCCCGGGAAACCACCTCCAAATTTTTGCCCAGTTTCACGATGGGCTTACCAAAGGCAACCCGAGAGCCTGCTCGTTTGACCATGAGCTCCAGCGCCACTTCGGCCTTGCCAATTGAGCGCATGCAATGGTGGATACGGCCAGGGCCTAGGCGTAGCTGAGAGATCTCAAATCCGCGTCCTTCGCCCAGCAAAATGTTTTCTTTCGGCACGCGCACATTATCAAATTTGAT
>JAQWMV010000028.1 GCA_029246605.1 Pseudomonadales bacterium | reverse complement strand
CGGTGGTATTGGCGGAGGGGCAGGGATTCGAACCCTGGATAGGCTACAAACCTATGCCGGTTTTCAAGACCGGTGCATTCAACCGCTCTGCCACCCCTCCGGTGACTTGGCTACTCTCGCCGCTAAAAACGGCGATCGTCGCGCAATATACGCGATAACCTCTCACTTGTTAAGATAATGTAATGTCTGAACTATTTATTATCTTGATCATCGTAGCTGCTGCGCTCTATTGGCGGGCAGCAGCTCAATCTAAAGAGATTGCAGCCGATGCCGCACGGCGTGAATGTAATCTCAATGATGTCCAGTTACTAGACCAAAGTGTAAACCTGATAAGGCTTTCTGCGAGTCGCGATCACAATGATCGCTGGCGCCTGTGGCGAGCCTATAGATTTGAATACGCTACAAATGGTGAGGATCGTTATATCGGTCGTGTCAGCACATTAGGGCAAAAAGTCACTCGGATAGAGATGGAAACCTTCGGGCCTTTAGTTCATTAGGCTGCCACTGTCTTGTCAAAGTTCTCTACCCCTTTAACGAGATCCATGCGCTCTTCATATATTAGCAGAATTCCCATAAAGTAGTCATCGTCATCTTCTTCCACCCAGCGAATTTCGCCCCTAAGCAGGTACGCGGCAAACGGATCGCTAGTGTCGATGGTAATGTCTAGCACGCTTCCAACGTGAAGTTTTTGATCGGTTCAAAATAGTAATCCGTGTATTGATGGATCCTCGGCTTCGCAGACGACCGATTCACTAAAAATATCAGTGGCTTTCTCGTACTCATGAATGTTTACGAAAAACTTGATGTGACTGGTTGTCCTGGCTTCAGTCCTTTGTTCTATGATCTTCTTCTTTTAACTCATTGCAATGTTGATTCTATAACGGGTCGATCAAGCTACGATAAGTTTTCAAATGCCTCAGGGCTTCCGCATGTTCTCCGATGAGTTCATAGAGTCTTGATAGATTGTAATGAGCATCAGCAAACGTAGCGGCCCCTTTGTAGGCATTAATCGCATCCTCAATACGCCCCATGTCTTCCAGTAGCGTACCCAGGTTAAACGCAGCGAGTATATTATCTGGTTCTGCCGCAAGAGCATGCTGATAGTGGTTTTCAGCTTCCGCATACTCACCGGCCTCCTGCATCAGTCGACCAATGTTTACGTGGGCATCGCTGTGCGTAGGGTCGAGTTCCAGCGCTCTAAGGTATGCCGCCGGCGCGTCTTCCGGGCTAACGGCCTCGAGGTCTACCCCGAGATCAAACCAGTCGTCACTGGAGAGATAGTCACTAGATTCAGCATCTTCTGCGGCTTGTTTGGCCAGTGGTGCAACGGTGCCCGCTAGCTCGGCGACCGCAAAGTTGAAGTGAATCTGACCGGATTCAGCGTTATACATCTGTTCATTCTGATGGATAACGACCGCGCCACCATCACCGGCGATGCGCAGTGAAGACAGTGATCGCTCTGCAGGCATACGTTGTTTGAGTTGCATTAGAGACTTGTTGATGCGTGATTTGCGAATGCCAGCGTCCAATAGTTCCTTTGCAGTTCGCAGAATGACAATATCCTGGAAGCTGAACCGATAGTGGCCTCTAGCTGTTCTTTCAGGGTCGAGCACGCCGGTACGCGCGATCTCTCGAATCGTTTCTGTTTGTATATCCAGTAATTCAGCGACGTCCTGCGTCGAATATCCCTTCATCTCTTCACTACAAACCCGGGGTTACTTCGTGGCCGTCTTTTTGACCTTTCACTTTGCCTAGTCGAATTTGGCTTTCGTTGCGGGCTTTTTTATGACGGCCTGTTTTGGCTTGCTTGACGACTCGTTGGCCGCAAGACAAGCCTTTAAAGTTCTAATGATATCAATAATTTAATTTTCTTCCTGCTCTTCTTTTGCTTCGGCAATATTCTCGCCGTTTATCTTCTTATCGGTAGAGCCCAGCAGGTGATTGCGAATGTCATCACCTTGGTTTTCTGGATGAAATTCCTCACTGGAATCCGAGGGATCTCTACAGCTTAAAAGCTGCGTGGTTACTGCTGGTGTTGCGACTGCAGCATCATTAAACCTTCATCCAAGGTCGCCAGATAACTTCCCCCGCGTGACACACATGAGTGATATCTCAGATAAAACCCTCTAAAACAGGAGGGTATAGATATTTGTTAAAATGACTTAGCTACATGCGCAAAGATCCGGGTAGGTTTAACTGTCGATTCGATATATCAGCCTATATAATGACGCGCTTTATTTGCCCTTCCTGGAGACGACATGGCTAAATTTAAATGGGACGATCCCTTCTTCCTAGACGATCAACTGACTGAAGAAGAGCGTCTTGTGCGTGATACGGCGCAAAGCTATGCACAGGAAAAACTCATGACCCGCATCAAGCAGGCGCATCGTGACGAGCACTTTCATCGTGAAATCATGAACGAGATGGGCGAGCTTGGTCTACTGGGTTCAACCTTGCCTGAAAAATACGGATGTCCGGGCGTCAATTATGTTTCATACGGACTGGTGGCCCGTGAGGTGGAGAGAGTAGACAGTGGTTACCGCTCGGCAATGAGTGTTCAGTCGTCTCTGGTGATGCATCCCATATACGCCTACGGGACCGAAGAACAGCGTATGAAGTACCTGCCGAAATTGGCGACCGGTGAGTGGGTTGGTTGTTTTGGCCTGACGGAGCCAGACCACGGATCAGATCCGGGTAGTATGATTACCAAAGTAGATAAAATTGACGGAGGCTACGTGCTCAATGGGGCGAAAATGTGGATTTCTAATTCACCGATTGCAGACATTGCTGTCATTTGGGCCAAGCTCGATGGCGTTATTCGTGGTTTTGTCGTGGAACGTGATATGGCAGGTTTCTCCACCCCTAAGATCGAGGGTAAATTTAGTCTTCGCGCTTCGATCACGGGTGAAATCGTGTTGGACAATGTAGAAGTCCCCGAAGAGAATCTACTACCCAACGTATCGGGGTTGGGCGGTCCATTTGGTTGCCTTAACAAAGCCCGGTTTGGTATAGCCTGGGGCTCCATGGGCGCTGCCGAATTTTGCTGGCATGCCGCCAGAAGCTACACGATAGAGCGCAGCCAGTTTGGTCGGCCGCTTGCCGCCAATCAATTGATTCAAAAGAAACTCGCTGATATGCAGACTGAGATTACCCTTGGGCTACAGGGTGCGCTGCGGCTGGGTCGCCTTATGGATGAAGATAACTGCCCAGTTGAAAACATCTCTTTAATGAAACGCAATAACTGTGGCAAGGCATTGGATATTGCCCGCTTGGCGAGGGATATGCATGGCGGTAATGGCATTTCCGATGAATATCATGTGATGCGGCATCTCATGAACCTGGAGACTGTGAATACCTATGAAGGGACACACGATATCCATGCGCTAATTCTGGGCCGTGCGCAAACCGGTCTACAGGCATTTACTGGGCGCTAAGCTGCGCTGGTGCTGGTGTATGTGGTCGATGTCCTACAAACGTCCGGGGTTATTTCGCTAGAAATATAGGTCCGATATCCGCCGCCATATATGCTTGTTACCAGCTACCCAGCGCACTACTAAACGGATAACTTACTCCTCGCATTTACTGTTTAGGAGAGTAGCGTGATTCGAGTACTTATCGTCGATGACCACCAACTGGTAAGAATTGGCACTTCTCGGCTGCTGGAGGACGTAGAAAGGCTGGAAATAATCGCGAATGCCGATAGCGATGAGTAAGCCATAGAATTCGTGCAACAGCTGTGGTTCTTATGGATGTGCAAATGCTCGGCATTGGTGGATTGGAGGCAACCAGAAGGTGTTTGCGCATTGATCCGGATGTGAAAATTATTGCCGTGACAATGCATGAAGATGAGCCGTACCCATCGAAACTATTAAAAGTAGGGGTAAGTGGCTACATCACTAAAAAAGCCAATATGGAAGAAATGGTCCGGGCCATCAGAAAAGTTATGGCTGGGGAACGTTACATCAGTTCCGATGTTGCCCAACAGTTGGCCCTTCGTCCATTCAATGACAGGCCAGCGTCTCCTTTAGAACAGCTGTCCAGTCGTGAAATGTAGATCACGCTACTGGTTATCATGGGGCACAAAGTCAATG
>JAQWMV010000027.1 GCA_029246605.1 Pseudomonadales bacterium | reverse complement strand
TGACTACCTTGGCAACTCGGTTGATGTGCACCTGTTTTTCAATGATGCCTTCTTCGTTGTCCTGGTCGTTATACGCCATGTTTATTCCTCGAAATCTACTAGAACTGCAGTACGCCTTCACGAGCTGCGTCCGCTAATGCTTTGACGCGACCGTGGTATTTATACCCGGATCGATCAAACGCTACTTTTTCAATGCCTTGCGTCTTTGCGCGCTCAGCAATCAGCGCACCGACTTTTGACGCACCTTCAACGTTACCTGTGTTATCACCTCGTAAGGTTGGTTCAACCGTGGAAGCTGATGCCTCGATCCGGTCGCCCGATGCTGAAATCACCTGCGCATAAATATGTCTTGGAGACCGATAGACGCACAATCTTGGCACCTCTAACTTACCAATGTGTTTCCTACCCCTTCGGGCCCTTCTCATTCGAGACTGTTTTTTCTTATTCATAACTTGCTTCGCTTAAAAATTACGACGACTATTTCTTCTTGGCTTCTTTGCGTTTCACATATTCGTTCAGGTAACGTACGCCCTTGCCTTTATAAGGCTCCGGTGGGCGGAATGCGCGAATCTCTGCGGAAACCTGACCGACCAGTTGTTTGTCTATACCTTTAACCAATACTTCCGTCTGGCTTGGTGTTTCAATTTCAATTCCTTCAGGAATCGAATATTCAATTGGGTGTGAAAAACCCAGCGTAAGGTTGAGTTTCTTACCCTGGGTCTGCGCTCGGTAACCTACGCCCTGCAGCTGCAATGCTTTTTCAAAACCGTTGCTCACACCAAGGACCATATTATTAACCAATGCTCGGAATGTGCCTGCCATGGCATTTGATTTTTTGCCATTATTGGTAGCGCTGAACAACAACACATTATCTTCCTGCTTGATTTCAACAAGATCGTGAATCGTTAGGTCCAAGCTGCCCTTACTGCCTTTAATGGATATATCACGGCCACTGATGGACACCTCTACACCAGTCGGTATATCCACAGGACTATTAGCTATTCGAGACATCGTTATTTACCTGATTTACCGTTTAAAACACCGAACACAATAGTTCGCCGCCGATACCTGCCGCCCGGGCCGCCCGATCAGTCATCACACCTTTGTTGGTGGATAAAATGATAATGCCAAGGCCACCATTAACTATTGGAATGTCGTCTTTGTTACTATATTGACGCAGTCCAGGACGACTAAGTCGCTTTATTTCCTCAATCACCGGTCTACCATCAAAATACTTCAACCGAATCCTAAGCAAAGTTTTGTGCTCTTCACCTGGTTCTACTTCAAAACTTTCAACGAAGCCTTCTTCGGTAAGTACCTTCGCAATTGAAATCTTTGTGTTAGAACAAGGCATCAATATTTCTTCTAACTTGGCTTGTTGTGCGTTACGAACTCGCGTCAACAGGTCTGCCACTGGATCTTGCATCGTCATATATTGCTCCTTACCAACTCGACTTCACGAGACCGGGGATGTCACCACGCATTGCTGCTTCCCTCAACTTGGTCCGTGCAAGACCAAACCGTCGATAGACTGCATGAGGCCTTCCCGTTAACGCACACCTGCGCACCTGCCTACAGGGGCTCGCATTTCTAGGCAGTTTCTGCAAACTCAGTTGTGCTTCCCAGGTCTCATCAGGTGAAGAATCCGGATTCTTGATAATTGCTTTTAAGGTTGCCCGCTTTTCCGCAAATTTTTTCGCAATTCGCTGCCTTTTTAACTCGCGGTTTACCATTGAACTCTTGGCCATAAAAAATCCGTATTGTTAACTTGCTTCCCTAAATGGGAAATTAAAAGCACGCAGTAGCGCTCTACCCTGGTCATCGTCCGTTGCCGAAGTTACGATGCCCACATCCAGCCCTCTGATCTTGTCTATCTTGTCGTAGTCAATCTCAGGAAAAACAATTTGCTCGCTAAAGCCCATTGAGAAGTTCCCTCTCCCATCGAATGAACGGGGAGAAATTCCACGAAAGTCTCGTTGCCTGGGCATGGCGATATTAATCAACCTGTCCAGAAACTCATACATACGTTCACGACGCAATGTCACCTTGCACCCTATTGGGTAACCTTCCCGGACTTTAAACCCGGCAATAGATTTCCGAGCATCATTTATCACTGCTTTCTGACCAGCGATCGCTTCCATATTCTCAACGGCAGCATCAAGTTGCTTTCGGTCACCAATAGCTTCACCAACACCCATGTTCAATACGATCTTGGTGATCTTTGGTACTTCCATGACATTCTTGAGGCCTAACTCCTCCTTTAAGGCAGGTTTTATTTCCTCGTCATATTTTTTCTTTAAATCAGCCATCTTTTACGGACCCTTAACCATCTATCTGTTCGCCGGTTGATCTGAAAATTCTTACTTTTTTACCGTCTTCTAGAACTTTGATACCTACACGATCGGCTTTATTCGATTCACTGTTATAAATTGCAACATTTGAAATGTGAATCGATGCCTCTTTTTCAATTATTCCACCAGGCTGCCCCGCTTGAGGGTTACCTTTAGTATGACGCTTAATCATGTTCACACCGCTAACGAAAGCGCGACCGTTATCAAGCGTACGGGTTACCGTACCGATCTTTCCTTTGTCTTTGCCCGCGATGACCATGACACGATCATCTGTTTTTATCTTTCGCATCCCTTACTACCTCACAACACTTCTGGGGCCAGAGAAATAATTCGCATAAAGTTATCGCCGCGAAGCTCTCTGGTCACCGGACCAAATATTCTGGTTCCGATTGGCTGTTTCTGCGCATTCAACAAAACTGCAGCATTGCCATCAAAACGAATGACAGATCCATCTGGTCGACGCACACCCTTTCTGGTACGCACTACAACCGCGTCAAGAACCTGCCCTTTTTTTACTCTTCCTCGCGGAATTGCTTCTTTTACTGTAACTTTAATGATATCGCCAATGCCCGCATAGCGACGCTTGGATCCACCTAATACTTTTATGCACATCACTCTTCGCGCACCACTGTTGTCCGCTATATCCAAATATGTCTGCGCTTGAATCATGTTAACTCCACACCAAAATCGTTAGATCTTTCCTTACCCACTAAATAATAACGGCCTTGCGGTCGATACTTTGTAGTGCCCAGGTCTTTGTCTTCGACATCGGCTTAATTTCAACGATGGTCACTATATCCCCTTCCTGACATGTGTTCTCAGGATCGTGAGCATGAAACTTTTTCGATCGCCGCATGTATTTGCCATACAAAGGGTGTTTAATGCGCTTTTCTACCGATACGGTGATCGTTTTGTTCATCTTATTGCTGACAACCGAACCCGTTGCCGTTCTAGCTAATGTCTTTTTGTCGCTCATTTAGCATCCTCAGTAATCATGGCTCGACTTTTTTCTCCTAAAACAGTTTTTACACGAGCAATATTCTTTGCGACTTCTTTTAATAGATGTGTCTGATCCAGCTGTCCGGTTGAATGCTGCATCCGGTGCGTAAACTGCTCTTTCACCAGGGCATGCAGATCCTCATTCAACTCATCAACTGACTTTGCTCTAAGCTCGATTGCCTTCATAAATTCCTCTTTACATAACCTGACGTTTTACAAACGCGGTTGGAAATGGAAGTTTTGAAGCCGCTAACCGAAAAGCATCACGAGCTACCTCTTCAGTTACACCTTCCATTTCGAATAAAACTTTTCCAGGTTTAATCTGGGCAACCCAGTATTCAACGTTGCCTTTTCCTTTACCCTGGCGCACTTCTAAAGGCTTCTGGGTAATCGGCTTGTCTGGAAATACTCGAATCCAAATTTGACCGCCCCGTTTCACCCGTCGTGTCATAGCACGTCGACCCGCTTCGATCTGTCGTGCAGTCAGCCGACCACGCGACATTGCTTTTAAGCCATACTCGCCAAAACTGATCGAGCTGCCACGGTGTGCCAAGCCGCGATTACGACCCTTTTGCTGCTTTCTAAATTTGGTACGCTTCGGCTGTAACATCTATCTATCCAAAACTCTGAACGTTGCTTTGCTGGTTGGTTTCTTCACTCTGATCCAGGATCTCACCCTTAAATATCCACACCTTTACGCCCAAGATCCCGTAAGTAGTATTTGCTTCTGCGGTGGCATAATCGATGTCCGCCCTCAATGTATGTAGAGGCACCCGGCCTTCGTGGTAAATCTCCGAGCGAGCTATTTCCGCGCCACCCAGCCGCCCAGCGACTCGGACTTTGATTCCCTGCGCACCCAGGCGCATCGCATTTTGCATAACGCGTTTCATCGCACGACGAAACATAACGCGTCTTTCCAGTTGTTGAGCGACATTCTGCGCAACAAGATAGGCATCCAACTCGGGCTTGCGAATCTCTTCAATATTGATGTGCACAGGGACACCGATCATCTTTGAAACTTCTTTTCGAAGTTTCTCTACATCTTCACCTTTCTTGCCGATAACGATTCCCGGTCTCGCGGTGTGGATCGTAATCCTGGCAGTTTGCGCTGGCCGCTGAATCTCTATTCTGCTCACAGAAGCCTGACTTAATTTTTTCTGAACATACTCGCGGACCTGCAGATCCTCATGCAAATTCGTTCGATAGGTGGGCCCGCTCGCATACCATATTGAGGTATGTGCCTTGACGATGCCTAAACGCATGCCCGTTGGATTTACTTTCTGACCCATTCTGGTCTCCCTTTTATTCGAACGCGCGGACTAAACGTCCGCCACAGCAAGCGTAATATGACAGCTTCGCTTTAATATCCGATCTGCCCGGCCTTTGGCTCTGGGTCGGATTCTTTTCATTGTTGTCGCTTCATCAACAAAAATTTTCGAGATGCTTAATTCATCTACATCAGCACCTTCATTGTGCTCAGCATTGGCAATTGCTGATTCCAGTAACTTACGGACCAGAAGCGCACCTTTTTTGGTACTAAAAGACAACACATCAAGCGCTTCTCCTACCTGCTTGCCTCTAACCTGATCAGCAACTAACCGAGCCTTTTGTGCTGACAACTTAGCGCCTTTTAGTTTGGCTGCGACTTCCATCATTGTCCCCTTACTTACCTTTTAACCTTTTTGTCGCCGGAATGGCCTCGAAAAGTTCGCGTCATAGCAAACTCTCCTAGCTTGTGGCCCACCATGTCTTCGTTAACGAAGACTGGAACATGCTGTCGGCCATTATGTACCTGGATCGTTAGTCCGACAAAATCCGGTGTAATCAATGATCGACGAGACCAGGTTTTAATAGGCCTCTTATCATTTGTCTCCAACACCTTGGCAACTTTATTCATTAGGTGTAGATCAACAAATGGACCTTTTTTTAAGCTTCTTGGCACAACTTATCTCCTGGTCTTGGATCTTCTGCGAACAATCATCTTGTCTGTTCTCTTATTCTTTCTGGTCTTATGACCTTTTGTCGGCTGTCCCCATGGTGAAACTGGATGACGACCACCCGAGGTTTTACCCTCACCACCACCATGTGGATGGTCAACCGGGTTCATAACCACACCGCGAACTGTAGGTCGAACACCACGCCAGCGTGATGCACCTGCTTTTCCGAGAGACCGCAGATTGTGCTCCGAGTTACTGACCTCTCCCAAAGTGGCTCGACACTCGGATAAGACTTTACGCATCTCACCGGAGCGTAAACGCAGCGTTACATGACGACCTTCTTTGGCAACAAGCTGGGCGCTGGTTCCTGCGCTTCGCGCCATTTGCGCTCCCTTACCCGCCTTTAACTCTATGCAATGAATAACGCTACCCATGGGGATGTTACGCATTGGGAGGGAGTTTCCTGCTCGGATGGGGACACTTTCGCCTGACTGAAGTTCATCACCAGCTGATACTCCGCGGGGGGCAATGATGTATCGTCTTTCGCCGTCGGCGTACTTTAGGAGTGCAATGTTAGCTGTTCTATTGGGGTCGTATTCAAGTCTTTCTACTGTTGCGGTAATGCCGTCTTTATTTCGTTTGAAATCAACTACGCGATACTTCTGCTTATGGCCACCACCAATATGGCGTGTAGTAATCCGGCCATTATTATTCCGTCCGCCACTCTTTGATTTTTTCTCAAGTAATGGCTTATACGGCTCTCCTTTATGGAGATCCGGGTGAACAACTTTTACAACAAACCGGCGACCCGGTGATGTTGGTTTAGCTTTTACGACTGGCATTGTTGATCTCGATCCAATTAGTTAATTGAGGAAAAATCTAAGTCAGAACCTTCTTCAAGTCTGACGTATGCCTTTTTCCAGCTTGGCTTTTTTCCAACACCGCGAAACGTGCGTTTTACTTTTCCCTTTACGTTGAGCACGGTGACATTCTTGACCGCTACCCCATAAATTTTTTCTATCGCTTCTTTAATCTCTGGTCGGGTCGCATCTTTGGCCACCCTAAACGTTATGTGATTCGACTCATCAGCAATCAATGTGGCTTTCTCTGAGATGTGCGCACCAAGTACCACTTTATAAAGTCTCTCGTTGTTCATCCCAGCACCTCTTCAACCTTCTTCAACGCACCGACAGTAAACAACACCTTCTGATAGCCAATCAGGCTGACGGGATTAATTCCCTGAACATCAATAATCTCAACATCCTTCAGGTTCCGTGCACCCAGATACAAATTGCTATGAACTTCTTCAACAACGACCAAAACATTCGTCAGCTCCAGATCGTTGAGCAGCGTCTGAACCTGCTTGGTCTTAGGTGCGTCAACAGCGAAGTCATTGGTAACAATTAAACGATCCTGGCGAATCAACTCGGACAAGATAGATTGCATCGCACCGCGATACATCTTGCGATTTACCTTTTGCGAATAATCTCGTGTTTTCGCAGCAAAAGTCGCTCCACCCCCACGCCATATAGGACTTCGAATCGTGCCCGCTCTTGCTCGGCCGGTACCCTTTTGACGATATGGCTTTGCGCCGCCACCATTCACTTCAGATCGTGTTTTTTGTGCACTCGTGCCCTGGCGACCCGTTGCCATGTAGGCAACAACTACCTGATGCACTAATGCTTCATTAAACTGACGACCAAACGCTGACTCAGAAACGTCTACCGCGTCTTTGGTGATCCCTTTACCTGGTTCTGAAATATTGAGATTCAAATTCCGCTCCTACACCCGGGTCTTAACCGCAGGTCGAATCAGAACATCCCCACCAGCAGCACCAGGTACAGCGCCCTTAACCAGCAATAGGTTGTTCTCTTCATCAATACTAACAATTTCCAATGACTGTGTTGTCACTCGCTCTGCACCCATATGCCCAGCCATCTTCTTACCTTTAAAGACTCTGCCGGGTGTCTGGCATTGACCGATGGAGCCTGGGGCACGGTGAGAAATTGAGTTACCGTGTGTCGCGTCCTGCATTTGAAAGTTATGGCGTTTCACAACACCTGCAAAACCCTTACCTTTCGACTGGCCCGTCACATCTACTTTCTGTCCGGCTTCAAAAGCAGTCACGGTCATAGTCTGACCGACATCAAGTTCTTCTTCGCTGGAACATCTAAACTCACGAACGGTCCGGCCTGCCTCTACACTGGCTTTACTAAAATGGCCAGCTGCAGGTTTATTGACACGGGATGCTTTGATATCACCACAGGCAACCTGCACCGCGGTATAGCCATCCTGGTCCAGAGTTTTAATCTGCGTGATACGGTTCGGCAACGCTTCAATCACCGTGACTGGCACTGAACGCCCGTCTTCGGCGAAGACTCGCGTCATCCCCATCTTCACACCTACAATACCTATTGCCATTTGTAACTCCTAACACCCAACCCAGTTAGCCCAGGTTAATCTGTACTTCCACACCAGAGGCGAGATCTAGTTTCGTTAATGCATCCACCGTCTTTTCAGTGGGCTCCAGAATGTCGAGTAATCTCTTATGCGTCCTGATTTCATATTGGTCGCGCGCGTCTTTATTGACGTGCGGCGAAGTCAGCACTGTAAATTTTTCTTTCCGAGTAGGCAGCGGTATTGGTCCGCGAACCTGAGCACCCGTGCGCTTTGCGGTGTTCACGATCTCCAGCGTTGAAGCATCGATCAACCGATGGTCAAACGCTTTTAGGCGGATTCTGATTCTCTCGTTCATAACCACTCCTCAAGGGCGGATTTAAAAGACAAAAATATCCCTCCCACTAAGAGGGAAGGCGCAAGCCCTTGCTTGATTTCAAGCTACCCATGACCTCACATAGAGGTCTTGTATTCCACTGTACATGCGGTCTGGATGACATATCTCGATGAGCAATATGCATCAAAAAACTAAAAACTCATCAGACCCTATGTAAGGGGGCGGCATAATAACCGCACCTGCGCGGAATTGCCACACAAACGCAGTGTTTTTGCCGCTTTTAACCCAAATTAACGTAAATTTGGGTAAAAGCTAACGTAACGCTGATCTCTGTATCAGAAACTAGCTACTAATCTTGGTAACGACGCCAGCACCTACCGTTCGACCACCCTCGCGGATTGCAAAACGTTGCCCTTCTTCCATCGCAATAGGTGCAATCAGTTCAATATTCATCGTGATATTGTCACCCGGCATCACCATCTCGGTGC
>JAQWMV010000103.1 GCA_029246605.1 Pseudomonadales bacterium | reverse complement strand
GATGAACATAATTGGTAATAATCATCAGTAACGACCATTTTGCCAATTTCGCCGGCAGCAAGATCTCAACCATCTGCTGAAAGCCTTTTTGCTGATTGGCATGCAGAAGGTTTTTAAGGCCATTGCTCAACTGGCTTATTTCCGCTGGTGACAAGCCATGACCAACGTCCCGAAACTTCGGCTTCTCAAACATCGACACCATTGAAGCGCGACTAACCACCCATACCATATCTTCGACAACGACCTGATGTCTTCTGAACGCTGTTTTTTTGAACGCATCCTGGGAAAACGAGATCATTTGCGCTATTCGATGCTTCTTCCCCAGCGCCTGCATTTCCTCACTTAGAAATCCACCCGGGTGCTTCTTCAAAAAGGCCGCCTCTGCAGCTTTTAACTTCTTAAGATTGATTCAACTGGTCCTCTTCATCGGTAGAGATATCGGCACCAAGCGCGACCTCCCTCTCAAATAGTGGCTTTGCGTTCGAGTGGTTCAGCATCACGCTTTTATATCACTTTCGCGACACTTTTGAGTACACCAATATGCCAACGCAGACCGAATTGGCGTTAGGGTCTCGAAGATTGTTATTGTCAGTGGTGTCAACCCCAAAGAAACATTAGTATTGACGCTTTTGCAGGACAAGAAGACAGCCTATGCCAGATCCAAATAGATTTCAGACCATACACGAGATCGTCAAAGCAGCACAATTGAATCTCAACCAAACCCATTGGGATTACCTCGTTGGGGGTACTGAAACTGAAACCACCTTAAAGAGAAATCGCAGTGCCATTGATACGCGCGCGTTAAACCCCAGGGTGCTCAATGATGTATCTAAGGTTGATACCTCTGGCACAATCATCGGACAACACCTAGACATGCCGGTCTTGCTTGCCCCAATAGGGTCTGTGCAGGTTTTTACACCCGAAGGTGGTGCGGCCGCAGCCAAAGCTGCTGCAGAAGCAGGGATAATGAGTATCGCGAGCTCCGTTTGTGAGCCATCACTCGAAGAGATAGCCGCCGCATCCGATGCACCCAAAATTTATCAACTTTATGTGCGGGGTGATGAGAAGTGGGTGGATGATACTGTCGAACGAGCGATTGACTCTGGTTACAAAGGCTTCTGCCTGACCGTTGATTCCGCAGTAGTCAGCCGACGCGAACGTGATATATCTAAACGGGTTGTACCGACTACCGCAGTTTCTGTCCCAGGAGACTATTCCTACCAAGCGACACTAAATTGGTCTACTGTCGAACGCATCAAGGAAAAGTACGATATTCCGCTGATCGTTAAAGGCATACATCGCGCCGATGATGCTATCAAAGCCGTCGAATGTGGCGTTGATGTTGTTTATATATCGAATCATGGTGGCCGACAGCTTGACCAGGCGCCGGGCACACTCGATCTCCTGCCAGACATTGTCCAGGCAATAAAAGGCAAAGCTGAAATCGCAATCGATGGTGGCTTTTATCGGGGGACGGATATCGTAAAAGCCATTGCCATGGGCGCTGACGCTGTCGGTATCGGACGGCTCGAAGCCTGGTCGCTGGCGGCGGGGGGCGCACCGACACTAGTCCGATGTCTGCAGATTCTCAGTACCGAAATACGGATAGCACTCATCCTTTGCGGTGTAACTTCTTTTGCGGAACTGGACGAGTCATTTGTATGTGCCGGGCAAGCGGTCGTCCAGCCAGATGTACTCAGTGCCTTTCCGCTGGTTGATGTGACTGACCCAGGGTACTGATGACAACACTAATGACTGCGTTCAAAGACGAAGACACGTTGATCCAAGCGCTGATCGACAAAAGCGAAACGGCGTTTCGTCATGCACTCACCGAGTGCCAACCGTCAATGCTCTACCTCGCCCATTCGATGGTAGGCAATAAACTTGCCGATGAAGTCGTTCAGGAAGCCTGGTTCTCTGCCATGCGTGCACTGCCAAAATTTGAAAGACGGAGTAAATTAAAGACCTGGTTAATGCGTATTGTGGCCAACGAGGCAAAAACACGACTACGTCGCGAGAATCGCCAAGTATCTCTGGACGCCATGCTAGAACCAGACGATACCATGGATTCTCGTTTTGACAGCAAAGGGCACTGGCAGAACAACCCATTGGACTGGGATGGTGATTCACCTGAGGCGCTACTGTCTTCTAATGAACTGCTTGACTGCATCGATGACATGATAGCGACCCTACCAGACCTGCAAAGCGCGACACTGAACCTTCGTGAACGGCAAGGTTATTCTTTAGTCGAAATATGTAACATCCTCGATGTTAGTGAGTCCAATGTCCGTGTGTTGTTACACCGAGCACGCAACCGAGTATTTAGATGCATCGAACATTTCCAGGACAGTGGTGAATGCTGCACAATTTAGCAGCGGTGAATTTTGCTAAGCTGTAAACAGGTCAGTGATACCGCTCGCGGTTTGTTGGAGAGTCCAAAAACACTGACTCAACGTATTCAACTGCGCCTTCATTTAATGATTTGCAAGTACTGTCGGCGCTACCTAAAACAGTTGCGGCTATCCATGGGTGTTGTTTCTAAGTCTGGTAGCGCCCCTGCGCC
>JAQWMV010000011.1 GCA_029246605.1 Pseudomonadales bacterium | reverse complement strand
TTGTCATCATCAGTGTCGGCATTGTTGCCGATTCCATCACCGTCGCTATCCACCGTTTCATTGGCATCCTCTGGGAATGCATCATCAGCATCAAACACACCGTCGCCATCCATATCGCCGATCACCGTGGCGTGGAAATTAGCGACCTGAAAACGCACGAGATTCAAGCTCTTCACGGAATGGGCCGCCTCGGCTTGATCGATGTCGATGCCGCAAGGGCTACCTTCACAAGTCATCAGATCTGGGCTGGAGAAAACCTGCAATCCATCGGCATCAAATACCGACGGGTAGCCCATCACCGTGGCAAACGAGTCATCAACACCATAACCACGAGACCAATCGAAAGTTCCTGTCTCATCCTGCTTAAAGGAGTGCCCGAGGCCCATCAAATGACCAAATTCATGAATGGTCGTGTGATCTGGGCATTGGTCTGCATCGATAAAGACCGGTGTATGAGCACCGGAGGCGTTGCTGGAACTACTGAAGTCGCCACGGGTCAAAAAGCCACCAAGTTGAGCAATACCACAGGTGTCACCATCATCAAATGTCCGATACAGGACGATCAGGTCTGCCCCTGATGCTGCACGCAGGGTATCTAAATTTTCAAACACACCCGCCCTATCATCAGCCGCGTCGACCCACTGATCAATATTCTGCGCATCATCCATGTCGTATTCCTGCGAGTCCACCAGGCGCAACACGATATCGACACCGCTGTCCGACAACACCTGATTAGACAGCGTCATCAAATGGTCTATGCGAGTACTCGGATCTCCGTCATATAGCGTAGTGACCGCGGGTGCGTATAACGCAAGGACATCCACGATACTGCTGTCCGGCGTCGATGCTGGATCATCGGGATTTGACTCAGCGAGATCCTCATTAATATCGGCAACGCCATCGCCATCGGTATCCAATAAATAGTCCCGGCTGGTAGCAGAAAACGCGCGTGTCAATTCATCCTCTCCTTCTGGCAAACGAATAGTTTGAAACGCCAGAGCAAGGTTGTTTTCGGTGTTGATGACAGCGATGTGGTAATAGTCAAAACCACTGGACGGCAAGTTGAAGTCAAAGGTCGGCGAGATCTCAGTGGTTTGCGATCCTGCGGTTAACGGGTCGTCGTATGGCTGACTGGCCAGTGTGAAACCAGGCACACCAAAAAAAGACGTTGATTCGGTCGCAATTAGATCCACCTTTATCGGATGATCTGTTGCTGTCGAGACGTTAACGATTACAGGAATGTTTAGGGTCAGTGTGCCGTCGTCAATGATGTGCGTGGGCTTAGAGTCGAAGTAAACATTGCCAACAGCATCACCGCTGCCACCACCGGCGCCGGTCAGTGTGACCCGATCTCTCGTCGCCCACGCATCAATCACAGCATTGTCTTGGCGCAATCTGAATGTCAGATAAAACAAGCCATCGTTCGGCTGCCGTAGTCCACCTTTGTAACTTGCCAAGGCCAGTGTTGAATTTGCCGCCAGGGAATCTGTGATTGGTAGATCCACCAGAAGCTGCGCATCACCACCGATGGAATCATTAAGATTAGTGGTGCTATGGGCCCACACTCGTATGGATAGTGCGCCGGTCGCTGTGCTACCTATATTGGTGATACCAGCTTTGATCACCGAAGACGTAATGGAATCTGTTGAGAAGGTACATGGGCATTCAAGCTCGAGTGTAGCGCCCAGATTACTTGCCTTGACCGACAGGGTTACAACAAAAATACTTAATACGGATAGTGTGCGTTTCAGCATGGTTTAACCCTTATTAATCTCATTAGACCTATCAACTTCTTTAAATCGCTCTGGCATCACGTAATCTGGCTTAGTGTAATTTAATTTCGCCTTAATCGCGGCGGTGGGAATTAGTCTGCCAATCCCATCACGGGCTTCCATCTGATACTGACCACCCGGTGTGTTTAGCGTAGCAAACGTTAGCTTACTTCCGACAGTAATTAAAAATCGATAGATCGACTGGCCATCGATAAAACCAGCTAATGATCGATTACCGGATTCACTGACCGTGACATCCGAAATATTCACGGTGTAAGTCTTATCTTCCTGAGGAATCGCAATAGTCA
>JAQWMV010000054.1 GCA_029246605.1 Pseudomonadales bacterium | reverse complement strand
AGTGGGTTGCAACCTTTCCTTGTAGATTTCATATGCCCGATCCACAAATGGTTCAGTTAGCGTCGTGCCTCCCCAGCTAAGAAGAATCACCATGATATCGAAGTTTTTCCGCGCCTCTATAAGATTGTCTTAATAACCTATGGCAAGCTCGCCCGCACGCCGCAGATATTCATAGGCATCGACAGGTTTCTTTGCCGAACAGGCGAGCTCAATCACCATAGGGAGCAGCTTCGAAGACTCGCTCCCGAAGCGAGCCTCCAGTATTGCCAGCTTACCTTTTAATACCTTGCGCGCCTGTTTGTGGTCACCCCCGTCATTCAGTAATTTCGCATAGTTGACCGCGAGGTTCGCGGTGTTGATATTGTTCTTGCCAAAGACTTTTGTACCATAGCGTAGCGAGTCCTTAGCAGCGCTAGTTGCCAACTCGGTTTCATTAGCTGTTACGTGCTGGTTGTAGCTGGCGTAGGCTTGATCGAAATCAACTCTATTGTCGGCGATTGCAGTTGCGCACCAGATACTGCCATGACCACGACACCAGTCAAAATTCGTTTAACGTGATGTGTCAGCATCATTCATTACCTCGGAGCAACCCAAATTGGACTTTTACTATAACGGTTTATGCCTTTTCCGTTAAACTAATACCTTTCACTAAGGCACTCAGAAACAATGCGATCAATTCTAAAACTGTGTATCGTCTTTTGCGTTTTATGCCAGACCGGCTGTGATTCAACGCCCCTCAAGAATGCGGGCCCAGGACTCACCTTCCTGAACTCGATCAAGTTTGATGATACGCGGAGCTTGCTGGGAAACTATATGCGGGCGAGGTTAACCGCCAAATGCAATGGACCGTGGGGGTCAGACAATGTTCGAGTCCGCCAGGGTGACTTACCCAGAGGTCTTTTTGTCACTGATTTGGGAATAGAAGGCTCGCCATTAGAGGTTGGCTCGAGATTTGTAGAAGTGAGGATAATCGCCCCGCACTGTAACGGCGTTGTCTATGACGATAAGCAACTCTGGGTCAATATAGACATTGCAGGTAAACCAATCAGGTTCTAACCCTCGAACAGTGTATTGATCCAGATCAGCAGCTCGCCATTACTCGTATTCAATCGTCAGCAATTGGTCAGCACCGACTCCTATGCGCACCGTTTCGCTACCGTCCGGCCAACGCACAATGAGATCGACTGATGTTGCTTCTCCAAGTCCGAAATGCACTTCCGGTGGATTCTGGGAAACATAATTGTTGCCCGCGCGCACTTCGCGTACCTGTGTACCTGCAGCTGTTTCCGCGGTAATCCAGGCGCCGATTCCCCGGGTATTCTGTTCATTACCGACCAACCTGATTGTTAGGGAGTGGTTGGGGTTGGTTGAGTCATTTCGATAGTAGACAAACTGTTCTTCATCGTTGTTGGAAATCACGATGTCGATATCACCATCCCGTTCCGCATCGAAACAGACAACGCCTCGCCCCTGGCCGTTATCTCCAAGGCCGACGATCGATGCCTTCTGCTCAAAAGTGCCATCACCCTGCGCATGAAAAAAGCGTACCTGATCAGCAAACTCGCTGTCACCATTGACAATGTCGCTGCTAGTTCCCCGCCAGCCGTTGACGTGGAAAAGATCCAGGTGTGTATCGTTGTCGAAATCCGCAAAGCAGGCTGCCCACCCCCATCCGCCGTCAGCCACACCCGCCTCATCAGTTGCGTCCTCAAAGACCCCAGAGCCTACATTCCGATAAAGTCGGTTACCGAATAAATCCGGCTGCTGCAAGATCGATGTAACAAACCAGTCCATGTCACCATCGTTGTCATAGTCGCCCACAGCAGCTCCCATGCCGTTCTGATCGACGATGACATTGCGGTCGGTGACTCTGGTAAACGTGCTATCGCCATTGTTGATAAAAACCTGACTGGTTTCGAAATCCGCAGCCATGAGAAGGTCCACATCACCATCGTTGTCGATATCGCTCAAGTTCGGTGTGAAAGTGCGGTCGGTCTCACCGGTGTTTGTTAGAGTCGACTCAATCAACACTTCGGCGATGCCTGAATCAATGCTGGCACTGGAGAACGAGCCGTCACCGTTGTTACGCCAAAGGGTTTCCGTATCGGTACGTTTGCTCGCGCCCCAGTGGCTCAAAAACAGATCCAGGTCACCGTCGTTATCATAGTCACTAAAGGTCGAAGAAATCGTGTCTTCAACTGAGATGTCGATTCCGCTGGCAGATGTTATGTCAACGAATAGTCCATCGCGATTTTCAAACAGAAAATACGGGTCACGTTGAACCCCGCCGACGAAGAGATCGAGATCACCGTCACCGTCGAAGTCGCTGAAATTCGGCCCGCTACCGCGGTGTACAAAGTCAAGACCAGCACCGCGGCCACCTTCAACGAAAGTGCCATCGCCCTGATTCTCATACAGGTGGTTTGGGTCGAAGTCACCGCCGGTCGCAAAGAGATCAATATCGCCGTCTCCATCGTAGTCGGCCGCTGCGAGACCACCGGCAAATTCATCGATGAAACCCCCTTCCCCCGTCACGATCTCCCAGCGTCGGCTCAATCCAGAATCTGCGGTCACATCGGTGAATAAGATCGCCGGGGCATCATTGTCTGGCTCCGGTGGGTCCATGGATGGGGGCGCAGGTGTAGGCGAACCTCCACCACCTCCACCACCGCATGCAGTGAGCGCGAGGAGGCAGATGGTAACGACACGACGCCTGTTGATGTTGCAGTCCCTCATGTTACTCCGGCCTCTCAGGTTGTCCCGCACCTTGTCGTAACTCATAGGTATCTCCAGCTTTGAAACCACCAAAAGTCTCCACTGTACCTCCTGGCCAGCGGACGGTCACACTTTCCGCTTTCGATGCCGAACCAAGGCCAAAATGTATGCTGGGATCGCTGGAAGCAAGATAGCTTGCGGATGGCTGGACATCCCGGCTCATTCGCACTGAACCAATCATTGCGGACACGGTCGCGCCGTAGGCATCTCGCACATCACTAAGCACGCGGAAGCGCACAAAGTTCCCGCGCTCTGCAGTATTAATCAACAGGTAGGGTGCCGCATCACGATTCGTGATAACAAGATCCAGCCCACCGTCGTTGTTTAAATCGCCAACCGCGAGCCCTCGACTGGTATGGACGAGGGTCGGGAAGACACCGCCCTGAGGTTTCACTTCATCGAACCGAACCCCGTCAGGGCCGATTGATCCTCGAAGTAACGTGTTAGGTTCGGCGAACCCATCACCTTCAGCAGGTTCCTGCATTTCCACCTTGCCATTGACCTCATAGAGATCCATACGTCCATCATTGTCGAAGTCCGCGAGTGTCACACCGAAGCGGGTGTATCTCATACTGACTGGACCGATGCCAACAGCTGCTGTCGCATCAAAGAAATAGTTGCCCTCGTTGCGAAAAAACGAGTCACTCTGGCGGATAAGATTAACGACCAGCAGGTCAGGATCGCCGTCGTCATCCACGTCTGCCGAGGCGACACCCATCCCGGCTTTTGCGATGCCATTTGAATCCATCGCGCAACTCCAAAGCAGGCATTCTTCGTCAAATTGCAAATTGCCCTTGTTAATCCACAACTGGTTAGCCAGTGTGTCATTGGCGACGAAGATATCTATCAATCCATCCTTATTGAAATCAGCCCCGACACTACCCAGTCCATTCCCAAAGGCTATGTGCACACCTGCATCCTGGGTGATGTCGGTAAACGTACCGTCGCCGTTGTTGCGATACAGCCGATCCATCGCTGGCGAATCGTAGGCTGTCGGACCACAGTAGGTAATGAAAAACGCTTTCCCGTAACAATCCTGCTCAATATTCTTTGACCAGTACAGGTAGTTGACAACAAAAAGGTCCAGATCTCCGTCAGCATCCAGATCGAGGAAGGTGGCGGCGGTGCTCCAACGGGTGTCTCCAACCCCTGCGCGTTGCGTAACGTCAGTGAACTGACCCTCACCATCATTTTGCAGAAGCACATTGGCGCCGAGATTGGTCACATAGAGGTCTACGTCACCGTCATTGTCGTAGTCACCGGCAGCAACACCCATACCGTACCCACGGTCATCAGCACCACCGGCATGTTCAACCTTGTCGAAGTAACCATCGCCGCGATTGAGGTAAAGTCGGTTTGCGGCATTTTCCGCAGGTAGTGTTCTATCCACACGGCCGCTCTGAACCAGGTAGAGGTCAAGATCACTGTCACCGTCCAGATCGACCAGCGCAACCCCGCCGACCATCATTTCTGGCATCATGGGACGACCATCAAATCCTGAATGGTGCACGAAGTCGACGCCTCGTTGTTTCGCTTCCTCTGAAAACCATGGGGTTTCTGAGGATCCGCAGGCAGCTATGACGACGACAAAACTGAATACTAAAAATCGGCAGATCATTTGCGGTTGTCTCTCACATCAAGTTCTCGAAGCCGTCGTTCGGTGGCACGGACTTCTCGCGGGTCGGCTCCAAGGTGCGTTGCATCGCGCAGCGCCTGGTGAGCGTCAGTAACTCGGTCCAATTCACCAAGGCTTCTTGCCAGAAACACATAGCCAAGCGCAAAATCAGGGTCAACTCGAACGACATCCTGAAAGCGACCCAGTGCATCAGGCCAACGCCCACTCTCTACTTCAGTTAGACCGAGGTAAAAAAACGTCATGCGCTTTTCAGGTTCCAACCGCAGCGCTGTCTCAAAGGCAGTCTTTGCGTCATCGTATCTCATAAGGCCAAACAGCAGTCTTCCCCGTTGTTCGTGCGCATAGCCGCGCGCTGGATTTAACTCGATAGCCCGGTCAATATAAGTCAGTGCACGGTTAATATCACCGCGTTGACGATAGAGAGTAGCGATCGTTAAATGAAACGGGATGTATTCTTCATTCAGGTCTAGGCCACGTTGTACCGTTTCCAGAGCACGTTGAGGAAGACCCGAGCGATCGAATGCGATACTGGATGAGTTGATCAGATTACAGGCGAGGACAACACCTTCTTCACCACCGCATAGTAGTTCTGGATGATAGGTTTGCAGCCGTTTGAGTATCGTCAGGGCCTCATCTGCCCGGCCAGATGCGGACAGCGTTTGCGCCAACTGAAAACTCGCATGCCCGCGGATGTGGACATTTCTTTGGTCACGCCGTTTATCTGGCCAGGTAAGCGGCTCGGTTGTCTTTCCCTTTGCCAAAGCCTGACGAGCTTCCTCCGTCCGACCCATACTACGTAACGCTTCGCCATAAGTACGATGAAGCTGCGGGTGCGTTGATATTTTTGATAGCGGTTCGAGAATTTCGATTGCCTGCGCGTGCTGCTCCTTGGCTATCAGTGCCTGTGCTCGACCAAAGTCCGCAGAAAGACCTCCCTCCAGTTCTGTGGCACGTTTGAAGGCGTTCAACGCATCGTCAGGCTGCTCAGTTTTTAGCAACCACGAACCGCGCCAGAGCCACGCAGACGTATAATCCCCGTCGATAGTCAGAGCACGATCAAGCACCGCAAGTGCCAACGCATGATCACCCATCTCAGCGAGTATTTGCGCTCGGTAATACGGCCAGCGGAAGTCACTGGGATCGAGCGCTTCGGCCTGCGCGTACGTAGCCAGTGCAGCTTCGCGCAAGCCGTTGACGTCGTAGGTCATTGCCAGCCTGCCTCGGACTAATGCCGACTCATCCATTGCCCGAGCTGATTTAATCATTTCCTCGAGGTAGTCAGCCAGATCCCTGTCCGGCGAATCGGTCCCAACTGCTATCGGGTCATCAACCTTACTGCAGGCACTGCAAAGCAAGATCAGAACGGCAACGATTACACCGTAACGTATGGGAGAAACGGGGCCTGATAAAAAATTAGCTAACACTAATGTCCTTTAAAAAAACGGAGTCGGCGTAAAAATTTCCCATCACCTACTTCATCAAAAAGGTTGGTAATGAGTTTTCGGTACCAACCTTACGAAAAACCACGGCAGCAATTAATTTTTACGCCTACCCACATAACTCTCAAAAAAAAAGCGCACCCTTTTTTGGGGTGCGCCTTCTTTAAATCTCAGGATCTCTGTTAGAAGATCCTTTCGCCACTTACAACTGGTAGTTGAAGGTGACACCAATTCGACGTGCGTCAGTAATAGTACCATTGACTGGTGCTGTTACGCCGTTACCGTCTCTTGGTGAATAACTCTGTACCTGGACCAGATCAAGCAAGTTGGTGACCCAACCTGTAACCTCATAGGTACCAGAGGGAGAAGTCCAGTTAGCACGGACGTCCCATCGGGTATAAGCAGGAATCGCCATGATATCCAGATTACCTTCGTCTGGGTACATAGTGTCGCGCCAGCTCAAAAGAGTGGTCACGTCCAGACTACCCCAGTCAGCATTAACCGGTACGTCGTACGTCAGCGTCGCCGAGAGTTTGTTCTCGGGTTGCATCCGCAACGAGTGACCACCAAAGTTTGTAAGACCGCGAGTGCTGAATGATTCCGTCCTACCATTCGCGTCGGTAAAGACCTGTGTTGTGCCCGGGGGTGATTCACCTGCCGGTGTACAACAGTAAGCGGTGGAGAAATCACCGAAACTGGAATACATATACTCGTAGAATCCACGCAGTACCAAACGATCATTGATCTGCCACGCGCCCTGGGCTTCGATACCGGCGATTTCCGTACCACTAATGGCTTGGGACTCACCGATAAATGCACTACCACCCGGAGGTTGTGAAGCAAGTTCTGCTGGTGTTCTCAACCGTTGTGCTTGCGCCCAGAAAGCATCGAAGTCCTGGAAGTAAGCGCTGATCTCGAGTTGCACAGCGTTGTCAAAGAAGAGACCCTTGATACCACCTTCATAATTTATCATTTCTTCCGGATCGTGCGCTTCACCGATTCCGTTACCGAAGCCAGAAAAGCCGCCAACTCGATAACCCGAGGAGACTCGCCCATACCACATTACGTTGTCCGACGGGGCATATTCCGCACCGATGTTCCAGGTCGTTTTTGTCCAAGTTGCGCGCTTGGAATCCTGATACGTACGGTTGTCAGGAATGGGGAATCCCTGGGCGTCCAATTCAATGCCGACATATCCATTAGCGGTGGCATTTAGGTTCTTACCTCTGAATATGGCGTTGAAGGTATTGACGACGGTACCGTCCGCTAGTGTCGTCTGAGTCGCTGAAGTGAAGTCATTCTGATTGTGCTCCTTGTGGTCGTCGTTGTAGCGAAGGCCGCCAAACAATTTCCATTCGTCGCTCAATACGTATTCGACATTGGCATAGACAGCCGCTTGCTCATATTCCGTGTTGCCATAGAAGGCGCCACTATTACCGCTGCCGTTGTGCATGGTGAAACCGTTGGTGACCTCACTGTAGTTAGTAATCCAATCGGTGCCATAACAGCCCTGAATCCAGGACGTTGCAGAAGCGTGACGTGGGTCGTCCTGATTCTCAAGCGCATCTGGCAGCGCGTTCGATGTATAGCCGGCTTCGCATGCGGCAGACGTATCCGTGTAGAAAGTCGGATTGTTAAGATTACTATTTCCAGTTTCTACGCCGTTAAAATAGGCGCGGTAAACATAAGGCTCATCACCCTCAAGATACGTATAGCCAAGCGTATAGTTGAGTGGGCCATCGTTATTGGATACCAGCGTTATCTCGTGGCTGATTTGATCCGAGGAGCGTATGTAGTTACCTATAGTGTCAACGTACGCACCGTCACCCTGGCCATCCAGCGCACAGCGAGGATGTGTTTGACCTTCCTGGAGCTCTCCGCTAATAACACGAGGATGCTGAGCGAGACACACCCCATTACCAGATCGATTGGTTCCATCATTATCGTTATCGGTATTGGTTCTGGTATCGCGATCGCCATAGCGATAGATGAGTTCGTGGGTATCATTAAGAGCGAAATTCGCTTCTATGCTAAATGACTCCTGAGAGTTGTTCTCGCCGATGGGCGCGTTCAGCTCAATAACATTTGTAAGGTTTTCGCCTTTACAGACTGTGGGTAACCCGGGGTCGCGGGTACCGTCGTCGTTAAACCCGGGGCAGTTTACAACCGCTGGGTTCTGACCTAGGCCGAAACCAGGGTTAATGTAGTAAATGATGTTTCCGTTGGCGTCCGTTGAACACTCGCCCACCGATATTGTTCGATCCAACACACACCGCGGCGTACCATCGGCGTTGCGCTGATACTGCGTAAGCGTGTCACGAGCGCCAATGGTGAGGCCAACTCGCTGGACGCCCGTGTCCTGAAGTTTGTTATAGCGCGCGGTAACGTCCCAACGATCACTGGTGTAGCGCAGTTGCGGCATGTAATTAAACCGATCTGGCTTCCCAGCATCTGGACCCAAGCCAATATTTTTAATATAGCCATCGCCGGTCAAGCTGTTCAAACCTAAACGATAGGAGAACCCGCTGTCGCCGATAGGCCCGCCAAAGGCTAGGCTGAACTCTTGTGAGGCCTGATCGGTAAATTCAGCAGTGGCCTTAAAGTCCCACTCTTCAGTCGGCTTCTTGGTGACATAACTGATGGCGCCTGCAATAGCAGTCTTACCACCTGTCGTGCCTTGTGGTCCTCGTGATACCTCAATCCTTTCAACGTCAAAGTTACCGCCGTTAAGGCCGTATGTTGTAGGACTGTAGACACCGTCGATATAAACGGCAACTGAGGTGTCCTGAAAGAAGTTAACACGCCGGTCGTTAGCAACGCCGCGCATTACCAGGTGGCCATCTTCGACCTTACCTGCGGTACTCTGAACCCCAACCTGAAGACCCGGTACAAGAACTTCCAGGTCATTGGTATTCTGGATACCGAGTTTCTCGATCAATGCACTGTTAAAACCGGTGACCGTCATGGCACGGTCTAGTGAGCTAGTTTCACCACGCTCGCCGGTTACAATGATTTCTTCAATATATTTAGTATCTTCAGAGTGATTATCTGAAAATACAACCGGGCTAGCAAAGCTAATAGCTGCTCCCAGTGTTGCTAGTGGAATGATTTTTCTAATCATATTTGTGTTCCCCAAAAATTTAATAGCGTTTCCGGCAGTTTGCCTACTACGCATATTGACATCATTTGATGCAAGTTCAACCCTGTTTTTGCAGATTCTTTCAATATTTTCTCAAATATTTAAAAATACATTAGATATCAGCAGTTTACGAGGCATGCCACAAAGTTCCCGGACTTTCCCCCATTTTTTAACTATATAAATCAAGGGGTTAGCTAGAGGACTGCTGCTAACGATCCTGCTTCTATGTCCTAGGGTCCAAATTTCAGCGTTTTTAGGTCACTAAACTCGGTAGCTTCTTTTAAATCGATATCACCTGGCAACTGTTCACGATGTCGATGCCCGGTACTTTCTATGCTTCTCATCTGGACATAACATCCACCACAGGACTGCACGACCTTTAAAACTCAGCACTGAGCACCAACTATGGGTCTTCTCTTCCGACAACTTTACGACATTTAATCAAGTATTATTACTTACCTGCTTGTTGATAACAAAAGCCGTGAGGGTGTCATCATCGATACTGTTTTTCGTGAAGTTCTACAACAACTTCGAAAACAAGATCGAACCCTGTTTCAGGTACCTGCCTAGCACATAAACTGAGCCTGCCGCCCGATGCAAACCGGTAAGCGAAATCATGTCACCCAGTGCCAATATTCAATACCTACAACAGTTTAAATCAGACGCGAACAACATCACGTTTCTCGTTCAAAGTACTCTACAGGCAGACCTAATCAAACAACACTTTGAAGAAAATATCGAGCCGGAATAGACGTATCTGATACTGGACTACAAAAAGATCCGAAAAAAGCTCTATAATTGACAAAATATTCGACACTGAGACTTGGCAATGCACAAACCTCATTCACTTTTCTGCGCAATTCTGCTCTTAATCGCTCCATTCTCCTGGGCTGACCCAAGGGCTGACTTTGACCGTGCCTACAAAGATTATGGACAACACCTTAAAGCCAACAATATCGCTGATGCACTTGATGCTGCAAAAATCGCACATCGCCTGGGAACCAAGGTCTTCGGTAAGAAGAGCGTCAATGTTGCCAATCTCGCCACAAATTACGCTGAATTATTAAATGATACCGAAGAATTCAAAAAAGCCCGCAAGGTACTCAAAGGACAACTCGAAATCCTTGAAAGACGCCATGGGAACACAGCAACTGAACTGGTATCAACACTCATGCAGTCAGGTCGAGCCTGGGTCGGCACTAAGGATTCGAAGATAGGCTTAGATTATTTTGAGCGGGCGGCAACACTAAGCAGCGGATACCCCGACAAACTGCTCGAAGCGCAAAAGAACCTAGACATCATTACTATCCTGCTAAAACGTGGCCAGAGTACTTCGATCGCGCCGTTTGTAGATAAGGCCTATGATATTTATTCGGTTGAGCTAGCTCCCAACGATTTTCGTCTGGGGCTCATGTCTTATCACAAATCCATCAGCGCAGCTCGGGAAAATCTTTCTAATCAGGCAATCGAATATTTAATTGGTGCACTTACCGCATTTAGATCACCTGTCGGTGAATCGATCGGGAATCTGGAGCGAACCGTGAGAACCAGGCTAATCGCAGCCTACGAAAATACCAGCCAGCGGGATGCTGCAACGGAGCATGTTCTGGTATTAGCAGCTGATAGAGAATTCTCATCCACTGCCAGCGCCATATTCAGAAGAGAAGCGGTATTCCCCCAGGCAGTCTTAGAACAAAAACTGGGTGGGTCCGTGAAACTGACGTTCACCATTGATGAAAAAGGATATGTGGTCGACCCCGCAATACTGGCATCCGACAATCAACAGTTAAACCAACCGGCACTGACTATGATCAAGGGCTCCCGGTATCTGCCGAGATTAGTTGATGGACAACCCTTGGCAACACCAGGTATAGAATTCAATGCTAATTTCGAGCCTCCGACGGTTGTCGCTGCAGGTCGCAAGAATAGATTTCAGCGACCAGGAATACGAGGTATGATGAATTCTGACAGGAATGATCTTTCAGAGTGCAGTGACCCGAACAGTAACCTCCCGCAGTGTGAGACCGCTTTCGGTGGAAAGTAGTGAATCCATCCAGTTTGTGGTTGCCTCTACGATACCGAACAGTGGCAGTCAGGAGTCCAAACCCTGAAGGTTTTGGATCGGTTTCGATGTAATTCGGGTGAACTCCACCTACCTGCCGGTTGAAGATAATATACCCGCCCATTAGGATGCGCTGCTCACTGATATACACCCCCGCAAAAAAAAACGATTTAACTATATCTTTCTATATTTAATGGTCTGGGCCTAGATGTTGTAGAAGTACCTGCACTGAGCGATTCTAGTTACAAATATAGTAGGAGCAGAATGGGGTTACTCTTGCTCGTAGGAACCACAAACCAGCCTTGCTAACAAAGCTGCGCATAGTTTGGTACGGGTAGAGCATTTTCATTTTCATTCCCATGGAATACTAATCGTAGGTAATATGAGCGCTCCATCAGCACACGGTACATTGATGCTTCAGCAGCGCCGTAGTATGTGGCTTCAAGGCTTAGTGAAATGCTTAGTGGCAGGCGGGGTAATCCTGCTCGTGTCTGCTTGTTCAGACAACACAACTTCTACAAATCCGTCGAATACCCTCGCATCATCACCATCGGCGTCGACAACATCCACAGCTCCAGTCGCAGAACCTCTTACCGTTAGTCTTGAGCATCTAGAAAATCAGGTTTCAGAACTATTGCGAGCGATGCTGGCCGAAGCCAGGCGCCAGCCGACTTCTGGCAATCTACGCGGTCAGTTGGCCATGGCCTATGAAGTAAACGGTTTTCGAGACGCTGCACTAACCACCTATCAGCAGGCAGAGGCCCTGTCGCCCAAGGATGCCAGATGGCCCTATTTCCAGGCTCGATTGCTTATGAAACAGGTAGAACCCGAAGTGGCACTGGCTAAACTGCAACGGACACTGACCCTGAAACCTGATCACATCCCGTCACTGATGTGGCAAGGAACATGGTTACTCGATCAGGGGCATTGGCAACGTGCAGAGGCAGCATTCAATAAGGCTAAGCACCATGGGCTGGGCTGGGCTGCTGATGCAAGTCTCGCCAGGGTTTTACTTAATCAGAAACGCACTAATGAGGCAGTAGCGCTACTGGAAACGCTGTCGCGGAAGTCACCCTTCCCCATCATCTTCCATCTACTAGGCATGGCCTACCGCGATATTGGCGAGGTAGATAAGGCGCGCATTGCTCTCGCTCGAGGTAAGAATGCGCAGAACATTGGTTGGCTTGATCCATGGGAAGATTTGAAGGCACCCTATCGAATCAGTTTCGAGGCAAGGTTACGCAAAGCCCAAACGATGATCCGACGCGGACGTGTGACAGAGTCAATCGCCCTACTACAAAAGCTCCAGGGGACCCAACCTCATAATCCGGTAGTCCTTACAACCCTCAGCAATGCCTTTGTGTTGCACGGTGAGCAACAAAAAGGGTTTTGGATACTCCGAAGGGCCCTGGAACAAGAGCCTGTGCACTACTTGATTCATTTAAATATCGCGAACTTTTATACGTTCCGAGGAGACATTGCCACTGCGCTACAACATTTCAACACGTCCATTCAAATCAACCCGGATGCAGCGGAACCCTATGCTCGGAAGGCGACACTGCTGAAAAAACTGGGGTTAATGGAAGATGCCCTTGCCGCATTCGATTCATCGCTGGAGAAAAACGCATCAAATCCCCAGCTATTTATCGATGCCGGTGACATCCACAAGTCGCTGAGTCAAACTTCGAATGCCCTTTCTCGTTACCGCCAGGCGGTCGATGTCGACCCCTCCTATCTGCCCGGATACCTCAAACTCGCCAATCTTCTCATCCAGTCCAATCAGTTAAGCGATGCCCGCCAGGTACTTGATCATGCCAGTCTGTTGGGGGACCAGACCGGCCAAGTCGATGCCCTTGTTAGGCTACTAGAGCATCAGTAAAATCGGTAGTATCCGGGAATCTGGCCTTACCAGTCTGGTATGATTTTCAAGTTCGGCTTTCTAATGAGGAATACATGTTGAAACTGAAAGTGCTGTTGCTACTCGTTGCCTTTATCTCGACCACCGCGTGCACTGAAAAACAAGCAAGTACCCCGGCACCTACAAAAGCAGAAATTCCCATTGCGAAAGAAGTAGGACCACCGATAGCAATACCTCTCAAAGATCTCCCGGAAGCAGTCGTGACTCTCGTTGAACCATTGATCAAACAGGCAATGAATGAACCTCGCAACGGAGAGCACCGCGGAGCACTGGGGATGGCTTACGAAGCCAACGGGTTCCCAGATGCCGCATTCAATAGCTATCAGCAAGCCGAAAACCTTGCGTCAACTAATGCCAGATGGCCCTATTATCAGGCTCTTATACTAGCTGGTCGCGGTGATCATCAGCTCGCAGTAGATGCGGTTAGTCGCGCTATGAGTCTCAACGAAAGCTATGCCGCACTGTGGATGTGGCGGGGCGTCTGGTTGCTAGATATTGCCAGGAGCATCGAGGCGCTCGCAGACTTCAGCAAGGCCGAGTCTATGGGCCTCAAGGCGGCAGGATTGGCCGGGCAAGCAAGAGCACTGCTCCATCAATACAAATCAGAGGAAGCACTGGCAATTTTGAAACCGCTGGCAAGGAATGCGCCATTCCCAAGCATTTACTATCTTCTGGGACGGGCCTATCGCGAAACGGGAAACATGGAGCAGGCCAAAATCGCACTGTCCCGCGGCGATTCAACCTCGCCACTATCCTGGCAGGATCCCTGGGTAAACGAAAAACGCGACTACGAGGTTGGCTTCCAGGCGGACTCGCTAAGGGCACAACGCTATCTGAAGGCACGAGAATACGACAAGGCAATCACCCTGTTCCGGGAGTTGCAGGCGCAGCAGCCTGACAATCCCGTGATCATCAATCGACTGAGTCGCGCTTATGCAGACGCCGGCGAAAGACAGAATTCGTTCTGGGTATTGCGCCGCGCATTGGCCAAAGAACCCATTCACTACAGCGTCCACCTGAATATCGCACCCTTCTATGAAGCTAGGGGTGATATCGAATCCGCACTGGATCACCTTGATCAGGCAATCAGCGCGAACCCGACAGTCGCCATATCCTACACACGCAAAGGCCTACTCCTGCAGAAACTACGAAAATATCCCGAGGCACTGGCCCAGCTCAAACAGGCGCTGGACCTCACCCCTAACGACCCCAAGGCTTTTTTCTACATTGGTGATGTAGAGATACTGATGAAAAACTGGTCAGAGGGTATTCGTCGATTTGAACAGTCCATCCAGGTAGACCCTGCCTTTGCACTGGGTTACCTGAATCTGGGTCTCGCGCTTGCCAGTATTAACAATTTTGAAGAGGCGCGTAGCGCACTAATACAGGCCAAAGCCCTAGGCACCCACAACGACGATGTTGATGCTGCAATGCTGCATGTAGCTCAACTGGAAGCGAGGTCAAAATAATGCCACTGCACCACTATCAAATACTATGTGTTGGGTCGCTGTTGATCGGAACCGCCTGTACTGAAACCGAAAAACCGGCACCCGACCGACCCAAATCTGTGGAAAGCCAAAGCGCAGCAACTCCCTGGTTTGAAGATCAGGCGCAACAACGCGGGTTGGTTTTTCAACATCAGTCAGGGCATCAGGATCGGTACTTGCTGCCAGAGATTATGGGTGGTGGTGCAGCACTCGCAGACTTCGACAACGATGGTGACCTCGATGCCTACCTGGTTCAGGGAGGTGAACTACTCAATAACCAACGGCCACCTAACCAGCTATTTATCAACCGGGGTGACGGATACTTTGATGAACTGCCCGACGCCGGTGGCGCGGGTGATACAGGCTACGGCATGGGAACGGCCACTGGTGATTACGACAACGATGGTGACATCGATCTTTATGTAACCAACGTGGGTAGCAACGTGCTTTACCGTAATGACGGTGACAATCAGTTTATGGATGTTTCGCAAAGCGCCGGTGTCGATGATGCGAGCTGGGGAGCTTCCGCTGCCTTCCTTGACCTTGATGGCGACGGCGACCTGGACCTGTTTCTTACGAACTACGTTAATTGGAGCATCGCCATCGAACAGGATTGCTTCAGTACTGCGACCGGCTATTCCATGGCCGACTACTGCTGGCCCACAGCCTACAACGCACCAGCACGCGATCGGTTATTTCGTAACAATGGTGATGGTTCCTTTACTGATGTTTCAGATCAGGCTGGGCTGGGGCTAGCGTTTGGTAACGGCCTTGGCGTAACTGGCCTGGATGCGAATAATGATGGTCTGACAGATGTCTTCGTTGCCAATGACATGACCCGGAATCAGCTCTGGATCAACCAGGGTAACCTGCAATTCAAGGATGAAGCTATGCTCCTTGGCTGCGCGGTTGATGAACACGGCGTACCGAAGTCCGGCATGGGCGTGGCTGCCGCCGATCTGGACAATGATGGCGACACCGACATCCTGGTAATGAACCTCGCGACTCAAACTGACTCATATTTCCGCAATACGGGCAGCTACTTTGAAGATGCAACAGTGGCCGTCGGCCTAGCCACGGTCACCAGACGATATACCCGTTTCGGTGTGGCCCTGGTTGATTTCGACAACGATGGCATTCTGGATCTCTACGAGGCTAATGGTGCTATAGGGTTTTCCAGAGAGACAGCAAATGGGCGGGTGTATGCTGAACCGGACATGCTGCTTGAGGGAACTCCAGATGGAAAATTCCAGAAGGTAGCTTTGCAGGGCGGCACAGCTGAAGCGTTAGTTCATACCAGCCGGGGCCTTGCTATCGGTGACGTGAACGATGATGGTGGGCTGGACCTGTTGGTTATTAACCGAGATGGGCCGGCCAATTTGCTAATGAATCATGTAACGAACCGAGGCAACTGGATTAGCTTCCGCCTGCTGACGAAAACAAGTCGCGATGCCCTCGGCGCTACACTTTCAGCTGACGTTGGCTCGCAACGAGTCAATCGCCAGGTGCAGGCAACTGGCAGCTATCTCGCCGCGAATGACCCAAGGGTCTTTCTCGGATTGGCTGACCACAGCACAGCAAGGGACGTGGTAGTAAGCTGGACCGATGGCACGACTGAGTCCTTTGGTGATTTCGGCGGCGGTAAGGCTGCGGTGCTAATCCAAGGAAAAGGAATATCCATACCGTAGAACAAACCCTACGAAGACATTGATTCACAGCCAGCCTACCCGTTATTTTTGACCAAAAAAAAGCACCGCCTGTTGGGAATAGACGGTGCTTTGATTTTAGTTGATCAAATCAGATCATAGAGATCAATTCTGCCAACTGATGCTGATACCAATTTCTCTTGGCTCAACGATCGTACCGAACGGCGCACCGACTCCCTCGCGAGGAGACCAGATGTGCAATGCTGCTTCATCAAGTACGTTCTGCACATAGGCAGTCACACGCCAGGCAGAATCAGTTGATGTCCAGTTAGCTCTGAGATCCATTCGGGTATATGCATCGACTGCATAGGCGTCAAGATTAAGCGGCTCAACATATTTCTCGCTGCGAAAGTTGAATATCGTGAGTAATTCCAACGATCCCATCTCAGCAGGAATAGGTGCCTGATAAGCCAGCGTCAAAGAACCTTTATGTTCCGGCTGGTTAACCAACTGGTTGCCACCAAACTGAACAGGCTCCCCTGAGCCGAAGATCCAGCCCGGGTTTTCCGCAGTACCCAAATTGACCCACCCACCGGCCTCACCTGGTATCGGATAATTGTACAAGGCCGGGTACTCTCCTATGCTACCGTCAAGGTAGTTATAGAAACCACGCAGAGTTATCGAGTCTGTCAGGCGCCAAGCCCCTTCCAGTTCTACACCCTGAATCTCCGTGCCGGAGATGGCGTTTATCTCACCAGTAAGTGGGCTGCTGAGTGGATCAATCAACTGCTCGGCCTCAGTCTTCAGACGGCTGGCAAACACCCAGTACTTGTCAAAATCCTGCAGAAAGTACGTAGCTGCCAGTTGCAATGTGCCATCGAAATAAACGCCCTTAATGCCCATTTCGTAATTGATCATCTCTTCACCGTCGTATCCCCAAGGGGCGGACCGGTTGCCATAACCGAAAGAACCACCTGCGCGATATCCTGTCGAAACCCGACCATAGACCAGATTGTCTGCATCAGTGCGATATTCCACGCCAACATTCCAGGTCGTCCCTTCCCACTTCATATCGCCTCGACCAGCAAAGAAATCAATACTGGAATCACGGGGTGATATACCAATCACAGCAAAGCAATCCCAGTAGTTGGTATTGCTGCAGGTGTCGCCATCAGCCTGCATCCCAGTAATTGAGGCATACGCAGATTCGGTACGGTCCTTCTTGTCCTTGTCACGACGAATACCCGCAAAAGCCGACCACTTGTCGCTGAATACATACTCACCGTTGAAGTAGACACCGGAGGATTCTTGATCTGCATTTCCGTAGAACGACCACTGTTGTCCGTTGGGATTAGCAAAAAACTCTTGTCGACCTGTTTGTGAATAGTTACTGATAACCTGATCACCGGCGCAAGCGTAAACGTTTTGACCAGCACCTGCACGCGCCATCGTCGTATCGTTAGAATAAAGGTCTTTCATCAACCAACTGTCTCCACCGCTCAGTGTTCCGCCAACACCATACAGGCCAGCGATAGCTGCATTACAGGCTGCACTGGTGTCCTCATAAAGCCAAGCACCCGCCGCACTACCATTGTCGAGACCGGAATACACATTCGGCTCTGAATGATCAATCGTCGTGAATCCAACTGTGAAGTTGAAAGGACCATCAAATTGCGAAATCAGGGTCAATTCGTGACTGTCTTGATTTGAAGTGAAGATGGAATTATAGGCGGTATTGGAAAAAGAACTGTTGCCTCCGCCATCTGCCGCACAAAATCTTGAGGTTTGCCCAACCTGCAAGAGAGCTGGAATAGGGTCACCATTGTCGTCAAGAACAGGCGTCTCGGGTTGAGTCCAACTGCCATCACCCAACTGTACCCACGCACCTAACGTTACCAGCGGATTAGTTTTCGGATGTCCTGTGAGACAGACACCACCACCAACACGATTAGTCTGATCCGTGTCGTTGATGGTTCTATTCTCTACTTTGTGCCAGCCGTACTTATAATTCAACTGATAATTGTCACTGAGTTGAAAGATGACATCCAGCGAGAAGTTCTCTGCGAAGCTGTCTTGCCCTATTGGTGTATTCAGCGCCACTTCCCACCTCAATTCGTCTGGATTGCAGATAATATTGAACTCATCACGCGTGCCATCGCTATTGATGTTAGAACAGCCTGCGACGGAAGGTGCTACAGGGACTCCAAAATACGGATTCCGCTGACAGATTTCCTCACCCGTGTCCTGATTGACATAGGTCAAACACTGGCCCGTGGCGGTGTTGATGATGAATTCATCCTCTGTGTTCTGGCCCGCTAATGGCAACGAGACAGTCTGCGTTCCATTGTCGGTCTGCTTGGAATAACGAGCAGTAATGTCCCACCGGTCATTTTTCCATCGCAGTGAGGGGGAAATAATCTGTCGCTCCGGCTCACCCGAATCCCGACCAAGACCCAAATTCTTAATCGTGCCATCGCCGGTCAGGCTCTGCAGCCCGAGTCGATAACTGAAATCCGAATCACCGATAGGACCACCGAAAGCCACATTCAGGGTCTGTGTTGAAATATCAGTCAATGCTGCGGTTACACGAACATCAAATTCATCGGTTGGCTTACGACTGTGGAAGTTGATGGACCCAGACATTGCAGCCCGGCCACCGGTTGTGCCCTGCGGACCCCGTGCAACTTCAACCCGTTCTACGTCGAAGAAACCGTCTGTACCATAGGTCTGATCTGTCCACACACCATCGATATAAACCGCTACTGAAGTATCACTGAAAAAGTTAACTGATCGCTCAGAGCCGATACCACGCATATAGAAGTGGTCGTTTTCCTGCTTACCACCACCTTCGCTGCGGTTACCGATCTGCAGTCCTGGCACCAGCACTTCCAGGTCATCGATATTTTGCATGCCCAGTTGTTCGATCAGTGCCTGATTAAAACCAGTAACTGTCATGGGTCGATCCATGACATTTACGTCACCACGCTCGCCGGTGACGATTACTTCTTCAATGTATTTACTATCTTCAGCGTCATCCGCTGAAAATACAGCCGGGCTGGCAAAACTTACAGCCAATCCCAGTGTAACTAGTGGAATGAGTTTCTTCATACTTTTGTTACCCCAAAATAAGTAATAGCGTTTTCGGCAAAAATTGATTACCAACTGCGGATTTTGCCACTCTAGAGATGAACTTCAACTTCGGTCGCGCTGGACATCCCCCATTTTTATATTGTCTTTATATATCAATGAGATAAGTGATAATCTATCAACCACTGCGTTCACAAAC
>JAQWMV010000234.1 GCA_029246605.1 Pseudomonadales bacterium | reverse complement strand
AGGGAATCGTACAACGTGATTGCCGCCTGGACGTTCGTGCCAGGTGATTCGATGCCCTTGTTTAGATTGGGTGTAAAGCTGTTGAAAGCATATCTGATTGACAGCGTCAGTCGCCCCCCTTTAGGCGCGTTGGGGTTAACGTAGTCGAAATGACTGAATCCGGCCGGATACTTGAAGTCTCCGAAAAACGACAGGCCGCGTTTCCAGTCATCATCCGACGAGCAGGCCCAGGACATCGCCCACAATAGGAGCACGCGACCCGCGAGCTTAAGTGGCACTGGTGTCAAAACTTTCTCGCACTATTCGCCCTTATCTTGCCGTCACGAATACCGGGTTAGTGTAGAACCATAAGTCATCCCAGGGGTTTTCACCGCTAGGATCCTCCGTGGGTTCAAGCTCACTGGTGTTAGTGCCGCGCACTCGCAGATACATGGATTCGTTAATGGCTAACGTTTTGCGCATAGTGAGTAACTCTCCTGTCCTTTGCCAGTCTTTAGCCGTAAACCGGTATAGTACCCGGGTACTGTTGTTGCTGTTGATGCTTAGATCGGTAGATCGTGCGCCGATGCTCCCAACGATAAGATCTATTCTGCTCAACGCAGGCTTGCTCCCATGACTATTTTTGCCATCCGGATCGCGCACCCGAATTTCAATCTGAACATCATTGCCTCTATCGACGACCAGTTCTCCGCCCATGGATGCTTCAGCTTGTTTATAACTGACGGTGACATCAGCTTCGCTGACAAGATCCCCGGTTGTTACGAACACCTGCCCAGATCGCAACGCGGACAAGATGGCCGCATGGTTCTTCTCGGCATAGACATAGGTCTTGGAATATTCACCCGGGTAAAAATCGATACCGTCTTCTGAATAATGGCGATGGAAATCCGAGTTGGATGTAATCCACCAGCGTCGCCCTTCACCGAGCATCGAATCCCAAAACCCACCCACTCTCGCCGTCATCTGATCGAAACCACCGAGGGTCGGATAACGACCGTATGCACCTCGAGATAATTTTAGTAGGCTCTTGGATGCGCTCTTGGATGCGCTCTTGGATGCGGCGGACCATTTTTTGATGACGCCACCTGCCAGCGCCATTGCCTGGTGCCCAGGTGCCCCTGCCATACCCACAGCCACATTGGGTGCGGTGTTATTCCAGCGACGAAACTCGGCTGGATCATCGTCACCATATTCGCCGTATGCAGTGGCGGAGCGGGAAGGGTGGTTGGCGATGACCACCGGGGGTGATGGCAGCGCTGCCATGACTGCTAAGGCCGCCAGCATCTTGTCTTCGACATCACGGCTAACATCCATCGGGAATACTTCACGCTTGTCAAAATCATGCTCCAACTTAAACAACACCTGCTGTTCATCGTCGGTGAACGGAATAATCAAACTGCTGTGATCGGCACCGGGGGTATTTAATTCCATCCCGTAGAACTGAATCACCTCGGGGACTTCTTTACGGGATTTCAGCAATTCCGGATAGGCCATATCCCGATTGAGCTTGCTGTGATTGGGTCCACCGTGGTCGGTACCCACCATCCAGGATAATCCGTATTTTTTCGCGAACGCAGCATTGGTAGGCAGCGGATTCACGGCATCACCACCAATTATGTGTTTCGGTGGATTCACGGTGTAGTCGTAGCCGGGGCTGAAGTGACTGTGGATGTGATGGTCGCCAGCCAGCCAGCGTTTCTCAGCATGGGCGCTGGCTGAGGCCAGTATCAGTGCGAGTAGTGCAACCTTCATGGGAACCCTGTTGATTGTAATGATGGTTGGTATGGTACCGTATTATACACGGCAAGCCACAGATTCTTTGCGGTGCATTACGCGACGAAATATGCGATGTTTCGCTGTTCCATAATTCGACGGAGTTGGGCATGGCCTACGATGGTTTTGATTTGAGCGGCAAAGTGGCGGTAGTCACCGGTGGTAATGGTGGCATTGGATTGGGATTCGCGCGCGCAGTCGCCGCAGCGGGTGCTGATGTGAGCATCTGGGGTACCAATGCTGACAAAAATGCGGCCGCAGAGGCTGAGCTACAGGCGATCAATCCCAGCGCGTCAGCGATCAAATGTGATGTTTCTGATGAGGCGGCGGTGGAAGCTTCCATGGCCAGCGTGATCGAACGCTATGGCAGGCTAGATGCGTGTTTCCCCAATGCCGGTATTGGTACTCAGAATGGCAAACCGTTTTTTGAGCACTCAAATGAGGATTGGTTTAGCGTGATGGATGTTAATTTGAATGGTGTGTTCTATACCTTAAGGGCCGCTACCCGGCAGATGGTGAAGCAGGGTGAGGGCGGCACGCTGGTGATGACTTCAAGCGGCACCGCAATACAGGGCGCGCCAAAAGGCCAGGCCTATGCGGCCACCAAGGGTGCGATGGTCTCTATGACACTGGCATTGGCGACGGAAATGGCACGTTACAAGATTACTGCCAATGCGATTATCCCAGGATGGGTTGAAACCGCCATGACCGAGGGTGCATTTAGCCGGGAGAAGTTTGTTAATGCAGTAATTCCCCGTATACCGATGCGTCGCTGGGGTACACCGGAAGATTTCGGGGCGATAGCCGTTTATCTAATGAGCGATTCGTCACGCTGGCATACCGGTGACATTATTAAAATTGATGGTGGCTTCAGCATTTTCTAGAAAGGAACATTAATACATGTTTGATTTACTGAAGGGTCTGAAGATCATCGATCTGACGACTGTCGTTCTTGGACCTTATGCGACACAGATACTGGCAGATCTCGGTGCAGAAGTGATTAAGATTGAAGCGAAGGAAGGAGACGTCTTTCGCGCCGTGCGACCGGGTCGAAGAGATGATCTGGGTGTGGCGTTTATGAACTTTAATCGCAACAAACGTTCTGTGGTGCTTGACCTTAAACAACCCCGTGGGCAGGAAGTTCTGCATCGCCTGGTCAAAGACGCCGATGTGCTCGTTCATAACATGCGTAGTCGTTCAGCAGCTCAGCTGGGTGCCTCCTTCGAGACGCTGCAGGCGATTAATCCTGGGCTGGTCTATTGCTACTCGCCTGGCTTCAGCGGGCTTGGACCGGATCGGGATGCCCCGGCCTACGACGATGTGATTCAGTCGCGTTCTGGTCTGGCTGCGTTGAATGCAGATGTATCCGGTGCACCGAAATTTGTGCGCACGATTGCCTGTGACAAAGTCGTGGGGTTACATCTCGCACTGGCGGTAGCTTCCGGTGTTGTTCACAAAGAACGCACCGGTAAAGGGACCTGTATTGAAGCCCCGATGCTGGAAAGTATGGTGTCCTTTCTGATGTCTGAACACCTGGCTGGGCACTCGTTAATCCCTGAGGAGGGCGAGCTGGGATATGACCGGATGATGACACCGAATCGCAAACCCTATCAGACGAAAGATGGTTATCTAACAGTGTTGCCTTACAGCACGCGGCACTGGGTGCGATTTTTTACGCTATGTGGACTGGAAGACTGGGCAACGGCTGACAAGGTGGTTGATGCGGTTCAGCGCAGCGAACATATTGATGAGCTGTACGGAAAAATTGCCGAACTGGCGGTCGAGCGCACCACGGAGGAGTGGCTCCGATTATTAGGTGAGCAGGACATTCCCTGTGCCCGGGTAAATTCACTGGACGATCTCATGACGGATAAGCATCTCAAAGCTTCACAGATGTTTACTGAAATGACAGATGATCGCATTGGGGATGTTCGCGAAATTCGCTCGCCTTTTCAGGTAGACGGTGAATTAAGTGACAACAATACAGTCGCGCCGGGGCTGGGCGAACATACGAACGAAATTCTGCTAGAGCTTGGATACTCGGAATCGGATATCGCGGCGTTAGAAGACGATGGCGTTGTTTCAGGCATCGAGTAGGTACCAGCGTACGCCGCAGATATCGACGCGATCGTCATTAACGTAACAGCCATGTTCCCTGGCGGTCCGCAGTATGTGCTCGCGATCTGCGACTGCAATATCAAGGCCGCCGAGGCCGGCACCTCTTCCGTCTGCTTCTTCGACAAAACGCAGTGTAACGTTGTTTAAATCTACATTAAGGGACGCTCCATCGCGTGTGACAGGAGCCCCTATGACCTTACCCCATAGTTCCGCAAGCCCGACGGGATCACTGCTTTGTAGCTCAACACCACGATAATCAACTGTGACATCCTGTTTGACCTTATCTTCCCAGCCAGTTCCGCCGACAGGGTGCCAGAGGCCATTAAAATCATTGTCAGCATCAGTTTCGACCTCTAGAAATGCGGCCTTTAAATCCCCCGGATGGAGCTGGCACAGGTTCCAGTCACCCCGTTCCGATTCAAAGGCAACGCGAACGCCATTGTCGGCAGCATTTTGGCGCACAGTTTTTCGGGTCTCATTGCTGTCAGCCTGGGTAATCACCATATAGCCACCGTCCCCCTGCCGGCGTTCGAGATAACGCCCCCCCGCAGTACCTTCTTCTATGGGTGCGACAACTTCCAGAAAGTTACATCCGATGGGCATCAAAGTGTTTTCCAGGCCAAACTTGCCGACGCCGTCGTCGACATAGCATCGGTTGATACCGAGGATCGCTGTAAGATCCTGTATGACGGGTTCTAATTCTTTGGCAACGAAGCAAATCTGGCGTAACTGTAAAGTCATATTGTTTCCACTGAAAAGCTAGATTGCAAGGTCCTGCAAATTGTAATCTTTGATGACCCGTTCGTAGGTTTCCGGTGACCATCGGAATTCGTCTTCCAGCCCTACGAAGGGCTGATAAATGTACCGGGGTTCATCAGGGTAATGCTGAGCACGGGCATCAATGGCAACGGCAATGACGCGGGATCGCTCAAATACGCGCTTTTCGTCATAGACGTCTGATTTTTTCTGGGTGAGGGCGCCTTTAGCGCCAACGACCGAACGACGGCGGTGAAATCCAAACGTCATCGCGACTCGAATATTCGGCGATGTGTTGGCGAATGAACAGTGCAGGATTTGCCGATTAGCGATCGTAACATCACCGGCATTGCAGGTAAGCGGTATGGCCGTTGGCAGTAGTTCAGAGCCATCGTTTTCGGCTATCAAGCCTTTGATATCAACACGACCTTCTTTATGTGACCCGGGTACGACCCACAAACAATTGGCGGATGTCGCGGGGTATAGCTGCACCTGAAAGTTAAAGCCATGTATCCCTGGGTCCCAGTCAGGCGAATCCCAATGGGTAACACCGTCCTGATGCCAGGCCACAGAGCCACCAAGACCTGGCAGTTTCACAAAGGTCGCGTCGTTAAATGGTACAAAGTCATCGCCATTAATGGCTTCTGCGATGGTCAGCAACATGGGATGGCCATATAAGCGTAAACCAGGGTCCGTGGTCTGACACATACCCCCTATGAGTTGGACAACTTCATCAGGTGCACTGGCGTCCGGGGCGGGTTGAGTCATTTTGACCGGATGACGGCCACTTAGTAATTCGGTACCACCCCAGGGATCCGATAACGGCTTAACAAAGCTGTATATGGGTTGCGCGAATTTCTGACCGTAGGCGGGGCGACCTTTGGCATCTAAGGATGCATTTTTACCAACGGGGGCCCGGTCTATAAGTCGCTCAATTTCGGTGCGCAATAGGGCAATTTCATCTTCATTAACAAGGCCTTCAAAGATGTAAAAACCATGCTCCAGAAATGCCTCGCGAATATCAGGATGCAACTTACCATCACTAGCCAGTTTTACCGGGCCGCGATTGCCGATTTGCTGAGCGCGTTGCTCACCCTCTTGAAAATAAGTTTGCATGCTTGCAGCGTGTTGCGCTGCTGTAGGTGCGACGGCCATACGTTACCTGTGTTTAACTATTAAGACTCTATTATATGTCTTTTTCATGCAGGGTTGGCTACCTTGGCTGGTATTTCTAAGCGGTATCCCTATAAACTTCAGAGCTTAAGGTTAAACAAGGAAATGGACATGGCTGAATATCTACCACCCAATGCCAAGTGGGTTGCCGATCAGGTTGAATTGTACGAGAGCAGTGGTGGCACCGAGGGCGTCGGATTGCAGGATACGGGCTTACCCTGCATCATCGTAACTCACACCGGTAACAAGACCGGGGGTATCCGCAAGATTCCACTAATGTGTGTGAAAGATCTCGAGAACTATGTATTGATTGGTTCTAAAGGCGGGGCTCCAGAGAATCCGGTCTGGGTCTACAATCTTCGTGCCAACAGCTCTGTTGAAATTCGTGATCGAACTGAAGTATTCAATATGGAGGTTCGGGAAGTTAAGGATGAGGTAGAATACGAGCGCTTATTTGCTATCGGCATTGAGGCCTTTCCACCCTATGCGGACTATCGAAACAAAACCTCTCGCAGGATTCCTGTTTTTGTGGCAGAACCCATTTGAAGGCAACACATCATGAGCTACGTTTTATTAAGACTCGAGACTGATGTTGGTAATCAATCCTGCTGGAGTATCCGGCAGGATTTGAACTTTCAAATCCATGCTAGACTCGACCCGGGGGTGCGATTTTCCGGTGCCATTTCCGAGGGAACCTTCGAGTCCGAGGTCTGATTTACCGTCCTCGAGGTCTTGAGAGATCACCTGTTTAGCCTCGTTAGGCCCGAGGGCAAAGGTCACATCTCCGCTCGGTGCGATAGCACCGTTATCATCCCAGAAGTCTGAATAATCCGACGGATGGTTTCTGGCAGGGAGTGTATGCCTTATCGACATGCCTAGTCTATAATCGCTTCTCGAACCATTTTTTCGAAGTTCCCGTTACCGTGGCTTTGTAACATTAGCACGCCAACTAGTTCGTTTTCGGGATCCGTCCAGGACACCGTGCCGGCTGCACCGCCCCATCCGAAAGCGCCTATCGCACGGCTATTGGCTGCGGTGATGGGGTCCAGTGTGACAGCGACGGCGTAGCCGAAACCCATCCCCTTTTGCGCCTTCGCACCCTTGCCTGAGGTCGCAAAGAGGTTGCCTACTTGATTGGTGCCCATCATCTTCACGGTCTCCGGACTCAGCAATCGGTGCCCAAAAAGCTCGCCGCCATTGAGCAGCATCTGTTCGAAATGAAGAAAATCTTCGGCCGCACTGATAAGCCCGCCGCCCCCTTTACTCTTGTAGGCCTCCCGCATGATTAATTTTGATTCCTTATCACTCGGCACATGGAAATACGTGTTATTCATCTCCAGCGGATTGAACACCCGTTCCTGCATGAATTCATGGAATGGAGTTTCAGAGATAATTTCGATGATGCGAGGCAATACATCATGGATGCCCACATTGCCATAGACCCATCGTGTCCCAGGTTGGAAAATTAGCGGCGCCTGCGCGAGCTTGGGAACGTAGGTCGCCAGCGAATCCGCTTTGGTGAATTTGATTCCACCACGCGTCAGACCGGACGTATGCGTAAGTAGATGGTGAATCGTCACCGGCGTCTCGACAGGTACGAGATGCGGTGCTGAAACATCTCCCTTGTCCTTTTTTGCCATGCCTTTGCTCTTGTCCCATTGCTTGCCCTTTCCCTTGTCGTCGACTGTCCCCTTGCGCCACTCTTTTTTACCGTCCCCCTTCGCCTGTTTGGCTTGGAGCACTACTTTCTGATTGGCGAATTCCGGAATGAATTTCGATATGGGGTCAGTTAGGCTGATCAGTCCTTCGTCAACTAACATCAGCGTGGCAACCCCAATTAGAGGCTTCGCCGAGGAGGCCATAATATAGAGTGCATCGCGCTCCATGGCACGGCCTGTTTTAGTTTCAACATCCATTGTTCCATGTGTCGAGAAGTGAACCACCTTTCCTCGTCGGGCGACGATCGTGGCCCCGCCGCCTCGGATAAGCCCGGCGTCGATTTGTTCCTGCATCGCTTCGTCGATACGACTTAACACTTCGGTCGACATGCCGACCGACTCTGCCTTGGCTATCGGCATCTTCATGGGTTTATGCATCGGTTTTGCTGACAATATAGAAGTCATCGAAACCAAAGATAGTGACAAGGCTAGGATGACGGGTGTTGCATTCATTTTTGGTAAGATGTTCATAATTAAATTCCCTGAGAACATTGAGCTTGGTCTTCATTTGATATCGCGTCGCCGGCTATTAACGATAGTATTTATGACAGGAGCACGTGTAGTCAACCTAAGGTTGGCGAGTTGACACAACGCTGACATCTTGGCTGTCGCGAGGAGAAGTGCTACGCCCGGAGGCTGTTGACGGCCTGTATCATTTCCAACAAATGCAATGACTCCGCCTTGTTGAATTGCGGACACTCGCGCAGACCTGCGGCCAGGCATCGATGGATGGCTTCGACCATATAGATAAAGCCCTGCTGGTTGGGAAAGGGTCGCGGCATGCGGATCGAATCGGGCAGGGGGTATTCAAACCGCTGCATCGGTGACGGCGTATTGCCGTTCATATAACGGGACGGTGTTACCGGTGGTATACGCACCGTCAGCGCGGTTGGGCAATGCGCAGGTTGTTCCAGCGTGATGCGACCCTTGGTACCGATAAATTCAGTCACCTCCGGAAACTCACTCGGAAAGGCATTGGACGCCACGAAGGCAAAACCGTTGTTTTCAAATTCCAGCATGGCGCCCCCGGCACCCCCCGGCTTCCCACCCACCTGTATTTTGGTCGGTTTGGCATCACCATAGGCGAGCGTCACGGCTTGCAGGGTATACACCAGTGCAAAGTCTGCCTGCACCATCGTCACGTCACCGATGGCTCGCTCCTCGATCAGGTGGCGCGCATGCTCGACCGCGGGAAAAAAACGCGTCCACACGCCATCCTGTAACATCACATTGTGCCGTTCTGCAGCGGCATACATTTCCTCGGCGTCAGCCACGGAGCTTGTGAGCTCCTTTTCGCACAGCACATGCTTGCCAGACTCGATGGCGATCAGACTGTGTTCCTTGTGCACATCGCCAGGGGTGCCGACGTACACAATATCAACATCCGGTGCAGCCACCATGTCCTCGTAGGTTTCGTATGCCTTCTCGACGCCGTGCTCCCCTGCAAATGCATGCGCGTTCTCTGCCGACCGGCTGGACACGGCCGCGATGGTGGCACCGGTACATTCGCGCGCCGCGCTAACAAACTGGCGGGAAATTTCTCCTGTGCCGATGATTCCCCAGCGTAGGGGGAAGGCCACATCTTCGGCGCGGGTGAGACCGAGGCTCACGTCCCTGGGTGGGAAGACCTGCGCGGGTGGGGGAGCCGTTTTCTTTGCCATTTTCTTTGCCATAGTGTTCTTCCTAGACGGGTGCACGTTACGAGTTAGCTAGAGTATAAAAGGAATAAACCACTATTTCAGTTGGATAGGTATTCTTTCCAGATTGCTAAAGTAGATTCGTCTGGCTTAGATCGCACGTCCAGCCGCGAAACCCAGGCA
>JAQWMV010000223.1 GCA_029246605.1 Pseudomonadales bacterium | reverse complement strand
GGGCACGTACGGGAGCGGGTTGGACGAGCAGAGCAAGTCCGAGCTGGAATCCCGACAGGTGAAGATACATGCCCATCCCAGCGAAGGCTTCTGGAGCCAGTCGGTATCCGAGTATGGGCTGGCGTTGACCCTGTGTGGCTTGCGGCGTATTCCGCAACTGCACCACCAGATCATTACTGATCTCGGCCCTTGGGACTACAGTCCCGCCGATGGCAAGGGTGTGCCGGGAGCCCGTGGTCAGCAGTTCGGTGACAATCCGGATTTCACCTGCGGCACAATCGCCGGTAAGCGGGTGCGTATCGTGGGGGCTGGCAATATCGCCAGTCGATACGCCAGTTTCGTGCACATGCTGGGCGCCGACGTGACAGCCTGGGATCCGTTCGCCACCGAGCCCTCGTTCCATCGGGCCGGCTCGCGGCGGGAATGGCACCTGGAGAGGCTGGTGCAGGATGCCGAGATCTTCGTACCGATGGTGCCCCTGACCCGGTCGACGAGCGGCCTGGTCACGGCAGAGCACATAGACGCATTGCCCAAGGGTTGCCTGGTGGTGCTGGTGACCCGGGCAATGATCTGCGATATGCCGGCCGTCAGGCGGCGTGTGCTGGCGGACGAGTTGAGCCTGGCGGCCGACGTGTGGGATCGGGAGCCCTTGCCTTTGGATGACCCATTTTTGGGCCGCCATAATGTTGTCCACACGCCGCATAATGCAGGGCGCACGATCGACGCAAACAAGAATTGGTCGGAAAAGCTGGCGGAACAGTTTCTGCCCAATTAGGAAAACAAACAATTCCGGAGCCCTGATGAAAACCAATGAATTCCATGTTGAGCACAAAGGTCAACAAATAGCCGTGTTTCGCAACGACCTGGTCGAGCCAATCGTTACTCAGGATGCAAAGACCGACCACCGACCGTTCCTCCATCCGATCATGGCGCCTGATGGTATTGGCGAACTCACGGAATACAGCCCTGGGCACCACCCACACCAGACAGGCCTTTATTGGGGATTTACGCGGGTCAATGGCTCAGCAATTGGTCCTGACATCATCAAAAAGTGGTTCTACAAGCCAGATAAACCCGCAGATATTCAAAAACAACTCGGCCGGGACTTTTTCCACCATCCGGGGACTGACTATTGGCAGCGTGTATCGGCGGACGTTCTCGAAGCAGCGGGCCCCGAGGTGTCATGGCAAACCGTCTATAATATGCTCGCCGCAGACGGGAACACGATCATTGTCGAAACCCAAACCTGGACAATGCGTGATCGTGACAACGGTCAGAAATCGATACTCGATCTGGAATGGAAAGCGGAGGCGAAGACAGATACTGCCATCGGCGAGTTTCCTTACGGCGGGATGTTTTTACGCATGCCTTTTCGGCGGGAAAATGGTGGGCGGGCGTTGAACAGTGAGGGCCAGGCCAATCAGGATGCGGAAGGCCAGCGGGCGAGATGGGTTGCTGTTGAAATGCCTATCCCCGGTCGCAGCGAAATACCCGAACCGCTTTGCTCGATTGCGATTATGGATCATCCATCCAACTCCGATCATCCGACCCCGTGGCGTGTGGATGGACAGTTTGGTATTGGCCCGAGTCGCGGCATCCTGAGTACCTGGAAAATAGCAAACCGGGCTCCCGCTATTTTTCGACATCGTATACTGGTTGCTTGTGGCGCGCTGGATCGGGCGGGTATCGAGCAAGAATGGAAAAAGTTTAAAAATCCTGAGGAGTCGCTACAGCCGCCTGTTTCGGGTCGCAGTATCCCCGCAGGAGGACGGTGATGTCTATGATGCTGAATTTCTATCTAAATTTAAGACACGGTGGCGTAGTGATCCTTCCCATCGTGCTCTTGCTCGCAAGAATAGCAGATCAGAAAAGCGTCAGCTGTTGGTTGACTCTTTTAAACAGCGAACTATCGAGACTGGTATGTTCCCCACGTTTGAAACCGAGCCTGCGGCAGGCAACATCAAAGCGCTGCTGCAATAAGTCAGCGAACGCCCCTGAGCCACGCATGCGTTCGCCAAACTGGCTTTGATAGTCTTGGCCGCCGCGGGTGTTCTGAACAATACCCATGACCTTGTCGGCACGATCCGGGAAATGTACCGCCAGCCACTCTCTGAACATATCGCTGACCTCAAGGGGTAGTCGTAACAATATATAAGTAGCAGAAACCGCACCAGCGTCATGGCCGGCGACAAGAATGCGTTCCAACTCATTATCGTTAATGCTGGGAATGATGGGTGCCACCATCAGGGATACCGGAATACCCGCCTCGGTCAACGTCCGAATGGTATCGAGTCTGACCTGGCCGGATGCCGCCCTCGGTTCAAGTTTGCGCTTTAGATCATTGTCCAGCGTGGTCACACTAATTGCAGCGCTGAACAGACGCTTCTCTGCCATCGGTGCCAGCAGATCAAGGTCCCGGGTCATCATTCCGCTTTTTGAGATGATCGAGAACGGGTGGTTAAAACCCGACAACACTTTAATGAGCGAGCGGGTGATCTTGAGTGTTGCCTCCAAGGGTTGATAGGGATCCGTATTCGCGCCAATCACAATCGGTGAAACCTTATAGCCCGGCTTGCTCAGCGTATCTTTAAGTAGCGCTACAGCATTTTCTTTAACAATGATTTTTGTTTCAAAATCGAGCCCCGGAGACAGATCCCAATAGGCATGGGTGGGTCTTGCATAGCAATAGATGCAGCCGTGTTCACAACCTTTATACGGATTAATCGAGGACTGAAACGGAATATCCGGTGAATTGTTAGTGCTGATAATTGTTCGCGAGGTTTCTTTAAGCACTTCAGTCTTAAGCTTATTAGGCTGATCGTCTTGCGAATCCCAGCCATCTTGGAATGTGGTAATGGATCTATCTGCAAAGCGACTATCGGGGTTCGATGAAGCCCCACGCCCCTTTTGCGGCGTGACCTTATTCGGCGCTGTCCAGTCCCATTCATCCATATAATCAGTCTACCTAACTACTGTATATAATTACAGCCTCTTCTGATTACAAAATGCGGGACGTCGTCAGCAATATGTTGGGGAAAACTGGTATCATCGCTCGCCTTGAATAAGAGAATTTAACCATGCTTGAGCTTGGAGTAATCGCCGACGATCTTACCGGCGGTATGATGGTAGCCAGTCT
>JAQWMV010000222.1 GCA_029246605.1 Pseudomonadales bacterium | reverse complement strand
CACTCAGGTTTGCGATGGATTTGAATCTTTCCTCCCTCAAAATCTATGCTGGCAGTTATCATGAATACTCCGTGTGTCTTTAGTGAATGTCGAGGACCGACATACTATGTTTTGGGTTTACATAAAGCAATTATATCGCAGATCTTGTTGCTGGATGTCCAGAGATTGTCAGAGGTGGCATCAATAATGGCTGATCTGCCCGAGTTTAAGCCTTCGCAATCACATATCTGAGAATCTCAACGACCTGCTCTGGCGTCTGACTCCAGGCCATCGCAGCACCGTCGACTTCCTTCAGGGGATGGATGATGTCATCGTCATGCAATGTGATGTAGGGCTTACCCAGAGCCGCGCAGTATCCGGCATCAAAGGCTGCATTCCATTGTTTAAACTTCTCACCAAATCGAATAACCGCGATATCGCAGCTCTCAATCAGCGTCCGCGTGCGAATGCTGTTGACCTTGGAAGACCGGTGATCTCGCCAGAATTGATTGTCTTCGCCGCCCAATAGATCTCCTGCAGCGTCACTCGCCTCATGGTCTGTCACGGCCGACGTAAACTCTACGCTCAGACCATGGTTATTGGCCCCCTTGATAATCTGGTCTCGCCAGTCAGTGTGAATCTCTCCTGAGAGATAAATATTCCAAAGCATCCAACTATTCCTGTCTGGGTTTAATATCCGGTTGCTATTGAACCAGATAACAACACAGGACCCAAGCAGGCAATGTTGAACAACTACCAACTTCCAATGGTGCCATCACTAGCTTTTTGAACAGGGTCGGAAGAAAGGTGTCTCAGATGACAGTGCTGTGAGCTTTGTGGGAAGATTGCGTGACACAATCAACTCAATGCTCGTGCATGAATACCGTCCACACGGGTTGAGTAGAAACGAGAACGAAGAAGGAGATCGCACTTGGCTATGATGTCAATGGGAAGAGGTGCGGGATGGCTCTCGGAGCAAGATCCTGCCCGCCCGTGTATTACCCATTTTGAGCGTTGGTAATGTCGAGAATCCCGTTCTTGGCTGGATAGTTAGATTCTTCATCCGGCGTGGCTCCAGTATGTGTATCGCTGGAACCGACGAACCCTAGCTTATAGGGGTTGACGCCACCGGCTGCCTCTCTGGCGAGTCCCTGTTGGAGGGCGCCGCGAATGTAGTTTGCCTCGGGTGCACCGGCAGCGGGTTTCGCGGTGCGGACATCCAGGACAAGATTTCAAAATCGGCCCACTCATCATTCGGTGAGAGTGCTGGATGGGTTTCGGAGATCCCCTTGATCTGCGTTATTTCTACCAGAGGCTCATTTCTCATGCTCTGGTCGGCGTAAGCATCATCGATGGGATTGCCGATCCAGTCGGTTGTGGTTCAGTTTTGTCATGATAAATACGCCTCTCATAGTCTTTTAGACTAAACGCAGATCGCGATCAAAACCACTCGGATCACCGGTTACCACAACATGTTGCATGACTGCATATTTGACAAGTAGTCCTGACACCCCCATATTTCAACGTGCAATTGGTGCTGTTTGAGTATTACGTCCAGTAGTCAAAAGGAAGCATGATGGTCAAGGTTATTCCACTATCCGTACACATCGGTGCGCAGATTGACGAAGTTGATATTTCTCGACCGCTAGCGCCGCAAGAGGTGCAGGACATCCGGGCAGCGCTGCTGGAATGGAAGGTCGTTTTTTTTCGGGATCAAGATCTCGATCACCAAAAGCAAATCGATTTTGCGCGAAATTTCGGCGAGTTAACAGCCGGCCATGTCGTATTTGGAGGCGATGACCAGTACCCTGAAATTTACTCGGTCGCGAAATTTCGCAACGCTAATAAGAATCCAACAACACCCATACTGAGACCTTGGTCTGGCTGGCACACCGACATTACGGCCGCGATCAATCCGCCTGCTGCATCGATTTTGCGTGGCGATATTGTGCCGCCGTACGGCGGCGATACGCAGTGGACCAACTTGGCCGCTGCCTATAACGCGCTCTCTCCCGCGTTACAGCGTTTTCTCGAGGGGCTCAAAGGTCGCCACAGTTTCGCGTCTAAGTATGATGAGTTTGTCGACAGCAATAGGCTTGTTTCAAATCATCCGCTGATCCGAGTCCACCCTGAAACGGGTGAGCGTGTATTGTATATCAGCCCGGCGTTCCTCAAATCAATTGTGGGCTTAGCACCGCAGGAAAATCTCAAGATCCAAGAGATGCTGTGGGAACACGCCGTGCGGCCAGAATTTACCGTGCGATTTAAATGGGAGCCCGGCAGTGTGGCGTTTTGGGACAACCGTTCTACGGCACATCTTGCCCCAAGAGATATATTTGACGTCGATTTCGAGCGTCAATTCTACCGAGTGACCCTGGTTGGCGACATACCCGTTGGTGTTGATGGCCAGCCCTCGGAAAGTATCGAAGGCGACCAGATTGGCGCCGTTTCAAGATAAATGGGATCGGACATCCATTAATTATGAGAAAGATTGGAGTTGCTCTCCTACACACTCTATTGGGGCTCATCGTCTTCGTCGCCGGGGAAACGCTAGCGGGTGAACCCAGTCATGGCTTTGCATATTTTGGAGAACCCAAGTATCCAAAAGATATGGAGCATTTCGACTATGTAAACCCTGATGCGCCCAAATGTGGGACAGTCAGAGTCTCTGCCGTTGGCTCCTTTAACAATCTCAATCCGTTTGCCGACAAGGGAACGCTGGCCGGTTACATGGACCCGCGCATATTCTCGATCACCCATGAGCGGTTGATGATGCAAGCAGACGATGAACTCGCGACTTACTACGGTCGTCTGGCCGAGACTATCGAGGTCGCTGACGATTTTAGTTGGGTCGCTTATACTCTGCGTAAGAACGCCTACTGGCATGACAGTGTGCCTGTCACCATGGACGATGTCCTTTGGACCTTCGATGCGTACAAAAACATGGCATCCCTTAGCTGGCGAAGCGCCTTCCGGGATATTGAGCGGATCGAGCAGACCGGCCCCTGGTCTTTTAGGTTATATTTCACCGAGTCAGCCGAAAAGAC
>JAQWMV010000216.1 GCA_029246605.1 Pseudomonadales bacterium | reverse complement strand
GATGATCACGGGAGACGTGATTATGGCTAGGCTACCGCAACGCCGCCCGTTTTAGCCCAGGTTTTTTAAAACTCTGGCAAAAATATTGGCTTGATACCCCCAATTTTGATGAGATTTTGCTAATAAAGCCGAAACGTTGTCTCGGCGGTCATCAGACAATCGATTGAAACACTTTCAGGGTAAATTCTTACAAATTTCTGACATATACCAGTAGACATGCAGCGCTGACGCTATACAGTATGACGACCAAATTGTAAGGAAATTTAGTACATGGCTATTCCAAATATTCTCCCAATCGATACCAGAGAAGCCACTCTAGAGGTAGCCGGCGGTAAAGGCCGCTCACTAGCCGAAATGGTCAATGCAGGACTTGACGTCCCTGGCGGCTTTTACGTAACCACCGCCGCATACCGACAATACGTTTCGGACAACGATCTACAGTCAAAAATTATAGAACTCGCCAAACCTGAGATTGGAGAGTGGAACCTCTCGTTCGACAAAGCATCCGAAGCTATTCAAGCGCTGTTTGCTGAAGAGAAAATAGCCAGCGCAATGGCGCAGGAAATTACCGAGGCGTATGCCGGCGTGGCAGGAGACAATCCAGCGGTCGCTGTACGCTCATCGGCTAACGCGGAAGATCTGCCAGACATGTCCTTTGCGGGCCAACAGGACACCTATTTGAATGTACGCGGTGGCGAAGAGATCGTTACAGCAGTGCGTCATTGCTGGGCATCTCTGTGGACCCCCCGGGCGATCGCCTACCGTCATCAAATGGGTATCGAACACGATGCGGTGGCTATGGCTGTAGTAGTACAACTCATGGTGCCATCCGATGTTTCCGGTATTCTGTTTACCGCCAACCCCGCGACCGGGGAGCGTTCGGAAATGCTCATCAATGCAAGTTTTGGATTAGGTGAGGCGGTGGTAGGCGGACAGGTAACACCCGATACCTATACCGTCGATCGTAAAACCATGAAGGCCACAGATACCATCATCGGTGCCAAAGAACAGAAGATTGTCTCCGACGGTGAACAGGGCACGCGACTTGAGGACATCGCCGAGGAAGATCGGGGTACCTCGTCTTTGTCGGATGAAGCCATTGAGGAACTGGTGACACTTGCGCTGAAAGCCGAAGCACATTTCGGTGGTGTTCCGCAGGATGTTGAATGGGCTTACTCGGGAGGCAAACTCTTTATGTTGCAGTCGCGACCGATTACTAACCTTCCGCCACAGCCTATTGATGTGGTGTGGGAGCCACCACCCCCCGCACAAATTCTTGCTCGCAGGCAGATCGTGGAAAACATACCGGACCCCTGTACCCCGCTGTTCGATGAACTTTATCTGTGGGAAGGCCTGGAAAGAGGCAAGGACGGCAAAAAAAAGCCAAGCATCATGGAAGGTGGCGGCCCCATGTTTATCTCCATGCACGGGTTTGCGTATCAGCGATTCGACTGGCCATTCATCATCCAGGCACGCAAGGAACGTGTTAGCGAGGCGATGACCGAGTCGGAATTGGATGCAGCTGAGCTGGCAGCAGAAACCGGTACGCAAGAAAAGGAAAAGCCCAGCGAGAAAATGAGGGCAGAACAACAGAAAAAGAGTGCCAAGCAACAAGGTGTGAATAATGATGAAATGGCCGAGCATGACCTGGGTCTGTTTCTGGAGTCGTTATCCGGTGAGGACCGCACGGCATTTGACAACTGGACTGCATCTTCAGAATACGAAGACGTAGCTTCTATTATAACGCGCCCGGAGAGCACAAACCCGACCTTCGGTGCGTTCTTTAGAACTCAGGTGAACGAGAATCAGATTGCAGATTTCTATGACTGGGCGAAGCCCAACATCCTCTCGGTACGAGAAAAGTGGGAGCAGGTAGACCTGGCGAGTGCTTCAGATGACAAACTCGTTGAGGGCATCTGGGAAACCGCCATCGCGGGTGGTACTTTCTGGAGTGGCAATGGCGGCCATACATTCGGTGTGGCGAAGTCCACCGATGATCAGCTGCAGGCCTTTCTAAAAGAAACCCTGCCTGATCACCATTTCACCAGCGGACAATTTTTGTCTGGATTTAGATCCAAGACCATGGAGGCTAACGAACACTTGTTTGAAGTCGCCAGCAAGATTCGTGAAGATGCCGCGATTAAGGAACTGGTCCTCATCACGCCACCAATACGTCTGATGCAGACGCTTGAGGAGACCCCAGCAGCAGCGGCTGTTGTGAAGGCGATAAACGGTTATCTCGATCTGTATGGCCACCTTGGCTACAGCCTGGATTTTGGGGAACCCTTACCTCTGGAAGATCCATCCGCCCTGCTAGCCACCATGAAGACAATGGTGTCTGACGACAACTACAACCCGCAAAACCACCTGGACGAAGCGACGAAGAAACGCGAAAAGGCGATGGAAGATATCCTGCAACTGCTGGAAGGCTTGCAGTATTGGCAGTTCCGTTTCAGACACTGGTTCACCCATCGTTTCTAATATATCCGGGAAGAAGTGATGTATTACCTCTACATGGCCTGGCCTCCTTTGCGCAGGCTCGCGCTGGAGTTGGGGCAGCGTTTGACCGATGTCGGCACGCTAAACAGCAGAGATGATATTTTCTATCTCGTTATGACAGAGGTGAAACAGGCGGCTTCAGCGCATGCCAATAATGAGGCGATACCCGAACTCAAGGCCCTGACCGCTGAGCGGTTTGAGCTCCGGGAAGCTCGCAGGCGTCTGCATCCACCGGGAACAGTACCCTTCGACGCAAGCGACGACCCTAGCGTGAAGTTTAAGGAAACGCAGGCAGTCAACGATCCAAATTCCGACACCATGACGGGTGTGCCGGTCAGTCCTGGCACGATCACAGCACCAGCGAGTCTGATCAATTCACCGGCGGAGTTCGACCAGATGCGACCAGGAACGATTCTGGTGTGCCCTCAGACTAACCCTGCCTGGACACCGCTCTTTGCACATGCGGCAGGGCTGGTGACTGATATGGGTGGAATTCTGGGACACGGCTCCATTGTCGCGCGGGAGTACGGCATTCCTGCCGTAGTGGGAACAGGCACCAGCACTCAGCGAATCAAGCACGGGCAGATGGTGACTGTCGATGGTGATGTGGGCACGGTGAAGTTGCACGAGGATGAATAGAGCGCTGTAGGCGCAGTAAATTACCTTCTGTACCAAGAATGGTACAGAAGGCACATCCTACTGAAATTTCACCAAAAATATATTCTCCCATTTCTTTGGAGCATACACCTGCATCTTCTAATCCTAATAAGTTGCCAGCTCCAAAACTTACCAGTACCCCTCTTTCGTCAAGGCGTTGGCGAAGGTAAGTGGCGGCTGCAGGTACAATGTGATGTTGATCTAAAGGTCCAAAAAGCCTGCTAGACACCCCCACAGGATTCCTGACTAACCTCAGCCGGACCTCGGAATAAACGAGAAGTTTTTGGGGTTACAGCGGCTTACGCGTCCAATCCCAACTGGTCGGCAAAGGTCGCCGCGGTGCATGGATGATACTGTTGATCTCGTTCATTTCATCTTGGCTGAGTTCCCACTGACCTGCTGTCGCGTTGTCCGCAAGTTGAGAAAGTTTGCTGACACCGGCAATGACTGAACTGAGCATGGGTCGATGAAGTAACCAGGCTATGGCAAGCTGCGCGAGCGTGTGATCACGAGCCCGTGCAAACTCGGCCAGCGCTTCGATGGCGTCATAGGTAGCTTCGGTACCGTAGTGATCAAAGTATCGCCGCATACCGGCTCCCCATGCATCGGAACCTGCTCTACTATCTGAGGCGGGTTCCTCGCCTCTCGTATATCTTCCAGCGAGGAGCCCACCTGCAAGAGGGAAGTAAGGCAGCATCCCAACGCCGGCCCACTGGCAATACTGACTGAGGTCTGATTCAACTTCTCGCTCGAACATATGATAATGCGGTTGCACGCTGATGATTTTGTCCCAGCCGTGGATCTCCGCCAGATCATTGCAGCGACACAACTGCCAGGAGTACATATTGGACAATCCTAGATAGCGGACCTTGCCGCTGCGCACCATGTCATTTAATGTTTGCATCATTTCCTCTAGGGGAAATCTCGAGTCGTGCAATACGTGTACCTGATAAAGGTCGATGTAGTCAGTTTTTAAACGCTTCAGACTGACTTCGAGTTCTTTGATGAGGTTGCTTCGAGCCGGCCCGCCGTCCATGGGGTGGCCGCCTTTTGTCGCAATCACGAAATCGTCACGACGGCCTTGGATGCTGTTACCGATATATTCTTCGGACTTACCACCACCATACATATACGCAGTATCGATAAGGGTAATCCCATGATCGATCGCAGCGCTGATGATTTTTTTGACGGTCGGCCCATCGACACTAATGCCAAAAGCATCAGTCCCTAAACCTACCGCAGAAACTTCAAGGCCGGATTGTCCTAGCGTACGTTTTGGCATGGGTTACTGTGTCGGACTTGCTTCACACAATACGGTCACCCGTTGCATGCGTCTTTCTTCGCTGGTGTCGTAATCGGGGCAGGGTGAATGCAATACACTCCGGTTATCCCAAATGGCGATGGTCCCAACCTCATAGTCGATACGAAATTGGTAAAACGCGCGAGTGGTGTGTTTGTACAGGTATTCAAGAATTGCTTTACTCTCGTCCTTGTCTAGGCCAATGATACTCTGAGTGAAGTTGCGATTCACATAGAGTGCCTTTCTGCCGGTTTCAGGATGCGTGATGACAACAGGATGAGTGACCGGGTGTTCAATCTGCTCGTGATCAAACTGTCGCCCATCATGGATGGCAAATAATGGATCAACAAATGCCTTCATAGTATCCGAGAGATCTTCATAGGCCTGGTGCTGATTAGCGTAGAGCGTCGCGCCGCCCAGTGATGGTACCTTTCTGGCGAGCAGCATGGAGTACTTGGGTGTTAGTTCTTTCCATGAGACATCAGAATGCCAAGACTCTGAACGCAGCTGACCGACCTCCATGACGTCATCAAAACCTGTGGCCGACGGCGAGAACCCATGGATATCAAGTTCACCATAGTGCATTCCAAATGCCCGCAGATCTTCGACGGTTACATGTGCCTGCCCATGCAGCGCTATTGCACCGTACTGCAGCATCAGGTCGTTGATCTGCTCATAATCCGAGTCATCCATCTTGTTGATGTCAAAGCCCCACACCGCAGCGCCGCCAGCGCCGGTTAAGGGTTTAACAGTTATCTGATCGTGCTGTTCTGAAATGCTCATGGTTGCCTCCTGATTTCCATTTCAGTATGCAGTTTTCATCTGGAACAAACAAATAGAACATCCACCATCAATAAAAGAGTTTTTGTTGTCCTGAAATAACTCCTGGCTGGTTTTACCTAATCATGAATTGTTGGTACAACTGGTGACATAAAAATACTTTTGTTCACCCTAGCTGAAGGTGACAGGAGACACATTCAAGGGCGCGTTAATGAATGGTAAGGATCTGAGTGAGATTAACTACGATTTCTCTGTGACTGGTCACCGCAAATAGAGAGGCCTATACAGGCTGCTGGGCGATTAGAAACAGCGCTCGCAATAAACCGCCAACTTGTTTTTTTGTACACTTTATCAATTAGCTTCTATGGCTAGAGCTTTACATTCCTCAGCTTTACCATCTCATATAGATTCCGCTGCCGATGTTATTAGCAGGGCTCCTAAGGAGAAGCGGATCTCTATAACCGCGGCGCGTGCCAAGTG
>JAQWMV010000207.1 GCA_029246605.1 Pseudomonadales bacterium | reverse complement strand
GAAAAAGACAAAGTCGATCGAGTAAGGCAACTGGCACAGGAACTGGTCACCTGGGAGTGCGATGTCTCTCTGCGCTATCAGGACACTAACCTCGGATCAGCTGCAAACATATCCCGGGCGCTCACCTGGTTTTTTACTCATGAGCCGGAGGGCATCATTCTCGAAGACGACTGCCTGCCGAACAAAAGCTTTTTCCCTTTTTGTGAGAAATCTCTGAAAAAATATCGCGATGACCAGCGTGTCGCGTCGATAGCGGGATGCAATTTCGGCCTGCCAGTAGACGGGCCCGCCGACTATACCTACGTCAAAACTTCAATCAGCTGGGGATGGGCAAGCTGGCGGCGCGTTTGGCAGCAGTTCGACCCGAACTTGACCATATATCCGGACATGTTGGCATCGGGCAAGTTACGCGCAGCCTTCACCCATTTGAGACACTACCTTTACTACAAACATCTCTGGAGCCTGATTTATCGTAAACAGATTCTCAGTTGGGATTATTCATTCCTCTATCTACTGATCAGCAAAAATCTCCTAACGGTCATGCCCGGCCCTAAAGGACTAAAACTTATCGATGATGCCCAACGCAGATAAGTGATTGTTTAGTTGTCCGGATTTTCTGTTGTGGTACTCGTATAACTTCTCTCGTACACGGCACTGCCATTGATGTCGCACCACACCAGTGATGATCTTAGGTGATTCGTGAGCGGGCCCTCACCCATTGAAAACTGCTCACCAGAGAAGATCGTAACCTCGACCTGATTACTCATATTCTCCTATTGTTGGCCCCAAGGTGTATCCAAATACACCAGGCTTTCTACTATTTGAGAGACACCAGAATCGCACCAGGGTTGCGTCCTTCAATCGTAAATCCACGTATCTCACCACGATGTTCAAAGGTCATCAGATCCGATAACACCTGCTCGCGGATCAGTCCTCCACCCACCACAATTCTGAGCGTTGCCGCGAGTCCCTGTTGCGCTTCGGCGATACTGCCTGCCAGTTTTCGCTGCGCATCCCTAACTTTTTCGCCATGATGGGCAATATCAACTGTCACCGTTGATCCATCGGTCTGTGACCTTATATCATTGTCACATTTTGGACAGTAGCGAATGTCGCTATCAACCTTCATACCACACTGCAGACAATTCTGGGTTTTCATAACCATCGCTTCAATAAGTAAAAAATAAATCCACAGAAATAATCCGTCGCGCCGTTATAAGCGTGTATAAACGCAATCATACTTTGGAACACATCATGACATCTCTATACTTATTGCTTTACCCTTTCCTGCTCTTGCCATTGTTGTTACAACTCGAGCTGCAGAAACAAACTATCACCTGCTCCGAGGAATCCGCTCAGAACAAACGGACCTAAACAGGCAAAGTCTGCCAGCTATCACTACCCTGGCGTGTTTGATATCCTGCCCCTTCTGATTCTTGCATTACTCTAAGGGGATAAGGTTTGGCAGAAGATATCGTAGATGTCCTAATCATAGGTGCCGGTGCCTCGAGCGCAGCCGCTGCATGGAGTCTGTCTGATACTAAGATGCGCATCCTCTGCCTGGAACAGGGCGACTGGATGAATCCATCAGAGTATCCCAGCAATAACAAATACTGGCAGGTTAATCGCAATCAGTTTAATCAGAGCCCCAATGGCCGAAAATGGGATACTGACTACCCCATCAACGAAGATGACTCCGCGATCTCAGTGGCCAATTTCAATGGTGTGGGTGGTGGCACGGTGCTTTACTCCGGACATTTTCCGCGATTAAAACCCTCTGATTTTAGAGCTAACAGTTTGGATGGTGTTGCTGATGACTGGCCTATTGACTATGCCACCCTCGATCCTTACTTCGCACAGAACGATCGCAACATGGGCGTCTCCGGACTGGCCGGAGATCCGGCGATTCCCTACCATGAACCACCTCTACCCGTAGTACCCATCGGTAAGATGGGAGACACCTTGGGTCGCGGACTCAACAAACTGGGCTGGCACTGGTGGCCCTCGGATGCTGCGATTATCACCGAAGACTACGAGGGTAGAGAAAAATGCGTCAATTTGGGCCCTTGTAACTACGGGTGCGCCCAAGGCGCGAAGAGCAGCGTCGATATTGCTTACTGGCCGGTTAATCAACGTCTGGGTGTTGAACTTAAAACCAGATGCCGGGTACGGGAAATCACCGTCGATGAAAATGATATGGCAACCGGGGCCATCTATTTTGACGAGGACGGCGTAGAACATCATCAACGTGCCGAAGTCGTCATCATGGCCTGTAACGGCATTGGGACCCCGCGGCTACTATTAAATTCAACCTCCGCCAGATTTCCCGATGGTCTTGCGAATCGCTCCGGTCTGGTTGGCAAGAACCTAATGTTTCATCCCTGGGGATTCGTAAAGGGCCACTTCAACGAGCCGCTTGACTCTCATCTTGGCCCCATGGGTTCCTGTATGTTGAGCCAGGAATTTTACGAGTCAGATCCAAACCGGGACTTTGTCCGCGGTTACTCGCTGCAATTTACCCGCGGTTCAGCTGCAATTGACACAGCTGTCAATGGTACATTCGGAGGCGATATCCCCTGGGGATCAGGTCACCACGAAGCTTTTGAGAAATATATGGGGCGTGATATCAATGCCAATATCTGCTGCGAGGATCTACCCGAACTATGCAATACCGTAACACTGGACCCGACACTGGTTGACAGCCATGGCATACCCGCACCTAAGATCACTTACCGATTGAGCGATAACTCCAAGCGCATGATGCATCATGCCGTCGGCAAAGCCACCGAGGCGCTGCAGGCCGCCGGTGCATTTCAGATCGACGCCGCAGGACACACGGCGGGAACCGGTTGGCATCATATGGGTACCGCACGCATGGGCAAGGATCCTGAGAACTCAGTTGTCAACGAATGGGGACGATCCCATGACGTCAAAAACCTGTTTATTATCGATGGCAGTGTTTTTGTCACCAGCGGTGCAGTCAATCCAACGACCACCATTCAGGCCCTGGCCCTATATATAGCCGATTCCATGAAAAAGAATCTGGCCAACCTTTTCGACTAGGAGTTTCCATGGCTGACCTAATCACCACAGATCAATTGTTAACGGAACTACAAGCCCGCACCCTTGATGCAGTTCTCGATATTATTATTCCTGCCGATGAAGTACGCGGTATGCCTAGCGCCCGGGACGTTGATGTCATGGCATACGTCAGCGAAGTCGCAGAGCAGCGTGTCGACGCTATTCGAGAAGAACTGGATTCCCTGAATGAAGAATCCCTCAAGGAAACCAATGCTGCCTTTGCAGATCTTAGTATCGCGGATCAACAGGCACTCACTGAACAACTAAAAGCGACCGAACGTTATTTCCTGGTAACTACCGTTTTACAAACTCTGAATTGTTATTACCAGCACGACACGGTGTTGACTGCACTCGGCATGAAACCAGGCGCGCCCTTCCCGGAAGGTAATGAGGTGCCCCATGGGGATCTCTCGTTGCTGGACCCTGTTCGCGCCCGGGGAAAGATTTATCGGGAATGAAGCATCGATTATGGCCGAATTGGATGACCTGAAAGTTTACGGCGAGACACCATCGGATGGGATGAAAACACACGCCCCAATGAAACCGTCGACGAAAACGGGCAACCGATCCCGATTGAAAAATTTGTACAGCACGATCCTCACTGCCCATCGAGCAGAGTCCACGATGACCCCGAAGTCGTCGCCCTACGAGAAAAATTACGCGACAACAGTGGACTTACTGGTCTTGAAATATGCGACCCTAACGAGCTGGCACGCATCGGTCGAATCTTTCACCGCGATGGATTTGTAGTCGTTCGGGACTTACTGGATGCCGAACATCTCGAGCTTTTTCGAGAAGGCT
>JAQWMV010000094.1 GCA_029246605.1 Pseudomonadales bacterium | reverse complement strand
ACGGTGATCGACACACTCGGCATTGATCGGCTTCAGGTATCATCCTTCGACCATCTGGGCGGTGGTTACTGCCATGCAACCGGAACCGAGCCCATGTCATTAGTCACCAAGGCCGGTGGTGCGGGCGACGAGAATTTTTTCGAAGCTGCACTTGAACGGTTGCAGGCCGCTGATGCGGCAGCACAAAATAACTAGAAACCAATCAGGAGATAAACATGTCAGGTCAACCCGATGAGAAAACCCTACGCGAGCAGTTGGTTGCACAGTACCAGCGAGTCAGCGCCCTCGGCTTAAACGAAATGTCATCCGGTAATCTGAGCGTCAGATTCGGTGACAAAATGCTGATCTCTCCGAACGGAGCAACCGGCGACAACATTACCGTCGACAACGTCATCGAGACCTCCTTCGACGGCAAGTTCGAAGGTAAGCGTTTGCCTTCATCGGAGTGGCGCATGCATGCAGCTATTTACGAAAAACACGCGGTAGCCGGTGCAATTTGTCATACTCATTCAGATTACTGCGTTGCCGTGGCGAGCCACGTGATATCGCTGCCGGGTTTCCACTACCTCCTCGGCGTGTTTGGCGGTGACGATGTACCCTGCGTCCCCTACTCAACCTTCGGCCGGGAAAAGCTGGCGGTAGATGCATCCGAGGCGCTCACGGATCGCACTGCATGTCTGCTCGGAAACCACGGCATGATCTCCCGCGCACCAAACCTGAACGGCGCAGTCAATATGGCGCAACGTTTGGAAATCATGTGTCGACAGTATGTGCTGGCACGACAGCTGGGTGAGCCGCCACGACTAACGGACGACGATTGGGTAGATTTTTTCAAAAAAGCCGATGAGATGGCCTATGCTAGAAACGGTTAGCTTACTGGCTGAAATATCCAGGGGCGACTAGATTGAAGTACACCGCGCCAGAGAACCTGGTGACTGATTTTGTAAGTCGCGGGTTAGTCGCACTCGCGCCCGATAGTCTGGGTGTCCCGGACGACACACACGAGCGCATATACACATTGGCGAAACAGGCGCGTCTCGATAAGAATCGAATTACCGCATCTCTAATTCCAGAAATCCTTAGCGTCATTAACGCACCCGCTGTCGTCGATGCCTGCCAGAAACTGGTAGGGAAAGATTGGGCTATTGTGGCATCCACCCATAACGCGGCCTTCCTGAGTGGCGCAAAGGATCAGCATTGGCATAAAGATGACAATGGTCCCTACAACCTGCGCAAAGCCCGGCACCATCAGGCGATTCAAATCGAGATGTTGTATTACCCACAGGCAGTAAAGGAAGACATGGGGCCCACCGCAGTCATGCCGTATTCGCAATACTGGGCCTTCAATCACGAAGAAAACCACGATAACTTTGCCGGGGCCGATCATCTTGATTTCCAATACATGATAGAAGGGATGGATCGCATACCTGTGAGCGGGCCGAACTCAACATACGACCCGGAGGATATTCGCCTGCGGAAAACAGCACACGACAAGCGAATGCGCGAAGCGCTCCAGCAAACAGGTTGGCCGCTGGCAAGTCAGTTCGAAGTCGGGCCCCTGCAGGCTGGCAGTGTCATTCTGGTCTCACACAATTTGTTTCATCGCGGCAATCATCGCCGTGACGATTGGCGAACCTGGCAGGATAATCAGCGCTTCATGTGGCGCTTCTGGCTCTACCGAACCACGGAGTCCGATGCCGAGCATGCCAACGAGGTCAACTGGCGAGATCTAGCCGTAGACCCCATGACGGGTATCGAATTAAGCGAGGTGGTCCCGGTCACCGAGGCCCTTTGGCGGCATCACAATCACTGGATCCAAACCGGCCGGCCGCCATCAAAGATCCAGGGCAGCGCCGACAGTCTGAAAGATCGCCTGCATGCCAGGGGTGAGGCCGCCGAACCGACTCGCATTGCTGCAGCCTACGAACTCGCTACGGTTGATGACGAGGAAAACGCCATATCTGTGCTTGCCGAAGGGCTTCGGGCTGAACGAGAGAGTGTGCGCCGCGCAGCTACCTATGGGCTCGTTGCTTTGGGCGAAGCGGCAACATCGACCTTTCTATCAGCTATCAAAGATCCTGTGCGCTGGGTGCGCAAGGCTGGGGCCTTCGGCCTGGGGGCAGCTGGCGCGCCGACATTGGAGGTTGTCAGTGCGCTGCAGGAACGACTGGAGAAAGACGAATCTGTTTACGTTCGTTCAGTCGCCGCAGATGCCATAGGCTGCCTCGTGCGACGACTCGCTGCGCGTGGCCAGGACGAATTAATTAAGGTCTGCTGCGATGCACTGATTGGCTCTCTCGAAAAAGAGGAAAACCGGCTTGCGATGAATGTGGCGCAAAACCGCAGCATTAAATTCGTACGCCCGACAGATAACTGTGATGTCTGTGAAGGCCTAGGTATTGACTATGGTGAAAAACGTTTTGAACCAGTGCGTTCCGCTGTCCGCGAGAACGCGCTATGGTCTCTGGTGGTCTTGACGACTCACTACAAAAATCTGGACGACCGCGCCGTACTCATGCTGGAATCTATCGTGCGTGAGGACACTAACGTTTTTGCCGTGGGGCTCGCTATGGACGCGCTGAATCGAGCAGATCGAATTTCGGAAGAGACGCTACAATGGTCACCAATAACGGATTGGGAATCGTTATCACGCTGCGAACGCACGCTTAGCGTTCCTAAGCCGTCACGAAAAACTAGTTAGGTCCTGTCAGAAAGCCTCGCGAGATCCCGGGGCCAGAGGGCAAACGCCTATTCCCTTGCGCGGCTTAAAAAGCTATGGATGGCTTGAGCGAAAGCGCAAGGGAATAGGCGTTTGCCCTCTGGCCCCT
>JAQWMV010000161.1 GCA_029246605.1 Pseudomonadales bacterium | reverse complement strand
ACCGCGGGAGAATCGAAAGGGATTGCCTACCATGGGTGTGCTGCGAGGTTGGATCGGTTGTACAACATTACCTTGAGTGACCATGACACCATAGTCCTTTTCCGATAGTGGGACCTTAAAATCTACTGGACCACTTTTGTTCCGCATAAAAATAGAGCTGGTGATCGGTATTAACTTAGGCTCAGTTTGTTGTCCGTCTCCGAGAGTTACCTGGGAATAATACTGCTCCGCTTTTTTTGGTTTGCGACGTGCAACATAGGCATCCGCCAGTTCCAGATAGACATCAGATTTCACGTCCAATGGTAGATCAGGGTTCTTATCTAGAATCTCAAGTGCTTCAATCAGGGATTTTTCAGATTTCCAAATACCCTGTAAACGCCGAGTCTTGGCGACTAAACGCATATAGTCGATGAGTCTCGGATCATGCTCAGAGGTATGCTCTTTGACCAGTTTAATCGCCTTGTCTAGTTCCCGACGTACTTCAAAATACTGGCCCGTTTCCATATACCACTGAATGAGTCTGGAATGCGCCGGGAGAATATCGAGACCATCTGCGCCATATTCGTCTCGACTAATGGCGAAAGAAAACCTTTGCAATTTGTTGGCCTGTCGAATATCCCCAGACCTCAAATTGAGGGCTGCCATTTCGTCGATGACTTCCAGCTGCCCGCTGGAGTAGACGCCTTCCTGACGATGCACGATATTCTGTGCTAACAATAACGCCTCGCTAGCATCGTCATACCTGCGACGGGCCACCAGACTTCTAGCTTTTCCAAGGAGAGGTTCAATCAGAGACGTAGTATGTGGACCTTTACTTTCAGTGATGGCAACGATTATCTGCTCATAGAGTTCCCAGGCTGATCTGAAACGTCGATTTTTTTCCAACAAGGATGCTTCATCCATGAGTTCCTCAATGGATTGCGACATTGCTACGGGTGATGTTAGCAACGCCAGTATAAGCAGCAGGGTTGAAGTTCTATACATAGACGATTTGACTGATCCGAGACCTCTAATGGTACATCAGTTACCCAATATTAGGGGGAAGTTTACCTGAGTGGAAAAATATCCCTAGTTTAAGGACTTGGAGCATTTCCTAATGTTCATACTGTACGATTCTTGGTCGCTGACCAAAAAGGCTTATTTCAATGCTTGCTACCTCACGTAGCTGACTAAACTGTAGCATTTCCGGTGTGGTCGTCAGCAAAACCATCTTTCCTGTCGGGCGTAGAACGCGTTCCAGTTCTCTTGACACAGAGGCATAAAAATCCTCAGCACCTGCTTTGATCGGGATTTGTATATCCCAGGGGAGATTTGAGACGATTCGATCGACTGTGCTGGTTGCGAGGGGAAGCGCTCGCGCGTCCCACTGAGCAATCGACAGCCTGCTTAGGCTTCCTATGATGTCACCACCAGAGCCATCAAGGCCTTGAATTTTCCCCTCTGACAATAGTGTGCCATTGCCACAGAACGGATCCACAAAAGCATCGGTAACTTTTGCCATACGCAGCATTGCCGCAGCGACCGGGGGCTTGAGTTTAGCGGGTGACCCGGATGACCTGGTTGTGTAACTGCGTCGATAAAGTGGTTGTGCCGTCAACCTCAGACCAACGCTTGCTGCATCGCCTTCAATGAATATACGTAGATTTAAGTCTGCCAGACTGTCGTTCTCGATATAGTGTGGAGCAAGGTGAAGCCCAGCAACTGACTTAATCTCAGCGCTTGTATAGTTTCGTTTGCCCACATGATTGACCGTGACTGAGATGGTGTAATCATTTGGAATAGGGCGGTACTGTCTAATGTGGCTTATCGCATCCGTAAGGTTGATGTGACTCAATAGGTCCTGCATTCGAGAAATATTAGCGCGATCCCTGGTGATTCCCGACCATTGTGCAAGTTCCAAGAAAAGGTCGTCGCAGCAGGTTAACCCGGTGAGTTGTGGGTCATACGCCGACCGAAAATACACACGACGATATTGTAACTGGGTGATAGAAACAGTTGGGAACTCGCGTAGCTCTTCAGCGAGAAGGTCTTCCAGTCCACGAAAGGTTACGGCAAAATAATTTAGGCTTGTTGCCACCAAGCGACGCCCTCACTGTCTTCATGCACGGTCAGCATTCGTCTCTCCAGAGCACAATGAAGATGGGCGATTGCCTCACCGGTTGCTGGAAAATAACTCATGTCGGTGATTTGACTCTTGAATAGCGCAGGGAAAACATCGACAGCCCGTTTCGGTTCATCACATAAATCGTAGAGTTTTTCGAGTGCGACCTCATGCCAGTCGATCAATTCAGTTAACCGTTCGTGAACGCCCTCGTACAAACTTTCGTGTGCGGGTAACACCAGCAGGTTAGGGGGTAACAATTCGCGGAATCTGGCGCAGGAATTAATCCAGTCGCGGAGCGGATTCGCGTTTGGTTCACTGGGTTGTACGCTGACATTGGGTGTTATTTTGGGCAATATCTGATCGCCGGCGATGATAAGTTTTAGTTCAGGACAATACAGGCATACGTGTTCCGGTGCGTGGCCATGGCCTATCACTGAGCGCCATTCACGACCCCCTATATCGATATACTGACCGTCGGTGATCCTTTCATAGCCGGCGGGCAATGGTGACACACTGGCACCAAACCCTCCGAATCTCGATCGGTATCTTTCGAGACGGTCTTTTGTGAAGCCTGCCCGCTGGTAAAACCGAATCGCGTCATCGGGGACATCAGATGGACCATCGTTGGCCATGACCTTACACATGTAAAAATCGCTGCGACTCATCCAGAGGTCACAACCCCACTCCCGACAGATCCAACCAGCATTGCCAGTATGATCAGTATGTAGATGGGTCGCGATGACTCTCGTAATAGGCTTGCCGTTTAGCTCATTCTTAAAGATGCTTTTCCAATGCGTCTGAACCTCATCGGTAAAAATCCCGGTATCCACGATGGTCCAACCGTCGTAGTCTTCCAACAACCACACATTGATATGATTCAGTCGACCACCAAGCGGCATTCTTACCCAAAAGACACCGTCCGCGATCATCGTGACGTTGCCTGGTTCAGGAGCCTGATCTTCGAAACGGTATTTCAGAGGATCAAATCCTCGCTTCGAAATATTGTCTACCACTGCGATACCCTTCTAGTTGTCTCGTCGTTCACTTATATTAACTGTTTACACGCCAAATTGGTGGCGTCTATGGAATATCAAAAAATCTCACTGGCGACTGAGGGCAATATTGCAATTGCCAGTGCTACCAGTGACCATCAAGAGGGCAGAGAGTCCTTCCTGGAAAAACGCGACGCCAAATTTACTGGCAATTGAGGTTCGAGTATTTACAGCCGAAATCACTGTTTTTTTAGTGCGTGGTTTTTGGTACTGTTGCGGCTTGCCAGAAAGCTTACGTATTTGTTACCCCTCAAAGCACGTAACAGTTATTAACTTAGGAGTTTATACATGCCTTTGGTTCTAAATGAAGAGCAGAACATGCTCAAAGATGCAGCAAAAGATTTCTGCACCAACAATACGCCGATCACTCAATTGCGTAGACTTCGGGATGAGAAGGACGATCTTGGTTTTGACAAGGAGTCCTGGCAGCAAATGGTTGAATTGGGTTGGACCGGCATCACCATTCCTGAAGAGTTCGGTGGGCTTGGGTTTGGCTATTTGGGTATGGGTGTTGTGATGGAGGAGTGCGGGCGAACATTAACCAGTTCACCTTTGTTAGCGACAGCGGTGCTCGGGGCAAGCGCTCTGGTAGAAAGTGGAAATGACGAGATAAAATCCGATCTGTTGCCGAAAATTGTAGGCGGAGAGTTACTTCTTGCAGTTGCGTTAGAAGAAACACCGCATCACAGTCCATATGGTGCGGAGACTAAAGCTGAGACCGCTGGTTCTGGTTATACAGTGACTGGCAGCAAAAAATTTGTGCTCGATGGGCACGTCGCCAATAAAATCGTGGTAGTCGCAAGATCAAGCGGTAGTGCCGGTGATCGTGATGGGATTACTTTGGTTCTGGTCGATAGCGATGCTAGCGGCGTTAGTATTACACGAACAGTTATGGCGGATAGCCGTAATGCCGCAAACATTGAATTTGATGGCGCAGAAGGTGTGTTGCTTGGTGAAGAAGGCAAGGGTGCAGACGTACTGGATAAAGTGCTTGATGCAGGTCGAATAGTGTTAGCAGCGGAAATGCTGGGTGGTTTACATGAGTGTTTCGAGCGTACGGTCGAATACCTGAAGGTTAGGGAGCAGTTTGGCGTACCGATCGGTTCATTCCAGGCTTTGAAGCATAGAGCCGCTGAGATGTTTTGTGAGGTTGAGCTATCAAAGTCAGTGGTTCTTGATGCCTTGTCTGCTATTGATGAAAATCGGGAAGATTTAGCAGAAATGGCCAGTTTGGCGAAGGCAAGGCTAAATGACACTTACAATCTAGTCAGTAGCGAAGGCGTGCAGATGCATGGCGGTATTGGTATGACCGACGAGTATGAGATCGGATTTTTCAT
>JAQWMV010000090.1 GCA_029246605.1 Pseudomonadales bacterium | reverse complement strand
CAGGATAAAGACTACGACCCGAGAGCGCATCACGCCACCGTTGCTGAAAAGCGCAAAGCAGCGGTGCGTGAAATACGCGAAGTGCTGAGCGATGACCAGATGTGGCAGTTTCGCTGGCACCTGTGGAAAGCGCGGCACTTCTATCCACACCGTGAAGAAGTTGTGTTCTGGTTAGGCGGGTCCTGGCCGGTATTGCGCAGCATGGCAGCTGAACTGGGGCAACGACTAGTGGACGCCCAGACCTTTGAGTCTCCCGAGGATTTATATTTTCTGCGTACCGACAATATCGAGAAGGCCATCGCGGCGCGGGCGCAGGGCAAGGCACTACCCGAGCTTGCCGCAATGGCGGCCGCGGCCCGCGAACTGCGTGAAGCAAGAAAGCGCGTTCACCCACCCGGCGCAATCCCGATTGAGGAACACGCCAACGGCGCAGCAACACAGAAATTGAACTCATCGGACAGTAATCTGATGAGTGGCTTTGCCGTCAGCCCGGGCCGGATCGAAGGCGAAGTGAGTGTGATTTTGTCGCCCGCCGATTTCGACAATATGAAGCCAAATACCATTCTGGTATGTCCGATGACGACCCCTGCATGGACGCAACTGTTTTCCCATGCCATTGCACTGGTCACCGATATTGGCAGCATCCTGGCGCACGGCTCTATCGTGGCGCGGGAGTTTGGCATCCCAGCCGTGCTGGGACTTGGTAACGTAACCCAGCGATTAAAAAGCGGGCAGCGCATCATTGTCGATGGCGATGCCGGCACCGTCGAGATTCTCGACTAGAATTGGAGCAGTGTGATGAGTAATGAAATGACTAAATATAAGGTTACCCTCGAGTTCGAGGTAGATATCAACTCGATCAAAGTACCTGACCTGGATGCTTTTGAGAAACTGTCCGCAGCACCGGGTGCGAAGAAAAAATCGCCCTCTGAAGCGGAAATTCGAAAGATGATGAAAGACAAAGGGCAGTCTGAAGCGGATATCAAAAAATACCTGGCCAGCGCCAAAGCTAAAAAAGGCGGTGCCGCCAAGGGCAAGCCGCCAAATTATCAAATGTTGCTCTATCCGGAATATGAAAGCTGGGTAGCAGCACAGCAGTCTTTGCTGGACAAAATTCTTGCTGACGACGATCTCAGCAACGATTACATCCGGGAAATGGTGCGCGATCTGACCCGTGGGAAAATCGAAGCATTGATCGCTGAAAAATATGGTGCGCCAAATCTGAACGGCGTCCTACACGAGGCCATGCAGAGAATCTCAGCCGATGAACAGGCGTTGTTACAAGCAGCCGAGGAGAGTCAGCTGCATGACGAAACAGAGCTAGTGGATGACGCGGTCGATTATCGTTTTTCCGGGCTGACCGTCAGTCGAGTGTAAATTCACTCAGGCTTGTAGGTCTTTGCGTCAAACCGCGGGGCCACAAATATGGCTCTTCCTGGTCGTATCTCATGGCCCTCAGTTGCCGCGTGAATGCCGTGATCCGGATGGAACAATTCACCGGGTTTACCTTCCTCACCCCATACTTCAGCCGAAGCGTGCAGTGACGTCAGTGCGGCGTAACCCGCCTTCACGGTACCAATGTCGGTGTGGTCCTCTGGTTCGTACCCAGTGTCTTCCTGGGTCATAACCAACTG
>JAQWMV010000154.1 GCA_029246605.1 Pseudomonadales bacterium | reverse complement strand
GCAGCATCTGATAGGTCTCCGGGTCCTCCGGCGGTATGTCAGCCAGCGTCAGGGTTGTTTTCCGATAGATGTTAATCAAATCCAGGCTCTTACGTATAGCTGTCAGCATACCCAATGCCAGCACATCGACTTTCAGCAAACCCAAAGATTCAAGGTCATCTTTATCCCATTGAATAATCGTTCGATCAGCCATGGCTGCGTTTTCTACAGGAACCAGTTGGGAGAGTGGGCCGCTGGAAATAACAAAGCCACCCACATGTTGGGATAGATGCCTCGGAAAGCCCAGGATCGCATTAACCAGAATCAGAAACTGATTGACTATGGGGCTACGCGGGTTGATGCCAGCTTCAGAAAAACGGAGCTGTAATTCTTCCGGTTTGTCCCACCAGGATAGGGACTTCGCCAGGTGATCAACTAATTGCAGATCCATCCCGAGTGCTTTGCCAACATCACGCACGGCAGTTTTAGGGCGATAGGTGATGACGGTCGCGGCGATTGCTGCTCGATGTCTGCCGTATTTTTTATAGATGTACTGAATAACTTCTTCGCGACGTTCGTGTTCAAAGTCCACATCTATGTCGGGCGGCTCATTACGTTCTTTGGAGATGAATCGTTCGAACAGCAAGCTGATTCGTACAGGATCAACCTCGGTGATAGCGAGACAGTAACAGACTGCGCTGTTTGCAGCTGACCCCCGACCCTGACATAAAATGCCCTGACTGCGTGCGAAATGTACGATGTCGAATACAGTCAGGAAGAAATACTCGTAATGTAATTCGGCAATCAACCGCAGTTCTTTTTCAAGCAGCGCGCGAATGTTACTCGGCGTACTCTCGGGCCAACGCTGTTTAGCGCCTGCTTGTACCAGTTGCCTTAAATAAGCAGCCGGGGTCAGATGTGGCGGGACAACCTCTTTAGGGTATTCGTAGCGCAATTCATCTAATGAAAACTGACATCGCTCAGCGATATGCACAGTGTTGGCCAATAATTCGGGCGGATAGAGGGTTTTGAGCACCGAGCGCGGTCGCAGGTATTTTTCGCGATTACTAGATAGCAATCGTCCCGCCAGTCTGACAGATTGCTTGATTCTTACTGCAGACAGCACATCTAATAGTGCTTTTCTCTGCTGTTGATGCATATGTACATCGCCACTTGCTATCAGGGAGACGTCAAGTCGCCTCGAGAGATCGATTGCATTTTCGTAGAGTCTTAGCGCTTTACCATCGGGGAAAATCTCAAGGCTGATCCATAGCCGGTCACCAAACAGCGCTTTTAAGTTGTGGCCATGGGTTGTTGAGGGTGAGTCGCCAGGTATCCACAGGGCCAGGCACTGCTCCTGACAAAATTCCAGGTCTTTTAGAGATAACTGATATTCGCCCTTGTCAGCGCGACGTCGCGCAATGGTGATGAGGTTACATATTTGTCCATAGGCGATCCTGTTTTGTGCGAGCAAGACTATATGAATGTCTTCGTCCAAAAAAAATTCGCTGCCAATGATTAATGTAAGCCCACATTCTTTTGCTATTACATGAGCTTTAACGACGCCCGCCATCGAGCATTCGTCCGTAATGGCGAGCGCTCGATAGCCTAGCGCAGCTGCTTGTAAAACCAGTTCTTCTGGATGTGATGCGCTGCGTAAAAAAGAATAGTTGGTGATGCAGTGCAGTTCTGCATAGTCGGGTATCGTACTAACCATAATGTTCTGTTGTTAACATTTAACTAACATCTATATAACACATATACTGTTTAAATATACAGTATAGTTGTATATACAGTATTTGGTCGTGCCGTACAATGCCTTTGCAGCAAGTCTGCTTTAGGAATTGTTCGCTTGGGTGATTAGCAGTTTGACTACATCGTTGACCAGTTCGCCCCGGTTGGACCTTAACCGGGAAATGAGATCCAGCAATTCGCTGGTTTGTATCTGATACTGACCTCGCAAATCGTGCTGTTGCTTAGTATCTTCAGCACACTTAAGTTTGTACTCCAGATCCAGTCGCAGATCTCGAAACTGACGTTGCACCTTGGCAATCTCAGTATCGATGCTGGATATTTTAACCAGGCGCTGTTCGACCATTTCCGTAGGTGCAGAGGAGGTTGTCACCTGCTTTGTAGGACAAGGCGTATAGCCAAATGAAAAATTACCGCTATCATCTGTGCACTTGAACACCTTGGATGCGAACCCGAGGCTGCAGTAGCTCATAAGAACAAGGAATATAAGTAAGTTCGTTTTCATGGGGTCAACATTACCAATAAAGGTACAGGTTGCCCGTCAACAATCCGCAGACGGTACTTTTTAGGGTGCCAGGTGCAGAAATTCCTTCGAATCTGTGAAGTGGTTCACTATTCGCCGCTCAGAAAATGCCGCGGATTGTCGATGAAAAGCGTATCAATGGTTGCGTCTGACACCCCCATTCCCTGCAATTCCGGTATGACTTCGTGCTTCATATAGAGAAAGTGATGCGGATTGCTAAAGGGATGATCGGGCATACTGCCATCTTCCCGCTGTTTAAGGACGGCTAGACAGATGCCGTCGTGTGATGGACACAGACGCTCGGCATACCCGTCGTCAATGAGTGCCTTTAAGGTGACGGTGCGCATATGAGGACTGACAAAACGTCCTGGATATCTATCCATACCAAGATAGCACCCCTGGTCAAGCACCCACTTCAAATATTCAGTATCAGTAGTGTCGTTGGAATGATCTATCTTCACACGAGTCAGGTCCACGCCTTCCTCTTTGAGAATGGCAATCTGTCGACGGGATACCTGGCCGGTAGGATAGGAGTGCACCATGATGGACAAACCAGTTGCATGGTGAGCCCGTGCAACAGCTCTGGCCATAACTTCGAGCGGTGGTGTAACACCTTCAACATCAGCAGCACATTTCAAAAGCCCTGCTTTGATGTCGGTACCCCGAAAACCTTCCTCAATATCACGGATGAATTCTTTGGCCATTTGATCTGCCGACACACCTACCATAAAACGCGGCACATCCAGCCACCACCCCGTAACATTGATGATGTTCACACCAGATTTTTTTGATACCTCGGCCAGTAGTGGTGCCTTTCTCCCTAAATCAAAAGTAGTGGCATCGACCAGGGTATCGACGCCGCCTTTTTTTGCTTCAATCAGACATTGAATCGCACGCTCTTCAGGGTTTGGCCCCAGTAAGTCAGGATAACTGTCATAGAGTCCACTCGCGCTCACCATGACGTGTTCGTGCATCAGGGTAAACCCAAGATCATCTGCGGAAATAGGTCCAGTAACAGAGTTGATCATCGTCATGTTATTGCGCCCCGCTTCGTCTTATTTGACTATGCCAGAATTCGTGAATTGGGTAATTTCATCGTCTGTATACCCAGCCTGCTGTAGAACTTCGCTAGTGTGCTCACCGGCTTTAGGTGAGCGGCCCTGTGGTCCCACATCGGCACCTGCGAATCGCATCGGAATGCGAACAGTTCGATAGTCACCAATAGTTTCGTCGCTAAGGGTTGGAAACAGACCTATGGCGTTCGCTTGTTCATCTGTTGCGACTTCGTGAAGCGCCAGCACCGGACCCCAGATAAGACCTGCGTCGTCGAAAATTTTTCCCCATTCGTCGCGACCTTTGGCTGACAAAACTTTGTCAATTTCAGGCACTAACTGCGGCATAGCATCGTAGCGGTCCTTGGCCGTTAGATAACGTTCAATCCATGTTTCCTGACCCAATGTCTTACAGAATTTAGGCCATTTCGACGGGTCGGGCATGTTGAAAACAACCCACTTGCCATCGCCACAGGGATATCGGTTGGTCGCCGGTGAAAGTTGACCTTCCCGTGCACGTTTACGAACGGGTGCGTGATCGACAGCCGTGGTGGCGTAATCACTAGCCTGGCTCCAAACAGCCGCTTCATACAATGATGTCTCGACAGCTTGTCCCGACCCTGTGCGTTCAGCGAGTCGAAGTGCCGATAGGACTGCACTCGCCAATGCCAGACCCGTCACATGATCACCCTGGGCTGGCCTTGCCATCGGTACAACACCATCCTCACCTTCTCGACTGGCATCATAGAGACCTGAACGACCGAAAAATGCCGTGACATCGAAACCTGGCCGCCAGGCTTCTGGGCCATCAGTACCATAGCCGGTAATCGTGGCATGAACGAGTTTTGGATTTACTTTGAACAGAGATTGAGGATCCATCTCGTATTTCTCCTGCCGATGCGTCAGCAGGTTGCATATAAAAATCTCCGCCTGGCTGCAGAGCTTCTTCACGATATCTCTCCCCTCTGGAGAGGTTAGATCAACCCGAATCGACTGCTTACCCCGATTGTCCACGTCAAACTGAAAATCATAGTCTATTCTGTCGCCATCGCTTTTCGCGGGTCTGCCCATGTCGCGCATGGGATCACCAGTTAGCGGTTCAACTTTGATCACGGTAGCTCCAAGGTCGGCTAAGATGGCCCCTGCGCTTGGACCTGCCATCCAGCTATCTATTGCTACAACAGTTATGTCATCTAGGGGTGCGACCATGGGCTTGCCTTATTGTTTTGTATGAAGAGTTTGAAGGATAAAGGATAGATTCTAGTCTATTTATTGATTTTGTAGATCGCCCCGAAATAAGAGCTCTATCGGTAATCCGCCACCGGGTGTGTCGGTCATATAGATTCGATATAAAGCACTTTCCGCTGCGGGCAGCGTGGTTCTAATGATTTCATTGTTTGCCTGGTCTGCAAACACCAGATCGTAATCAGCCTGGGGCACCGCTACGGTCTGGGTGCGTTGTGTATTCGTGCTGAACTGGATGAAGGGGTTGAAATCTCGATAGTCCTCACCAGGTGAGATGAGGAATACATTAGCAAAACTTAACGGCGTGGCGAAGTTACTAATGGTCACTGTCATACTACTCGGTACTCGCCGCAGGTCTTCACGATTCGATGTGATTGAAGCAATAGCCAGTTGATTAATTGCTGTGATCGATTGAAATTCACCCGCAGCAATGAATATGGTGGATTCACGGATAATATTTTCCGGCAGACCAGCTTCGGTCACCGTCACTAGTTTGTTCCCCGGTGCAATGTTGTGATATTCAGTGATATCACGGTAATCAAGATCTCCCGCCAAGAGCTCGCCATCAAGGTAGATATCGATGAGTTCCTCAGCATCAGGGATCATGTGGGTAAGTTGCACTGCAGCCGGGGTTTGATCTTCCGGAAATGCAGCAAAACCCGCTGACTGCAGCCGTACCGTGTTAGGACCGGATCCAAAATTGTCGATGAGCAGGAATACCGGTGTAGAACCTTCTAGAATCCCAAAAATACCGGAGTCCCAAAGGATGTCACTAGAATCAGCATTAGCAAAACGTAGTCGGTAATTTTCGGCTGGCTCCCGTTCTACTTTCGAATCCTCGAATTGCGATAATTGGGCGATTGGAGATATTGCGGTTTCATCGTCCTGCGTCAGATAAATATCGTAGGCTTCAGGGCTGCTCGTAGCGTTAAAAAACCTTATCGGTATGTTTCCATCGATAATATCCGGCTCTTCGAAAATGAATAATTGTGGAACCGCTAATGTGCCCGCAATCACCACTGTGACTGCTTGGTCCAGCGCGATGTTGAGGGTCTCTTCAGAGACTGTTGTGAACTCAGTGCCGTTGAAAAGGCTGATTTTCAGTGTGCGGTTTATATCCGGTAGTACTCGTTCAAAGGAGGTAGACTGACCAAAGTTCAGAATACCGAACGACTGAGTTTGCAGTTCGACACGAAGATTCGGGGAATCCGGCACAGCATGCACCACGCGCAAAAAACCTGTGGGTATCCGGAGATCATTCTCGGTGAACCCGCTTTCACTACCACATCCCCCCAGTACCAGCAGTAATGAGAGAACAATCCAAACTCGTTTCATAGCTACATCAATCTTTGAATAACCGCCAGAAGCTGGCGTCGCGCAACGATACCTGCTCACTTGGGCCAATACAACCATCTGCCACTATCAGATCGCGAACAATTGATGGAATGCTACAAGGGTCGCGGCTGCACTGACGTTGATAGACTCCACACCGTTGGCCATGGGTATATTGACCAGCACATCACACATTTGTTCGGTTTCTTTTGCCATACCATCTGATTCATTGCCCAGGACAAATACTACGTGGTCATTCTTGGTAATTGAGTTCAAATCTTGAGAGCCGTCTGCGGCAAGACCATAAACAGAAAAACCTTTCTCTTTTACTGCTAAGAGCCCCTGATTTGTGTCGTCACATTGGTAAATCGTGGCTTTGATTAATGTTCCTGCGCTTGCCTTATAGACTAGCGGACCAAGTCCGGCACAGCCTTTTTTGGGCAGAATGAGCCCATGCATGGGCGATGCCGCGACCGATCGAATGATGATTCCAAGGTTTTGGGGATTGGTCACCCCATCAATGAGTAAAAGCGCAGTTGCGGTTTCGGGCAAAGAATCCAGGGAAAGCAGATTGGGGGCAAAAAGATCCAGAGCGACACCCTGATCCTGACGGTTATTCTTGGAGATGTATGAAAGTT
>JAQWMV010000124.1 GCA_029246605.1 Pseudomonadales bacterium | reverse complement strand
CAATCCTAGTTTCTGAAAAAAACCTTCACATTCGAAACCATGACAGATAGTTTGCAACAGGTTATCAAAGATATTCCTAGACCAAATCCGTAACTCTAATATTAAGGAAAGCAACAATGGCTGGTACTGAAGCGACAAAATATGAAATCAAGAACGGGGCAGCCTGGATCACCCTGAATCGACCAGAGAATCGCAATGCTCTTTCATCGATACTCGTATCCGAGCTTTATGAACACCTTGTTGAATCCAACACCAATGATGACGTCAGGTCGATCGTTATCACCGGTACAGATCCTGCATTTTGCGCCGGAGCAGACCTCAAGAGCCCTCCCGGTTCCTCAATCGATGGTGGTGCTAGAGCCGTACCCTACCCGGAAGTACTTTCCTATATTCAGGATAGCGACAAACCTGTTATCGCCGCCGTCAACGGCGCGGCATTTGCTGGCGGCCTCGGCCTGGTCGGGGCTTCAGATATCGTCATTGCGGTGGAAGATGTCCAGTTTAGTTTCAGTGAAGTACGAATCGGCGTCATCCCGGCAGTCATCTCTGTGGTCTGTCTGCCTAAACTTGGCGCGCATCATGGCATGAAATTATTTCTCACTGGTGAACGCTTCACTGGACAACAGGCAGTCGACATGGGCTTTGCTCATCGCGCTGTCTCGCGTGCAGGCCTTGTTGATGCCGTTGAGGAAGAAATTGCCATGATTAATCTGGGAGGTCCGAATGCCGTCGTACAATGTAAAAAACTCGTGCGCCGAATTCCCCAGCTTGCCCGAGACGAAGCCTTCGCTGAAGCACAGGAATGGAGTGTCAGTATGTTTCGTTCGGAAGAAGGCGCCGAAGGTATGGCAGCGTTCCGAGAAAAAAGAAACGCCTCCTGGATTAAAGAGTAGAACCCATGACCCGTTATAGTCGAATCGAAATTCGCAAACAGGCACTTAACTTTTCTGCGGCCCACTTTACTATTTTCAACAGAACCGATCGTGAGAATTTGCATGGCCACAATTTTCAAGTGGAGTGCGAACTGACTGCGCCAGTTGGGGATGATGGGTTGATGTTCGACTACGGCATCATCAAGAGCGCACTACGTGAACTGTGCGACGAGTTGGATGAGCAAATGATCTTACCTGCGCACTCACCACACCTGACCATCGAACAAGATGGTGAATACAGCGTCGCCATCTTCAATGGCGAACGCTTACCGTTTCTCAGCAGGGATTTAACTGTGCTTCCCATTGCCAACAGCACCGTTGAAGAATTATCGAACTACCTCCTTGGGCTCTTAGTAGATCACTCGAGCTTTGCGGAACGCGGGATCATTGAGATGACCGTCAAGGTTTCTTCAAGTCCGGGCCAAACAGGTTGCTCGACCTGGAAGCAAACTTGAAAACTCTAGTCATCACCGGTGCGAGCAAAGGAATTGGGCTGGCGACCGCAAAGAAATTTTGCGATGCCGGCTATAGAGTCATTAACTTCTCGCGTAGCACCCCACCTGACCCTCGAATCGAATCTCATGAAATTGATCTTACCCGGCAGGGTGTTGAGGAAGAACTATCGGCGATCCTGGCAATGGCCATCGATACAGGAGAAGTCTGCCTGGTACACAATGCTGCTTGTCTGTTGAATGACTCAGTGAAGGATACCGATCCAGAGGTCCTGCTCGACATTTTACGACTCAACATTGTCGCACCACAGATGCTCAATAAAAGTCTTATCGGCAAAATGCAACCAGGGTCATCTATCATCTATATAGGGTCCACGCTGTCAGAAAAAGCAGTGGCCAACTCGTTTAGTTACGTCACCAGCAAACACGGCACCGTCGGCATGATGCGCGCCACCTGCCAGGATCTTGCAGGAAGCGGCATACACACAAGCTGCGTATGCCCCGGGTTTACTAACACGGAGATGTTGCGTACCCACGTCGGTGAATCCCAGGAAATCCTGGATAGCATTGCAGCCCTGTCCAGCTTCAACCGCTTGATCGAGGCCAATGAAATTGCGGATACCATCTATTTCGCGAGCCAAAACCCTGTGCTTAACGGTGCAGTCATCCACGCGAATCTGGGACAAATCGAATCCTAGACCTAGCTCAACCCTGGAGAGTCAGTTGGAAATCACAGATGAAGTAAGAGAAAGACGCGAGCGGGTATTTCTGATCATGGCCGGTATCTTTCTCTGTGCAATGACCATGCTGAACATACTGGGAATCACCAGGTTTATTCAGCTGGGACCCATGACCCTGGCATTAGGTGTACTCCCCTATCCGCTGACCTTCCTATGCACGGACCTCATCAGTGAACTCTACGGGCGATCCCGAGCGAATTTCATGGTCACCGTCGGGCTAATATTGAATGTGTTTATTATCGGCACGCTGTGGATCGCCAACATGATGCCCTCGGTTGGGCCAGAGAGCCAACCACCCTGGCAGGTGATTCATCTGGCAGAAGAAATTGCCTTACCCAATGGCACCAGCGTCGATGGTTCTGTGGAGCTTTTTACCCTGCTCTATGCCACCACCTCCGGCGCCGTGGTTGCCTCGATGATGGCATACATCGCGGCGCAATATTGCGATGTTTATATGTTTCACTTCTGGAAGAAACTCACCAACGGTAAGCACCTTTGGCTGCGCAATAACGGCAGCACTATCGTCAGCCAGGGTGTTGATTCTTTTATGGTGATCACCGTGACCTTTGGCGCCCAGTTTTTGGCTGGTGCCATGAGTGGCGGTGCTATGTTAATGCTGATGGCACACAACTATTTATTCAAACTTTGCGTCGCGTTGGCTGACACATTACCATTCTACGCGGGCGTACATTATTTAAAACGTTATCTTGAAATTTCCGATGACGAATTAGCAGAACACAGAAACTAGAGAGCGCCATGGATTACGAACAAATCGCCTACGATATTGAAGATCACATACTCACGATCACGCTCAATCGACCGGAAAAACTTAACGCCTTTACAAATCAAATGCGCGATGAGTTGATTGACGCGATCGACTGTGCAGATGCTGACGACAACGTGAAGGCCATCATATTCTCCGGTGCCGGGCGGGGGTTCTGCGCAGGCAAAGACCTCTCAGGCGGGGGCGATACTTTCAACTACGAAGCTGATGGCGACCAAATTCGTCGCGACGGCGGCGGTCGCCTGACCCTCCGAATATATGAGTGCTTAAAACCAATTATTGCGGCCTGTAATGGTCCTGCTGTCGGTATTGGTGCCACTATGCAATGCGCGATGGATGTAAGACTTGCGTCCGACTCAGCCCGGTATGGATTCGTATTTTCCAAACGGGGCCTTGTCAACGAGGCCTGTTCGAGTTGGTTCCTGCCACGCCTGGTAGGCATTTCTACTGCGCTGGAGTGGGCCTACTCCGGTCGAGTGTTCGACGCCGATGAAGCACTGCAGAAGCGTTTTGTGAGCAAAGTCTATAAACCGGAAGATCTGCTGCCAGCGGCACGTGACCTTGCCCATGAGTTTACCGAGCAGACCTCCGGTGTTTCGGTGGCACTGATCCGCCAGATGATGTGGAAAATGCTAGGCGCTGATCATCCCATGGAGGCCCATAAGATTGACTCCCGAGCGATGCATTTTACCGGAATGAGCAAAGACGCCAGGGAAGGGATTGAGTCTTTCCTACAGAAAAGACCGGCAGACTTTACTGCCAGTGTTAATACCGATATGCCGGCGTTCCATCCCTGGACGGAAGAACGTAAGTTTGAATAGCGCTAACTCATAACCCATAGTCTTCGTAGACTGCCATCGGATGCCAGCAGTTTAAGCTGCGCAACAAAATCATCGACGTTTCCCTTGCCATGGACACAGCCCAGGGGTTCAGTCGCGACTGCCTCAATGTCATTATCATTGCAGTAGGCTAATAACTCCCGAATCGCCATATCCACCGATTCCGAACGGCAGGTCGGATCCTGATCCAGGTCATGCACAATAGCATACGCATGGTTACCTTTAACGAGGATCTCACCGGGGTGTTCAGGCTTAAAAGCGGCCATTTCCTGAACAAAATTACTGGCACTCAACAACCGAAATGTATCCTCTTCGAATACCACCAGTTCGACGTCAAATGGCGCATTGCCCTTCTTGCTGACCACAAGATCCAACGGCATTCCTTGACTCATCCGCATGTGACGTGTAAATCAATCCTAACCCACAAGTTCTACTACAACCATTGCCGACGTCACCTTCACCAACATCCTCTAACTACGGAAAATTCTGTGTCATTTTCCTGGGGTTTGTCATTGCGGCGCGCATGCTGTTGTCTGCCGCCCTGCCTGTCATGGAGTTCTCAGAGGCGCGATATGCCGAGATCGCAAGGCAAATAATGGTTACCGGGAATTGGGTCACCCTGTGGTTCAGCGACGGAGAGCCCTTTTGGGGTAAACCGCCACTCGCTTTCTGGAGCATTGCCGTTAGCTATCTGGTGCTGGGCGTCAATGAGTTAACAGCACGCCTTCCGTCACTGCTTGCGACCATCGGCACTGGCGCTGCACTATTCTGGTGGAGCAAAACGCTGATGCCCCGGCGTACAGCCTGGCATGCAGTGTTGTGCTATGCGTCCTGCGTCATCGTTCTGCAAACCGCTGGCAGCGTCATTACTGATCCAATTCTCACCCTGATGACGACGTTAGTCATGATGGCTTTTTGGCAAGCGGTCCACATGCAACAAAAAGGTTTTGCCTGGTTGATGTGGATTGCCCTGGCCCTAGGTGTACTGACAAAAGGTCCGGTTGCGCTGGTACTCTGTGGATTGCCATGTGGCCTTTCGTTACTTATATACCGCCACTGGCGCGTGTTTTTTAGTCACACCCATCTATTCTTTGGATTACTGCTCCTGGTTGCTGTTGCAGCACCCTGGTACTACCTGGCCGAATCCCGAACCCCCGGGTTTTGGGACTATTTTATGGTCGGTGAACATTTCGAGCGCTACATTCACAACGAATGGGCGGGAGATAAGTACGGCGCGGTAAAAGACCGCCCTTTTGGCACCATCTGGGTATTTTTTCTCATTGCATCACTGCCTTGGAGCCTGGTGATGTTATATGGCCTCAGTAATACCGGCCTAAGACGTGAGTTACTTGAAAAATATAAGTGTAATCAGACACTTATCGTTTATCTACTGTCTTGGACCATAGCCCCGCTATGCTTTTTTACGCTTTCAAGTAGTGTGCTCATGACTTACGTCCTACCGTGCATACCGGCTTTTTGTTTAATAGTGGCCGCCGGCATACAGCGCAGCCATTTAACGATCGCTCTTATCGCTGTCCCAGTGTTCTTTGCCATATCGATCGGTACTTACTGGACACTATATGCAGATCACCGATACAACCAATGGCCGATTGTTAAAACGTATATTGAACACAATCAGGAAGACCCTGGCATCCTGATCTATACCGGTAAGCGCCGCTTTGCGCCGGTTTTCTATACCCAGGGAAACGTACGATTTGAAAATTCTGAAACACGGCATGGTATCCCGGACAGCACTTTTTACATCGCTGTTCGTGACCTGTGGTTGGACGCCCAAACGCAAAGACTTACACCTAGATGTCAGCCCCTGACTGCGCGCAATGAGTTCACGTTGTTTTACTGCCCTGCTTTTTTGGGGGATGTACCTTGACTGAATGTTTACATATCCCGGACGTCGGTTTGATATTTAGTGGTATAGTATAGGCTTGTAATTTCCCGACACCCTAATTGAGTACCACCTATTCCGGTGCTGAGCCGGTAACAAACACAGCTGAACAACCCAACTTCGAACCGGTGAATGTCACGCCGCGATTCGATAATCCTCGTGCCAATGTCGACCCGGACCAGTCAAAAAACTGGTTCATGCGTCTCGTCCCTATTCTGCTGGTCAACAAGTGGCCGTTTACCATTGGGATTTCACTCACCATTTTCACCATGTTGTTAAGTGTGGCATTGCCCGCCATTATCGGCGAAATCATTAACGTTTTACCTGCGGCGGTAACAGAAGGCGAACAGGAATACTTTCTCACACTCATTGCAGGCCTGGGTGTCCTGTCATTATTCAGATTCGTCTTTGGTTTTCTGAGTAACTATCAGCTAAGCCGTGTCTCCAACCAGTTGGAAGCAGATCTTCGGTCAACGATTTACAACCACCTGGTCACCCTCTCCTTTTCTTTTTACGACAGGATTCAAACGGGCCAGGTCATTTCACGGGCTAACAGTGACATCAAAGCGATCCAGATGTTTCTGATGATGGCACCGATGATGCTCACCACGATCATGAGTTTTGTTTTTGCAGCCGCCTACATGTTATCCGTGAATGTGACACTCACCTTGGCAGCACTCATCACCACACCCATCGTATATATGATCAGCATAAAACTCAGAAAGATCATGTTTCCGCTATCCTGGCTCACGCAGGCGCACCAGGCCGATGTAGCTGTCATTGTCGATGAAAACATCAATGGCCAACGCATCGTCAAGTCCTTTGCCCAGGAAAAAAATCAGCTGAATCTTCTCGCGAAGGCCGCTAAGAAACTGCAATGGGTGCAGGTGCGATCTATCGACGTTTCTTCTATCTACAACCCGGTCATCGAGAACATCACCGTTATCGGCCAGGTATTGGTTTGGGTCTATGGTGGCTGGCTTGTTATCCAGGGTGAGGTTGAATTGGGTTCCCTCGTGGCTTTCAACATGTACATCATGATGATCCAGATGCCATTTCGTTTCCTGGGCATGTTGTTGCAGATGGAACAACGAGCCAAAGCCTCCGCGGGCAGAGTATTCGAAATACTTGATGAGAAACCTGAAATCGTCGACCGCCCGGGAACCGTGGCCCTGTTACATCCCGAGGGTCACCTGCAATTTTCTAATGTGAACTTCGCCTATGGCGACGAGCCCATTCTGCAGGACCTGAATTTCTCGATAGCAGCAGGAGAAACCGTCGCCATCGTGGGACGCACAGGCTCAGGAAAATCAACAATCGCGCGATTGCTATCGAGATTTTACGAGGCGGAAACCGGCACCATCACCATTGATAATGTCGACATTCGTGATCTGGGCCTCAAGAATTTGCACTATCACGTCGGACAAGTGCTCGACGAACCTTTTCTATTTTCTATTAGCATCCGGGACAACATTGCCTACGGGCGGCCCGAAGCTTCCATGGACGAAATTATCGCAGCCGCAAAAGCTGCGCAGGCACACAAGTTCATTACACATACAGCCAAGGGTTATGACACCGTAGTCGGAGAACGTGGCTACACGCTCTCTGGTGGCCAGCGTCAGCGCCTGGGCATTGCGCGCGCCTTACTGGTTAACCCACCGGTGCTGGTACTGGACGACGCCACCAGTGCGATTGATGTCAAAGTAGAATCCGCCATCCATGATGCGCTGGTTAATCTCATGGCGCATCGCACGACTATCCTGATCGCTCATAGACTCTCCACCATTAGCCTTGCAGAGCGTGTGATTTTATTGGATGAGGGAAAAGTGCTGGCAACCGGTACGCATCAAGAATTGCTGGCACAGGTACCACGGTACAGCGAAATACTGTCGCAGCAGGATCTTTCAGAAGTCGAAGAAGCCACAGAAACCGACATTGAAGATGAGTCCGATGGAGAATATCGCGGCAGAATTGCCGAACAAATACGCCTGAAGGGCAAGGACACCACCGAAGGTGATCCATCATGATGGGCGGTTGGCATGGACACGGAGGTGGTAAGGGCAAAAACGACGGTTTACCGTTCGCGGGGATTCCACCTGAAGTCAGGGAACAAACCAATGCACTGATGGCGAAAGAGCCCGACTTCAGCGACCTCAAACTAACATTCGAGCATCGCGCCCCCGATGAAGCCTCCTTCGGCCTGATGAATTTTCTTGCCCCCTACAAATACCGCATGTTCGGTGCGTTGCTGCTAGTAGGCATCACGGAGATGCTATTGTTGATGGGGCCCTATCTCGTCAAGGTAGCAATTGATGATGCCATTATCCCGAAAGACTTCACGGTATTACTTTGGGTTGCTCTGATATGGGTCGCCTCGTTGTTTATCGCGGCCCTGGTGAGCGGGTTTCGGCAACGCTACGTCGGCCGTCTGGGACAACTCCTGGTCTATGAATTACGGATACGCGTGTTTGCGCATTTTCAAAGGTTATCGCTGGACTTTTTCACTGAAGAAAAAGCCGGGCGCCTAATGTCCCGTATGACCAGCGATATTGAAGCGCTATCAAATCTACTACAGACTGGCCTTGTCAATCTGGTCGCACAAACCCTGTCTCTGATATTCATCATTGGCATCCTGATGTCTTTTAATGTGGACCTCACGCTAATTCTTCTCGTGATATCTGCGCCGATCATGCTGGTCATGACTGTCTGGTTCAAAAGTGTGTCTGGCAAGGCATACGAAAACGTTCGCAACCGCATTGCTGAAGTGCTCTCTGATTTGCAGGAAAGCCTGTCTGGTATGCGCCTGGTGATTTCCTTCAACAGAATGAAACACAATATCATCAAGCATCGAAATACCGTCGGTGATTATCGTGATGCCAATAATTTCACGGCAAAAATCTCATCGTTATATTCCTCTGGCACGATGTTCGTTGATGTTGCCACAACCATTATCATCCTGACGGTCGGCTATTTTATTCTGCTTGACGTCAACCCGACCCTGGATCCTAACGGTGCCTTCACCGTCGGTGCACTGGTCGCCTTTACCAACCTGGTGGCAAGGTTCTTTAAACCAATCAGCCAACTGGTTAACCTTTACAACCAGTTTCAATCCGGTAATGCGGCGGTCATTAAACTACGTGACCTGTTAAACACACCGCCTTCCGTTGAAGAGAAACCGGATGCTGTCGATATCAATGACATGCAGGGCGACATCAAACTCCAGAATGTTTCCTTTGCCTACGACAGTTCTGAAAAAGTGCTAAAGGATGTCTCGCTGCACATTGCAGCCGGTGAAAGTATTTCCTTTGTAGGACCAACAGGTGCAGGGAAATCGACCCTCGCAAAACTGATCGCACGTTTTTACGATCCAACTTCAGGGCAAATTCTGATCGATAACATAGACGTGAAAGACATCAGCATCGAGTCTTTGCATCGCCAACTCGGTGTCGTGCCACAGGAGCCCTTTCTATTTCACGGCACCATCAAAGAGAACATCAGATTTTCCCGACCTGAGGCGACGGACGAGGACATCGTTGCAGCCTGCCAGGCGGTCGGCATTATCGATATGATTGATCGCTTGCCGCTCGGTCTTGATACTCCCTGCCACGAGCGAGGATCTTCACTGTCAGCCGGTGAACGGCAGCTACTGGCCCTCGCCCGGGCATTTCTCAGCAGACCGAGGGTCCTGATCCTTGATGAAGCAACATCAAATGTTGACCAACAAAGCGAATCAAAGATTGAGCGGGCACTCGATACGCTGCTCGAAGGAAGAACTGCCATCATTATTGCGCACCGTCTGGCCACTGCCATGCGCGCAGACATCATCGCAGTGATCAATCATCAGGGTATTATGGAGATAGGGACTCATGAAGAGTTGCTGGCATTAGAGGGTTACTACGCTGACATGTACCAAACATGGATGATACAAAATGAAGGGACTGTCCTCGTTTAGCGAAGCAACGACAGATTTCTGCTCGGTCACCGTATAAACCCATCGAGGAGCATAGTCATGTTAAAAAACATCCTGATTCTCACCCTGGTAGTTATCAACGGAACGTTGATTTATGCCTATCTGACGCGCCAACCGACGACGATTGTTAAGCACATTGAACGTGTTGCTCACATAACACCCACACCCAATGAATCGCTGCAACAGCAGCAAGCCGTACCTGAAATCGAGTTATTGACCGAGGAGGAAGACTTCACGACACTCGCCGCCCAGCTTCGTGAGCGGGGTCTATCGGAATACCTGGTACGTCAAATGGTCCTCGCGGCCATCAATCGCGACTTTCTTGCTGAAGAGCAGTCCCGTCAAATTACAACACCCTACTGGCAACGGCCCGAGCGCAACCGCTACGAAACAGTGATGACCGCCCTTAGCAACGAAGAGGCAAAACGCACTCTACTCCTTGATATTTTTGGTGAAGATATCGCAGAAGACCCGGTATTTGCCGGCCTGTTCAAACCATTAGACGAGGCGCTGGCTTTTCTTTCCTCAGACAAACAGATCGCACTGGACTCTCTCCGTCGTTCAGGGCAGGCCGCGATTATGGTTCAAGGTTCCGGTTTCCTGCGCGAGGACAGAACAGAGATACGCGCAACCGCCGCCGACCTGAACCGCGCCATCGAGGAATTACTGACCCCGGATGAGTATCTGGAAGTTCAATTACGCGACTCACGACTCGCACAATCCATCAAACGTAATATGGATGGTATGGACTACGGCGAACAGGAATTCCGTGATATTTTTCAGATTCGACATGCGCTGGAGTCTGACGCCGAGCAAGCATCAGGTCCAGGGGGACGGGATGCCATTATCGCTGCCCGCGAAGCCACCAATGAACAAGTCCGCGACTACATGGGGGACGAACGCTTTACAGAATACGAGCGACTACAGGACCCTTTGTTTCGATCGCTCAAGACTGTGGGTGAACGCTATAACGCATCAGATGCAGATGTCGTTGCGGTTTACGACCTCACAAACCAGGCGAATACAGAGATCAGGGCATTATCACAAAACAAACAACTGACGGCACAGGAAACACGTCAACGGGTCGAACAAATACAGGCAGAGATGCAAAACGAAATCGTAGATCTCGTCGGTAAAGACGCGGCAGATTCTGTGCTCGATAACACTCGACGTTTTAACTTCCGCAGAACCCGGCGAGGCCGTTAAGCTATCGCAACAGGGGACAGTCCTTTGGCAACTGCTTGGCAGCCCATAGCGCCATTTTATGGGCCATCGCCTTCTGCGACATGTCCAGCTTGGCCAGGGGTTGAATCAGCTTATCGTGCACCAGCAATCGATAGATATATTCAATTTTTTCATGGGCAGAATCAGTGGGTTCAAACTCCACAACACCCCGATTTTCCCCATATTCCATGCCTAGCCGAATCCCCTCTTTTAGCAGTTCACCCTCATTTTCCAGCTTTTTCTTCTTTGCCACGACAAAGCTCCTCTGCTATTTTAACGATCATTTTGAAGCACTGACTCGGGTAAGGCTAGTTTCTACACAAGAATTTCATGAACTCAGCAACCGGGCCAACGTGAGAAACTGAAAAGCGCAAGCTGACGTATTTCCCACATTGATTTAGAGTTTTTTTAATGAAATAACCCTATCTGTAGATCAACTCAGCAGCCTGCTGAGGATGTATCTCGCCTGGCCAAAACACGTTAGCGAACAGCCGGACAAAGAAGCTGAGGCCTATTTTGAGTTGCTCGGGAAAGAACTTGAGCCTGCAGACCTCAAAGACCTTACCTGGGGCCTTGCGGGTGTAAAACATTTTATCGCCAGCAATCCTGATCTCGTGAGTGCCAGCAAATACATCAAGAGTCGCGAGTTACAGAAAAAAGTATCCAATGAGCGTGAAGAGATGCGGGTTCACATCAATACTCAGGTCTTTTTACTGGTCTACGACTGCATCAAGGATGTAACACTTGAGGGCACCATCATTCGCGGCATGATGATGGACCTGGCAAGGAATGGCATGCGACTGCAAACAAACGTACCCATTCCCACCGGTAGCATCCTTACGATGACCGTCGCCAACACCGGCGACACGGTCGCGCTGTATCACCTCACCGGGGAAGTTCGCTGGATAACCACGGTGGCAGAAACAAACCAGGTGGGTCTATCGATATTCAATATCGAGGATTTCGAACTGTGGGAAAAGTTCTTCGCCGCATCACAGAAACCCAAATAGGGAAGCCAGCGCGCCACCGATGAACGCACCAATAAGTAGCGGTCCAATCCCGAGCAATGCCAACGTCAACCCACCCATTGCAGCGACGTAACCAATAACAGGAATACCGGTCAGCATTGATGCAAGGCCAAAGAGCGCACCGGCAAGCACTATCCCTGGCAGAAAAATCGCGATTAGACCCTTGCCAACACCACCCGCTTTTTTGCCACCTACCACCCCTGCGAGCAGCGGGCCAATCAATGGCAGCCAAAACAGCAGGATGGAAATAAAGAACATCCATAGTATGCCGCTCAAAATACTACCTTCACTGGCCGTTGTTGCTTCTTCCATTGGTTTCTCTTTTTCTGTGTAACTATACCGTCCAACTGAACCTATATCAGTTGCTCATAACTACTCGCCCGACAATCTTGCCTTGTCGAAGTTCGTCCAGTGTATCGGCAACTTCGGCCATAGGGCGCGTGGTTACTGGCAATGGTTTAACCTTGCCACTTTTTGCTAATTCAATCAGCGCTTTCAGCTCTTCAAGATTGCCTGTGTAAGATCCCAGTATAGAAATCGCTCGAAGCGGCAATGTTGGTAGTGCGACAGTAACACCACCGCCAAACAGGCCGACAATCACATAACGACCGCCCTTCTGTAGTGCAGCAATGCCCAGCGTAGCAGTCGCTTCTGCCCCAACGGTATCCACTACCGCCCGCGGGCCACCCTGGGTCATCAACTGTAACTGTGCGAGCGCATCTGCCTGACCCGAGTTCAAAACGGCCGTCGCACCGATTTCACTGGCGGCTGCCAGCTTAGTATCGTCAATATCGACCGACAGTATGTTTTCAACACCTCGCGCTTTCGCGATCGCAACCGCATTTAAACCAAGCCCCCCGGCGCCCATGATGACCAGCCATTCGCCTTGTGAGACCGGTAGTGCTTTCGACAGTGCGCTGTAAACAGTGACCCCAGAACAACTGTAAGGCGTTGCGATAACCGGGTCCAAATCACCAATGTCTATTAAATATTTAGGATGCGGGACAAGACAGTAGTCTGCATAGGCGCCATCAGCGAAGACACCCAGTGACCGGGGTGCGCCACAGACATTCTCATCACCGGCAAGACAAACAGGGCATTCACCACAACCAATCCAGGGATGAATCAGTCGACCTGCGCCTATGGGCAGATCACCTGCATCTGGACCGCCCGAAACAACCTCGCCATACAATTCGTGACCCAGAGTGCGTGGCAGCGTGACGCCCCGATCGCCAAGTTCCAGGCGAGCGCCGCCGCCGAGAGAATAGTAACCATCGTGAATATGCAGATCAGTGTGACAAACGCCAGCCTTACTCACTTTAATCTGCACCTCTGTGCCCGTTGGCTCGGGCATCGCAATTTCTCTTGTTTCTATAGGTGCTGAAAATTTCGTGACCTGATACGCTTTCACTCGCTGTTCCTGTTCAATAAAGTTGGTGCGAGCGTATCATCAAATTGTGGGACAGGGAATGTTCCAGGGGTGATCCAGGCACATCTAAATGCAAGGACTGTTAAATGACATCGATTAATGACCAGCATGCCCGCATTCTGGCCTGCGACTTCGGTACCGGCGGGGTAACTTTCGGTCTATACAACCCGCATACCAACAAGATGGAAGGTTTTGGAGGTGCCGTGTACCAAGACAGGGCGAACCTTTCAGAACCACAGTGGGTAGAGCAGGATCCACGGGACTGGATTAACGCTACACCTCTGGCAATGGCCGAGTTACGCAGCAAAGTAGCCTTCAGCGAGAACGATATCGTTGGTATTGGTATCGGTGGACATATGCACGCCCTGGTGCTGCTGGATAGACATAACCAACCGATCACAGTTGACAATCAGCTGCTGTGCGGGGCAATTATGTGGAATGACCCCCGGGGAGAGCCTGAGGGCCAATTCCTCTCTGAAAAATTAGGACAACCCATACCCGCACGCATGACGCTCTCACGGATCCTCTGGTTCGCAGAACACTACCCTACACAATGGCAACAACAGGTCCATCGTGTCGCGGTACCCTCATCCTATATCGCGCTGGAACTAACCGGTGAATTTGGCGTAGGACCGGGTGATGCAAGCGGTATGACGGGCCAACTCAATGACCTTGGACAGATCGACGAACCCAGCATCACGGCACTTATTCCTGAACTACATAATCGCCTGCCAACGGTTGGCCGGAGTGGCGAAGTGCTGGGTGAACTGAATGCTCGTGGCGCTGAACTTCTGGGATTACCTATCGGGATTCCCGTGGCCTACCCCGAAGGCGATCAGCCTGTCGGAATGATCGCCAGTGGCTGCTGTCGACCGGGTGACGCGTCAGTCAGCCTCGGTAATTCAGTCGTACTCAATGTGGTTGGCACAACACCCATCTTAAGCCAGCGCGGCCCCATTGATTCCTTTCGCACTGTGACCGGTGATCATTTGTTAATGACTTGCGTGACCAGCGGCACCATTGTCTATGACCAACTGGTCGAGCTGTTCAAACCACTCTGGCCAAAGGACCGAACGATTGCCGAACTGCAGGACTGGTTAGCAGAAGAAGCTGCAGCCGTACCACCAGGGTGTGATGGAGTCGCCGCCCTACCCTTTTATGGAGGCGAAGGCGTACTGCGCCAACCCAATGCTTTCGCATCATGGCTCGGGCTTCGTAAGGGTGACCTTAATGCCGGAGTTCTGGCCCGATCGAGTATGGAAGCTTCGAGCCTGATGATGCGTTACGGTTTTGAATGTATGAGAGCAGAGGGCTTAGCGGAGGTCTCTCAACTGGTACTCTCAGGTGGTGGTTCGAAAAACACGCTATGGCCACAGGTTGTTGCAGACATCTTCAAGTTACCCGTGGTCATGCCACAGGATGCCGATGAAGCTGCAACTCGTGGTGCGGCGTATCTGGCTTTGCATATGCTTGAACGGCAAGCACCACAAGCTCGGTCTCTAGAAGCATTATTGGAAGAACGCGTCGTCCTTAGTCAACCTATAGTGCCACGGTCGGCGAACTTTGAAGTGTACGATGAAATGTTGCCGGTGTTGATTGACACGGCAGCACGTCTGGTACCGCTGTATGATCATCCGCGGTTTACACTATTCATCTGAACTCAAAGGGTTTACATGTGCAACGCCTGCATACCTCTGAAAATCGTAGTCCGCAGAATAAATGGTAGCACCTAGCTCCAGTGCCAATGCTGCCAACAGCGTATCTGAAGTAAGGTTCCCGGCGGTTCCTACCTGAAGCTGAAGATTGCGATAGCCCTGCCATCTCTTTGGCCCATCAACTAGATGAACGTAAGGTTGGCTTAACCACTCATCTACATAGGCAATCGAGTGATCAGATGTAAGTGGTCTGCTTAGGATGCCAGCTCTGGTGGATATTCTGAGAAAGGCAAGAATAACGATCCATGCTAGACCCACATCCTGTGTCCCGGATAGCACTTCTTCCCACCACTTCCTTGCTTCCCTGTGGAAAGGAGAGTCGCTGTTAACTGCGTATATAAGCAGATTGGCATCGACAAGAATCACTTGCGGAGATTCAGCTTGCGCACCAGTTCTTCATCTTCCAGCTGGTCGGCAAGCTGCAGGCTTTTCGTTAGATCATACTGCGGGCTGGGTTCGCCCAACGCACTGGGCTTAAGCCTGTATTTTCGTTTCGGGTAGGCCGGCGCCACTAGCCCCTTTCGAAGCGTCTCATTGACAACCTGTTTATATGACTTGTCTGTCTGCTTGACGATGCGTTTGAGTTCCCCGTCAATCGCGTCATCAATGGTCAAAGTGGTTCGCATAGCACCTCCAATAAAAAGCATCATAACATCAATAATAAAGTATCAAAACATCATAATATGTACACTCTATAACTCACGACCTATAGCCACCGTGACATATCACACGAAGATTTCACAACCTACTCTTTGTGCTAGTCTGCTCACTTCCCAACTAACGCAGTGAGATCAACCAATGCACAGATTCAAAAAGTACATGGAGCAGGCAAAACAAGTCATGGCGGAAGGGCCAGGCGAAATCTGCTACGCCTCGACTGACTGGGTTAAGGCCGCAGAAGCTTTACTACCCGAAGTCGCTTCGTCGATGGCCGATGACCTGAAGGGTCTCGACAACTATGTATTGTGCATCTTGGCACACAACGCGCCGATCTGGTTGCGAGTGGGCAGTAAACTTACCTTTGGAATCCGAGTGGTCAACGGTGAGGCATCGCTCTTTGAGGGCGAGCTCGATAATTGTGACTTCAAAATCGAGGGCGATCATTCCATTCTGAGCAACCTGTCGCG
>JAQWMV010000107.1 GCA_029246605.1 Pseudomonadales bacterium | reverse complement strand
GCGTTGCTCAAGCCACACCACCACTAATGGAAAAGCTCCAGGCAATGGAGTCACTGCATACTGCATTTAGCCAACAGATCAATGGTGAATTACATACCGGTAGTCTGTGGGTGAGCAAACCTAGTCGTTTTCGTATTGAGACCACCTCACCTTGGCAACAAATTCTAATTTCTGACGGTACGACGTTTTGGAACTACGATATTGATTTAGAACAGCTCACGATAGCTAATTTGGAACACGATCCACAAAAATATCCGATTCTGCTTTTTTCAGGCACCGACGCTAACCTCAATGACAGTTATCACGTCAGCAGCTATGCCGATGAAGAACTTGATGTATACGTTCTGATCCCAAAAGAAAACAATCAGTTTTTTGCCTCGATAACATTGACGTTCAGCGGGGAAACGCCTTCCGCAATCATTATTCGGGAGGCCGCGGGTCAGCGAACTGAGATTATTTTCGATTCAGCACAAACCAATATCGAATTGTCGGAAGACTTGTTCGAGTTTTCTGCGCCCGCTGATACCGATATAGTTGATCAAAGGACATTTGCAGGCGATAGTTAGACATGTCCTTGTTTACTGACGAATCCGCCTACCAACCACTAGCTGCACGCATGCGGCCACGGTGTGTGGAGGAGATCGTAGGTCAGGAGCATTTGCTCGATAAGGGCAAGCCTTTGCGCGAAGCGATTGACTCCTCAACGCTGCATTCCATGCTCCTTTGGGGTCCACCTGGTGTTGGCAAAACCACACTGGCACGAATGATTGCAGCAGTATGCGACGTTCATTTTGAAGCTATCTCTGCAGTACTGTCCGGTGTGAAAGATATTCGACAGGCAATATCTATCGCACGACAGTATCGCGAGGAGGATGGTCGACAGACACTTCTGTTCGTTGATGAGGCGCATCGCTTCAACAAATCGCAGCAGGACGCGTTTTTACCCCATGTTGAGGATGGCACGGTAATTTTTGTGGGGGCGACCACGGAAAATCCCTCCTTTGAATTGAATAATGCACTGCTTTCAAGAACGCGAGTTTATAAATTGCAGTCTATTTCCGAACCTAAGCTTGAGGATGTCTTAACACGCGCTCTTGAATCCGACGCCATCCTAAAATCATTGAGTCTAGAGGTCGAGCCAGAAGCATTGAGAATTTTGGCGCGAGCTGCAGATGGAGACGCCCGTCGCGCACTGAACTTACTGGAGGTTGCCTGTGACCTCACGAGTGGGGTACTCACTGAGGCAATTATTGGCGAGGTTCTCGGTACGGAGATTCGACGCTTTGATAAAAGTGGTGACGTATTTTACGAACAGATATCCGCGCTGCATAAGGCGGTGAGAGGGTCCTCTCCCGATGCCGCACTTTACTGGTTTGCACGCATGATGGATGGCGGTTGCGACCCGTTGTATATCGCCAGACGCGCGGTACGTATGGCCTCGGAGGACATCGGCAATGCCGATCCCCGTGCTTTGCAGATTGCACTCAATGCCTGGGACGTCGTACAACGTTTAGGCAGCCCGGAAGGAGAGTTAGCACTGGCACAGTCGCTTGTGTTTATGGCAACTGCTGCAAAGAGCAATGCTTTGTATACGGCGTTTTCTAAGGCTACCGATACTGTGAAGCAGACCCCATCGTTTGACGTGCCCCTGCACATCCGTAATGCATCAACTACACTAATGCAGGAGTTCGGGTACGGCAAAGACTATCAATATGCGCATGATTTTGACGATGCCTTTGTCGCAGGTGAATCGTATCTGCCGGAAGCATTGCACGACAGCGAGTTTTACCATCCTGTTTCAAGGGGTCTTGAGATCCGGATCGCCGAAAAGCTGGACTATCTTCGAAAGATGAATGCTGAAAGCGATTTTCAGCGTTACAAGAAGGATTCATAACATGATTGAAGTAATCGCCATAGCCGCGGGTGGTGCAATAGGTGCACTGGCGCGCTTCTGGACAGTCAATTTAGTCACTCAGCTTACAGGCGCAGACTTTCCATACGGTATTCTCATCGTCAATGTACTCGGTTCCTGTCTCATTGGTATTGCATTCGTCCTGCTAATTGAAAGGGCGAGCATGGATACGCCCTGGCGCTCCTTTATTATCGTCGGGGTTCTCGGCGCTTTTACGACTTTTTCGACCTTTTCACTGCAGGCATTCGATCTTATGGAGGCTGGGCGTCTTATGGCCGCCGCCGCGTACGTCCTGGGTTCCGTTGTGCTTTGCCTGATCGGCGTTGCGTGGGGCATGGCGATCACGCGCGCGTTTAATTAACAGGAGCGCCGCGCTCTGGTACTATTGCGGCCTTTTTACGGCACAAGACACTCATGCTAGATCCTCGTCTGCTAAGAACAGAATTAACGTCGGTAACAGAGCGACTGAAAATCAAGAAATTCACCCTTGATGCAGATCACTATGAATCACTGGAACAACGTCGCAAAGAACTGCAGGTTTCGACCGAAGCCCTACAGGCAGACCGTAATACACGCTCGAAGAGTATTGGCCAGGCGAAAGCTAAAGGTGAAGACATAGAGCCCCTATTAAAAGAAGTAACCGATCTTGGTGATCAACTCGATAACCAGATGACGGCGCTACACACGCTACAAAATGAACTCAGCGAGATTCAATGGACTATACCGAACTTGCCGGATGCAACGGTACCCGTCGGTGACAGTGAGGATGATAACGAGATCGTTAGAAGCTGGGGAGACCCAACCACATTCTCATTTGCGGCCAAGGATCATGTGGAGCTTGGTGATCAAAATGATCACATGGATTTTGAAACCGCTGGCAAGATTACAGGGTCCCGGTTTGTGACGTTGTCTGGGCCCTTGGCGCGCCTGCATCGCGCACTTATTCAGTTCATGGTGGATGTGCACACAGAAGAGCATGGATACGAGGAAGTGTACGTTCCCTATATTGTCAATCAGGATTCCCTGCGTGGGACCGGACAGCTACCCAAATTTGAAGAGGACTTATTTAAGCTCCACGGCGAGCGAGACCTTTACCTGATACCAACCGCTGAGGTGCCAGTTACCAATATCGCCCGGGACGAAATATTTTCAAGCGAAGAAATGCCAAAAAAATTCGTCTGCCATACGCCTTGCTTTAGAAGTGAAGCCGGGAGTTATGGCAAGGATACGAGAGGCATGATCCGGCAACACCAATTCGACAAAGTTGAACTGGTACATTTCGTTAGACCTGAATATTCCCAACAGGCACACGAGGACCTTACCGGGCACGCAGAAGCAATCCTCCAGAAACTGGGATTACCTTACAGAGTCGTAAACCTTTGCGGTGGAGACCTTGGGTTCTCTGCTGCTAAAACCTTCGATCTTGAGGTGTGGTTGCCGGGTCAGGGGAAATACCGCGAAATTTCATCCTGTAGTAACTTTCTTGATTTCCAGGCGCGTCGTATGCAAGCACGCTGGCGTAATCCGGAGACCGGGAAACCAGAGTTACTGCATACCCTAAATGGGTCAGCGCTTGCTGTTGGCAGAACTCTCATTGCCGTTCTCGAGAACTATCAGCTAGAAGATGGCAAAATCCAGGTTCCCCCGATACTGCAGTCTTATATGGGTGGCCTGTCTGTTATCAGCCTGTAGCGCTTTCGGAGCGTGTGTGGACTACTTACCATTACATTTTAACCTCAAGGACCGACACGTTTTGGTTGTCGGTGGTGGTGATGTCGCGCAGCGAAAAGTGGATTTGTTGTTGGAAGCGGGTGCGATCATACGACTAGTTGCACCGAGGATAAAAAGTAGTTTACAAAAACAACTAACAGCGCGTCATGAAATAATTGAGGGGGTCTATGTCCAGACGCAGATGAGCGATGTTGTTCTTGTTGTCGCAGCAACCTCAGATCAGACAGTGAATACGCAGGTGTCAAATGATGCCCAGGAAATTAACATCCCGGTCAATGTGGTAGACCAACCAGCACTTTGCAGCGTCATTTTTCCAGCCATCGTCGATCGTTCGCCGGTGATAGTTTCGATAAGTACGGGCGGGGCATCTCCCGTACTGGCGCGACACATCAAGGCACTTATCGACACCCATGTTCCTGAAGGTATTGCACGAGTTGCTGACTATCTTTTACAGAAAAGGGCGGCTCTAAAAGCATCATTTCCCGACGCCAATACGCGTCGGCGGATTGTTGAAAGCTTTCTAAATGGTCCTGGTAAAGAACTGGTTATCAATAATCAACCAGCTAAGGCCGACACCTATCTCTCAGAAACTGACAGCGCGGTGGGTGAGGTCTACATCGTGGGGGCAGGTCCAGGAGACCCTGACCTGTTAACACTGCGTGCCTTGCAATTGTTACAGGCCGCTGATGTCATTCTGTATGACAATCTTGTTTCAGACAGAGTCCTGCAGCGTGCCCGTCGAGATGCTGAGAAAGAATTCGTGGGTAAACGTAGCGGCTACAAATCGACGGCCCAGGAAGATATCAATAGTTTGTTAGTCAGGCTTGCCCAAGAGGGAAGACGTGTGTTGCGTTTAAAGGGTGGAGATCCCTTTATTTTCGGACGAGGCGGCGAGGAAATTGAAGCACTGATAGCCGCAAATATCCCATTTCAGGTAGTCCCCGGGATTTCAGCAGCGAATGGCTGCGCAGCATACGCTGGCATACCGCTGACACACCGTGACTATTCCCAATCAGTCAGATTTGTCACTGGGCATCCCAAAGACGGTGCCGTTGACCTTGCCTGGGAAGAGCTCATTTCCCCTAATCAAACCATCGTGTTCTATATGGGGTTGGGTGGCCTGGCTTCAATCTGTGAACAATTGATTACACATGGCATGTCCTCAAGCACCCCGATAGCCATCATCTCCAAAGGCACTACACCCGATCAAAAAGTCGCCCGTGGGAACATTGAGACTATTGCAAAGCAGGTTGCTCAGATGGAGATCGAATCGCCGACCTTGATTATTGTAGGACAGGTCGCAGGGTTAAAAACCAATTAATCGCAATTGGTCGGCTTGGGTAATCCGGCAATCTTATTGACCATACGCGCGGGACGGCCAGTAAAAAGCTTCATGAGGTAAATGCTACTACCCTTGTCTGGACCATAATGATCCTTGAGCAGTTTTACGATAATTCTTGCGACAGGTGAGATCTTATACTGCGCATAGTATTCCCTCACGATGTTGATGATTTCCCAATGCTCCGCTGTGAGTTCGATAGCATCCCGACTAGCAATCGTTTCAGCGATGTCAGGAGACCAAGCCTGAAGATTTTCGAGAAAACCTTCTTTGTCGACCGTAAAGGTCATCCTAAAACCAGTTCTTTATCTGGTCAGTCTCGACACAGAGTGTCACGAAATCCTGGTAGGAAATCACCTTGCAGCGGATTCTCTTGGTAAGGCCTCTAGCGTGGACATCGATTTCGAGGGCATACACTTCTGAACGGTTGTTTAGTGCTTCGTCGCCGAGCAGTGCATACACACCATCTTCGATAAACAGTATCTGATCATCGACTGCAACGTATGGTTGATTGTCTATATATGCCTGGGGTTTGTTAAAAGTATGTAACATCAGAATGGTAGGATCATTGGGTGATTGTGAAACAACGCGTTGATTTCGCCATCATCCAGTAGCTCAAGGGATACACTCAAATCCTCAATGGCAAGATCAGCACGAACCAGTTCTCGCTTGTTGCAGTAAATTTCTGTTACGCCATAGTCTTTGAGCGCACCAAAGCCATGACTAAAGTTTTTTCCGCCCAAGGGTTCTGCATCCTGACCATTGACGAGCTGAAACAGACCTGCACCGAGGAATACGACAGAACATGTCGCAAATGCCGAACCCATGAGCAGGGCGTCAAACCCCTCCTGTGCGTTGATAGAACGCGGTGAACGTGACATAACGAATAGAATCTGGCTCATCTATACTCCAAACGTCACGACTTTATCTGCTTCGAGCGTGGTATCAATAAGCTGTCCAAGTCCCGAAATACTGAATTCATCGGCAATACTGTCGGCTGATTTATCGTAACGTGCCGCTTCAGTTGAATCTAACATGCCCCGTCGCAGTGCAGATGCAATGCAAACGACAAGATCAAGATTGTGTGTGGCTCCCAGTGCTGACCAGTCTGCCTGCATATCTGCCTCATCCTGAGGTGGTACTGCCAGCTTACTCGCGTTGTAAACACCGTCATGATAGAAGAACACGCGATGCACCTCATGCCCCATATCCAGCACTGCACGGGTGAACAAATACCCTGATCTGGAAGCCTGGTGTGAATAAGGTGCGCCATATACGACGATTGCAAATTTCATAAATAAAAAAGCCCCGACATGTTCAACATGCCGGGGCTATCAAGAAGACCTCGACTTAGTCGTCGCCGCCGAAAAAACCGACAAGATGCAACAGACTGACGAACAGGTTGTAAATGTTCAGGTATAGACCAACAGTCGCCATGATGTAGTTAGTCTCGCCACCATGAATGATCTTGCTGGTGTCGTAAAGGATCAGACCCGACATCAACATGACAATTGCTGAGGAAATCGCCAACTGCAGACCTGAGATGTGAAAGCCAAACATTCCACCAACCAGACTGAGCACAATAGCGCCAATGACCACCCACACGCCGGTCATCAAAAAGCCACCGATGTAGGAAAAATCTTTCTGTGAAACCAGGGTATACCCCGATAACGACAGGAAAATAACACCCGTGAGCGACAATGCTGTGACAACAGTCGTTGTGCCACCAGCAGTTTGCATATACGCGTTAACGATAGGTCCCAGTGAAAATCCAAGAATGCCGGTAAAGGCAAATACCAAAAGGATTCCCCAGGCGCTATTTTTCATCTTGCTAATAGCGAATAACAAGGCAAAAGCGACGATTAGCGGAAGCCAACCCATGTAAGGTGCCTCGATAGCCATCGCCACACCAGCCATTGCAGCACTAAACAACAACGTCATTGACAGTAACAGATACGTGTTGCGCAGGACCTTATTGGTCGAAACGACAGCCCCTTGGCGTTCTGTTATAAATTGTGCATCTTCCATAAATATCTCCTTGCTAGCTGTTGCGGTATTGGGACGAATTTTAAGGTTCAGTTAGGTAAAAGCAACCATCCATTCAACTGTAAAAAATGTAAGACATTAGACCCAATAGCGGGCTTTTGATTCCATTTACATGACATTGGGGCTTTAACGGTCATTTCAAGCATGACATTGTATGATCAGCTATGATGCCGAGCTCTCATCAGGTTACAACAATGAATAGCGTTATTGCCGCATTATTGTCGATGGTGTGCTGTGTCGCTACTGCCACAGCGGCAGAAGCACCGCTACATGCCAGCGAGTTAGTTAGCTACGGGATATTTTCAGCCAAATCAGAGAGCAATGGATTACTCGATAACGGCGTACCCGTTACCACGGTATCGGAAGGGTTGTTCAACGAATACACACATACCATCCCGGCAGAATTTGGTACCAATTTTGGATTTCAATACATCATTCACGGTTCTTCCAACAGAGCCACGAATGTCAGCCATCACATTATGTTTCCTGCATCGGGCCTTACAACCCGAGTTGGAGAGCGTCACACGCAGTTCGTATCAGAGGAGGAAGTCATCGTTGGCCATAGAGTACTTCATGGTTACAGCTTCGATGAACCCTGGGAGATGGTGCCTGGGGACTGGGTCTTTGAAGTGTGGCATAACGACAGCAAACTCCTTCGCCAGGTGTTTACCGTGACTACGAACAAACAATGACAGAAGAAGTTGTCGAAAAGGACCCTCGCTACGGATGGATTATGGTGGCTGTGGTGTTTGTACTCAGCGCTCTATCGTTTGGTGCGCTAGCAGCTATTTCCGTTTTTCTGAAACCCCTGACGGAAGCATTTGGGTGGAGTCGAGGAACGACTTCACTGGGGTATACGACGATTGCCTTTTCCTCAGCCTTGTTCGGCGTATTTTGGGGCTTCGTGGCCGACCGATATGGTACCCGCTGGTTTGGTGTAATCGCGGCACTGGTCATGACCTTTTGCCTATTCATGTTGAGTCGTCAATCTTCTCTGTGTGAGTTTTTTGCGCTGTACTTTTTGTTTGGAGCTTTCGGTAATGCTATGTTGTCTTCACCATTATTCGCGAACGTGGGATTTTGGTTTCGATCAAACCCGGGTCTCGCATTGGGTATAACAGCGTCGGGCGGGGCTGTAGGGCAGGGTGTTATACCATTCTTGATTGGCATAGCGATCACCAATTACGGATGGCAGCAGGCCTATTTGCTGATGGCCATCGGCTACTTCGTCATCGCGTTACCTATCGCTTTTCTAATTCGTGAATCCCCCCGGAGAATAGAAGTTAGAAACGCCACAGTTCCCGAAGTCAGAGAATTCCCGCTGTCAGAAGTCGAGGTTATCGTCTGGATTAGTGTCGCGGTCATCTTCTGTTGTAATTGTATGTCAGTACCTATCGTACATTTGGTGCCACTACTGACGGATGTCGGACAATCTGTAGAATATGCAACCAGCGTTCTTTTGGCGCTCATGCTGGCCGGTGGCGTTGGCAGAATTATGGCAGGGAAAATAGGTGATATCATCGGCGCTCTGCCCGCTTATATGATTATGTCTGCGGGTCAGACACTCTCTGCATTCATGTTTCCGCATGTGGGACCTGGGGTCGCCCTTTATCTGCTAGCAATGTTTTTCGGCTTTACCTATTCCGGTGTGATGACCAGTATACTTTTTTCTACGCGCATGATGGTTTCAGCAAGGTTTTCAGCACGAAGTATGAGCCTAACGTCTTTCTTTGGTTGGAATGGAATGGGTATGGGTGGGTTTTTCGGTGGCTACTTATTTGATCAAACTGGAGACTATGATTGGTCGTTTGCTTACGCATCGATAGCCGGGGCGATCAACCTGATTGTCCTCAGTCTGTTCTATATCCGAATAAAAACTGCAAAAAATAAGATATCGACACCTAGTGCAGCCTCCTGATTCTCTAGGCAACGGCACCATGCACAGCATCTGTTTCTCGTGTCCGTTGATTTTACGAAGCTATTGAG
>JAQWMV010000088.1 GCA_029246605.1 Pseudomonadales bacterium | reverse complement strand
CATTGGGGAAAGGCATTACCGCAGCGTCGCTTGGTGCTGTTCTCGAAGCCCGAGGCCTTAACGTTACCATGTTAAAAATGGATCCCTATATCAATGTGGATCCGGGCACTATGAGCCCGCTGCAGCATGGTGAGGTGTTTGTTACCGCTGATGGTACCGAGACCGATTTGGACCTCGGACAGTATGAGCGCTTCCTTAAGACCACCATGACGCGTAGAAACAATTTTACGACCGGGCGTGTATATGCGGATGTTATCGCCAAAGAACGTCGCGGTGATTACCTGGGCGCGACGATCCAGGTCATCCCCCATATTACCGACGAAATTAAACGACGAATCGTTCAAAGTGCCGAAGGGTTTGATGTCACCATTGTAGAAATCGGTGGCACGGTAGGTGACATAGAGTCGCAGCCCTTTCTTGAGGCGGCACGGCAATTACGATTTGAGTTGGGATCACGACAGGCCCTGCTTATGCACTTAACACTGGTGCCCTATATCGCGACCGCAGGGGAAACCAAAACGAAGCCTACGCAGCATTCGGTCAAAGAATTGCGTTCCGTGGGTCTGCAGCCAGATATTCTGATCGTACGCTCCGACCACGAGATTCCTAAGAGTGCATTCGATAAAATTGCACTTTTCACCAACGTGGAGCCCCGGGCAGTCATCTCGTTGGTCGATGCGCCAACAATCTATAGGGTCCCGGCATTGTTACATGAACAGGGTCTGGATCAGTTTGTAGTGGATAAACTGAACTTGGAATGTTCGCCGGCTGATTTATCCGACTGGCAACAGGTAGTCGACGCGCAGATGAACCCTGAACACACCATCAAACTCAAGATGGTGGGTAAGTACATGGATCTTCTGGATGCGTATAAATCATTAAATGAAGCGATCGTTCACGCTGGTATTCACACCCGTACAAAGGTCAACGTTGAGTTCCTTGATGCTGAAGATGTCGAAGAAAAGGGCGTGATCTTGTTGGAAGGTGCGGACGCTATATTAGTGCCCGGTGGGTTTGGCGCGCGCGGGTTTGAGGGGAAGGTTGCTTCGGCGCAGTATGCCCGGGAGAATGGTATTCCTTATCTCGGTATATGCTATGGCCTGCATGCTGCCATAATTGATATCGCACGGAATGTGGCGGGTCTTGATAATGCCAATTCGACTGAGGTGAATCCCAATACGGCGCATCCGGTTATTGCGCTTATCACTGAATGGACAGATGAAGAGGGTAAAATAGTACAGCGGGACGCTGATTCCGATATGGGCGGCACCATGCGCATGGGGGAACAGGAATGTCATCTTGCCTGCGACTCATTGACCGGCCGTATTTATGGTGGGAGCGAGATAAAGGAACGTCACCGGCATCGCTATGAAGTCAATGATGGCTATGTCAAGAAATTGGAGCAGGCCGGTATGCGAGTCGCTGGTCGCTCACGGGATAAATCACTGGTAGAAGTTATCGAGTTTAAAGATCATCCATGGTTTATTGCCAGCCAGTTTCACCCGGAATTTACGTCTACCCCCCGAAAAGGTCATCCTTTGTTTACGAGTTTCATCGAAGCTGCGGTCCGGGAACACCAAGGCTAGCCGCACTTACATCAAAAAAATGGCACCAAAAATGGCACTAAAAAGGCCTATAATCAACGTGTTTTCGCCTAAAGAGAGTGGCAATGAATCTTTGTGGTCTTGAAATAACTGAACGATCTCCGTTTTTTCTGATTGCCGGTCCCTGTGTGATCGAGTCAGCAGATCTTGCGCTCGATACTGCCGGTCAACTCAAGGAGATTTGTGTGGATCTCGGTATTCATTTTATCTATAAGTCCTCCTTCGATAAGGCAAACCGATCGAGCCTTAGCAGTTATCGCGGACCCGGTATCGAAGAGGGGCTGAAAATCCTCGATTCAGTTAAGCAGCAAATCGATGTCCCAGTATTGACTGATGTCCATGAAGACACCCCGATGGATGAAGTCGCTTCTGTGGTGTCGGTGCTGCAGACACCAGCGATGCTGTGTCGACAGACCAACTTTATTCAGAATGTGGCGAGCAGTGGCCTGCCGGTTAATATTAAGAAAGGTCAATTCGCTGCACCCTGGGATATGCAGCTGGTGCTTGAAAAAGCCCGGGCGACTGGCAACAACGACATTATGTTGTGTGAACGCGGTGCAAGTTTTGGCTATAACAACCTGGTATCGGACATGCGATCTCTGGCAGTCATGAAAGATTTTGGCTGTCCCGTTGTCTTTGATGCGACACACAGCGTGCAGTTGCCTGGGGGTGACGGTGCGGTATCCGGTGGCGATCGTAAGATGGTACCGGTACTCGCGAGAGCGGCAGCGGCTGTAGGCGTGCATGGTATTTTTATGGAAACGCATCCAAATCCTGATCAGGCCTTAAGCGATGGGCCCAATTCCTGGCCTCTGGGGGAAATGCATAACCTGCTTAGCATATTAAAAATAATTGATGAAACAGTGAAAGCGGAACTGTAATGACCGAGATTATTGACATAAAAGCACGCGAGATTCTGGATTCACGCGGTAACCCAACGATAGAAGCAGATATTCAGCTGGCATCGGGCGCGATTGGTTCCGCATGCGTACCATCAGGAGCCTCGACCGGATCAAGGGAAGCACTTGAACTGCGCGATGGTGATGCTTTGCGTTATCAGGGAAAGGGTGTGCTGAAGGCCGTTGAGAACGTAAACACCCGCATCCGGGAAGCACTTCTGGGTCGAGAAGTCGAAGACCAGGAAGCGTTAGATCAAATTATGCTGGATCTTGATGGCACTGAGAACAAAGGCAATCTCGGTGCTAACGCCATGCTTTCGGTATCACTTGCTGCTGCGGCTGCGGCCGCGAAAACCCGTCATATGGAATTGTATGAATATCTGGCGGAGTTGGATGGTAGTCCCGGTAGATACAGTATGCCGGTACCCATAATGAATATACTTAACGGTGGAGAGCATGCCGATAACAACGTAGATATTCAGGAATTCATGATTTTACCGGTAGCAGCGACGACTTTTTTAGAAGCCCTGCGTTGTGGCGCTGAGGTATTCCATACCCTGAAATCCGTATTGTCAGCGCAGGGCCTGAGCACAGCAATAGGAGACGAAGGTGGGTTTGCACCGAACCTGCCAAGTAATGAATCGGCCCTTGAAGCGATTATGTCGGCGATTGAAAAAGCGGGCTATGTTCCTGGCAAAGATGTTTATCTGGCTCTGGATTGTGCGGCATCAGAATTCTATTCGAACGGTCACTATGAGTTATCCGGTGAGGAGCGATCGTTTAATTCAGAAGAATTTGGTGACTATCTTGCAGCGCTTGTAGATAAGTATCCTATATTGTCCATCGAGGATGGCTTAGATGAGAGCGATTGGGCAGGCTGGGAGAGTCTTACCAGGAAACTCGGTGGCAAAGTGCAGCTGGTGGGTGATGATTTGTTCGTTACCAACCCAAAGATATTGAAGCAGGGTATAGATGCCGGTGTTGCCAACTCTATTCTGGTGAAGGTGAATCAGATTGGGACGTTAAGTGAAACCCTTGAAGCGATCAGGATTGCCAGAGATGCAGGGTATAGCACGGTGATTTCTCACCGCTCAGGAGAAACCGAAGATACTACCATTGCTGACCTCGCTGTCGCGACGGCAGCGGGGCAAATAAAAACAGGTTCTTTATGTCGTTCAGATCGTGTTGCGAAATATAATCGGCTGCTGCGTATAGAAGATCGCTGTTCGGCGATCTACAAGGGTTTAGCGGAGTTCCAGAGATGAAACCCGTACAGATACTCTCGTTGGGCATGCTAGCCCTGCTGGTTTCTCTGCAGTACCGACTTTGGTTAGGTGAAGGCAGCCTTGCACATGCGAGTAATCTTAAAGATCAGGTGGATGTCATGGCTGCGGGCAATAGTTCCATGCGACAAAGAAATGTGATTCTAAAAGCAGAGATCATGGACCTCCGAGAGGGCCTGGATGCAATCGAAGAAAAAGCCCGGAGCGAATACGGTTTAATCAAGCGGAATGAGACGTTCTTCCTGCTGGTTGAAGAATAAGATTCTGCGCCCGTGAGTGCTGTGCGATCTCTCGCGGGAATAAGTGTCGTAGTACCCGCCGCGGGTATAGGCAGTCGACTGTCGTCACAAATCCCCAAACAGTATCTAACGCTACAGGGAAAAACGGTGCTTGAAGTAACGTTAGCGCGGTTGCTGGCGCTTCGCCCTGATCGTCTGGTGCTGGTAGTCGGGGCATCCGACGAGCGTTATCAACAGATTTCGTTGGTGGATGCCTGTGAAGTCGTCACAGGTGGTGAACTGCGCAGTGATTCGGTCATGAGCGGGCTTGTTGCTCTTGATATTGGGGCTTCGGAATTTGTGATGGTACATGATGTGGTCCGGCCCTGTGTCCGCACAGCGGACATTCTGCTCCTTAAAAATGAGGTCGAAGATGAGCCAGCCGGTGGTCTGCTTGCCGTGCCGGTTATTGATACCTTGAAGTTGATGACGGCAGACTCCGTGAGCACCGCTGACCGGCGGGATCTTTGGCATGCCCAGACACCGCAAATGTTTCGCTATGGTGTATTGCGAGACGCTATAGACAATGGTGATCGCACAACGATGACGGATGAATCGTCTGCGGTAGAGATGGCAGGCTACCGGCCAAAGATAGTGCCCGGTCATCGCGACAATATTAAGATAACAGAACCTGGCGATGTTGAGCTTGCACAGTTTTTTCTGGAGACCGGCGTATGCGAATAGGTCAGGGCTATGATGCACACCGTTTCGGAGATGAAAAGGGAACCTTTGAGATTCGACTGGGTGGTGTAGATATACCCAGCGAACGGCAGATCCTGGCGCACTCTGATGGTGACGTACTGGTACATGCATTATGTGATGCCTTATTGGGAGCGCTGGCGCTCGGTGATATCGGCAAGCATTTTCCTGACACTGACGAAGCCTACCGCGATATTAATAGTCTTCAACTGTTGCAGCACGTCAATAAGTTGATCAGCAACGAGCGATATCGCATTGTTAATATGGATCTGACTCTATTGGCGGAAACCCCGCGGGTCGCACCCTATGTAGATGCGATGAAAGAAGCTATTGGTGGTGCGCTAGGTATTTCCGATACGGACATAAGTATTAAAGCGACAACAACAGAAAGGATGGGCTTCATTGGACGTGGCGAAGGTGTAGCGGCCATGGCGATTGCCCTGCTCACTTCATTGTGATGTGTTTGGTATCGATGTATGAGCAGCCGTTCGCCAATGGCGTGATTCGCCAGCGCAGCGAGGATTTTGCTGTTCAGGAGCTACCCCTCACTGAGTTCGAAGGGCAGGGCGAGCATGTTTACCTTCACATACGTAAGTGTGATACCAATACGCATTGGTTAGCAGCGCAAATCGCAGATTATTGTGGGGTTTCCGTAATGGACGTCGGATACGCTGGACGCAAGGATCGATATGCAGTGACGGAGCAGTGGTTTAGTTGTTATCTGCCAAAAAGTGATCCCGACTGGGATAGTATGCACATCGAAGGCGCACAACTATTGGCAACGACCAGGCACAGTCGAAAACTAAGGCCCGGTGATTTAGCGGGTAATCGGTTTGAAATACAGATTCGCGATCTTGATCCATTGCCATCACAAGCGCTGTTGACGGATCGGATGGAGATGATTCAGGAAAATGGTTTTCCAAATTACTATGGGCCGCAACGATTTGGGCATGACAATCTGCGTCAGGCAGAGGAATTTATACAGGGCCGACAGAAAAAAAATCGTAGCATGATGATTTCAACCATACGTTCACATTTGTTCAATCGCTATTTGTCGAATTGCCTGGCTGAGAAAACGATACCTGAGTTTGGTCCACTTTACGGCCGTTCCAGAGACCCACAGGCCGGAGAAGAACATATGTCAGCCGAGGATAAAGCTTTTGTTGCAGGGTTGAGACGGCATAAAGTAAAGCTCGGTGAGCGTCGGATGATCGAAAAGCCGGGGTCTTTTAATTGGCACTTTAATGAAGCGGGTTTGCGGCTTGCCTTTACCCTTGCACCGGGCTGCTATGCCACCAGCATGATTGGTGAGATTTTGAATTACGTTGATGCGGGAGCCCCTGTTGAATAGTGATCTGGATTTTTCTGGCGTCGGGATGACATCCCAGAGAACACGAAACCGTCTGATAGAGAGACTGCTAGAACAGGGCGTGACAGATACCCGAATTCTGGAAGTCATTAAGTCGACGCCGCGACATGTGTTTGTGGACGAAGCATTGGCCCACCGTGCTTATGAGGATACGGCTTTACCCATAGGTTTTAACCAGACAATCTCCCAACCCTATATAGTGGCGAGGATGACAGAAGTCCTCCTCGCCGAAGGTCCTTTGGAAAACGTGCTTGAGGTTGGCACCGGGTCTGGCTATCAGGCAGTCGTTCTCGCACAGCTTGTATCTAAGGTGTTCACCGTCGAACGTATATCCGGTATGTTGGACCGCGCTGCGTCGAAATTTAAGCTTTTGGGTGTACGAAACATTAGCCATCGACATGCGGACGGCGGCATGGGTTGGCCGGAACAAGGCCCCTATGACGGTATCATCGTCACCGCGTCACCTATGCGCATTCCAGAAGAACTGATTGCGCAACTAAACGTCGGAGGACGCATGGTGGTTCCTCTCGGTAACGGGCAGGGCCAGGAGCTGGTGTTGGTGACCCGTACCGCCAGTGAAGTGACGACAGAAGTCTTGGAGCGTGTGAAGTTCGTGCCATTGGTGAGCGGTAAAGCATGAGCATACGAACGTTTTGTGTTGGCTTGCTTATGGGCGCGGCGGAAATTGTGCCGGGCATCTCTGGCGGGACCATTGCGTTTATATCCGGGATATACGAGCGTCTGGTGAATAGTTTACAGAGATTTACACCGTCCTTGATTCTGAGACTCAGGAAAGAAGGGATCAAGGGGGTATGGGTATACACCGATGCCACGTTTTTGTTAATTTTGTTTGTCGGTATGGCTGTGTCGATCATCGTCTTTGCCAATGCGATTGTTTATTTGCTGTATAACGAGCCTGTTGCACTATGGTCGTTTTTCTTTGGCATGGTAATGGCGTCCTGCTGGGTCGTTAGCAAAGACATCAGTCGTACACAGTTCCAGTCCTACATATTTCTGATAGTGGGTGTGCTTATCGGGCTTGTTGTAACTCACATTGCGCCCTTAGAAATTTCGCCGACACCGGCGGCGTTATTCTTCGGTGGTATGTTTGCAGTTTGTGCGTGGATTTTGCCTGGCTTGTCTGGCAGTTTTATTCTGCTTATTTTCGGCCTCTATGGGTTCGTGGTGGAGGCCATTAAGTCTTTCGATGTTGTTAGTTTGGTGACGCTCGGTGCAGGGTGCGTGATTGGCTTGGTGAGTTTTTCGCAAGTACTTTCGGTACTCTTTTCACGGTATCGAAACGGCACACTCGCTGTGCTCACAGGTTTTATGATGGGCTCTCTTGCGAAACTATGGCCCTGGAAGAATACTTTGAGTTACCATTTAAAATCAGACGGCACTCAGATTCCAATCATCCAGGAGCCCGTGCTGCCACAGACCTACGAGCTGATCATGAATGAGCAGGCTAATTTGATGCTCGCAGTAGGTGTTGCGTTGAGTGGTATCGTGCTGGTTGTTCTACTTGATCGGGTTGCTACGCGAAGTGAAAACCCCAAGGGTTCCTGAAACGACGATGCGCTGGCTTATTATTTTTCTGCTAGTTGGATTCTTGGTCGGGTGTGCCAGTTCTGGGCGAGTTCCGGTGGGCGATATCGGTGACGCCAGGACGGCTGCCGGTGATGTTCATCGTGTACAAAAGGGCGATACCCTGCACTCAATCGCGTGGCGCTATGGCTTGGATTACAAGGCCCTTGCCGCTGCCAATGATATCAAGTCGCCATATACCATATTAATAGACCAAAAAATCGTACTGCGAGATGAACCCAAAAAGTCGGTCAGGAAAAAAACGCCACAGCGAACAAAACCTAAACCAAAATCCCGCACCAAAACACCAGCGCAGCCCAATGTCGATCAAGTCGTGTGGCGATGGCCCCTCAAAGGTGAAGTGATTAAGGAATTTTCACTGACTGGCAAGTTTAACAAGGGCATCGATATCAAGGGCAAAACAGGCGATCGAGTTAATGCCGCTGCTGCCGGTGTTGTGGTTTATGCCGGGGGAAATCTACGTGGTTATGGCAAGCTTGTGATCGTAAAACACAATGATCGTTTCCTGAGTGCCTATGGCAACAATCAGGATGTTCGTGTGAAGGAGGGAGATCGGGTGACCAGTGGTCAGATGTTGGCAAGAGTCGGCACCAGTGGTTCTGATATTGAGATGTTGCATTTTGAGATTCGATTAAAGGGTAAACCTGAAAACCCGCGCAAGTACTTGCCGGCCCTGTAGGATATGTCTGAAATGTTTGTAGGACATTGGCCCTATTGCGTTGGGTGAATGCCTGTAACCTATTGAATAAAAAGGCTAAATTTCAAAGTTAAGAAATCTGCGGTTTTGTGACCAAGTTGTCTAATTCAGTGGTGGTGCTATATTGCTTGGCAACTCGCAACGGATAGCGATTAAAGGGATTAGGGCTACCACGGCGTGCAGGGAAGCAAGGAAAGGAATCACAAACAGGAAGCGATTCGCCGGTCGCTTCCTGTTTTTTTATGTGTTGTTAACGCTCGAGGTGTTCGAGTTTACCCTTCACTTCCGCCCAGTCTTCAGCGTCATCCAGAGGTTCTTTCTTCTCGGTAATATTTGGCCAAACTTCAGCGAGTTCGGCGTTCAGCTCAAGAAATTGCGCCTCGTCCGCTGGTAACTCATCTTCGGAGAAAATCGCATCGACCGGACATTCCGGTTCGCACAACGCGCAGTCGATACATTCATCGGGGTGTATCACCAGGAAATTTCGACCTTCATAGAAACAGTCTACTGGGCAGACCTCTACACAATCAGTGTGCTTGCACTTAATACAACCGTCACTCACGACAAACGTCATACTTGGAATCCTTATGGGTTAGTGCGCGCCGATTCGCGACGCTTGGAAAACATGGCATTCTAGCAGTTTTTCCGCTGCACACAATATCAGGCGGGGTTGTCGGGGAGCGCTTCTTTTAGATGATAAATTAGATCGAGGGCCTCCCGAGGCGATAGGTTATCGACGTCGATATCTGATAGTTTTTTCTCGACAGCGCTGGGCGCTGCAACGAATAGATCAGATTGTTTGGGCGCCGGTAAACGCTGGTTATCGCTTGCCTCGAGTGATTCCAGTTTTTGTTGGGCGAGTTTGATCACAGCATCTGGAATTCCAGCGAGGCGGGCTACCTGTAGTCCATAACTCTGGCTTGCCGGGCCCTCGGATACGGTATACATAAAGATAATTTGTTCTTCATATTCCTGCGCTGACAGGTGTACGTTGTGCGTGCCATCAAGTAATTCTGGTAATGCTGTCATTTCAAAATAGTGGGTAGCAAAGAGCGTCAGTGCTTTTACGTGTTGCGTCATATGACAGGCGCAGGCCCAGGCTAGTGCCAGACCATCGAATGTAGAAGTACCGAGCCCGATTTCGTCCAGTAGCACAAGGCTATGCGCGCTCGCGTTATTAAAAATCATGGCGGTTTCCGTCATCTCCACCATAAAGGTCGACCGACCACTCGCCAAATCGTCGGAGGAACCGATACGGGTGAATATTCGGTCGATTTCCCCGATGGTGGCGCTACTGGCGGGGACAAAACTGCCGATGTGAGCGAGGATGGTAATCTGCGCGACTTGACGCATATAGGTGGATTTACCGCCCATATTAGGGCCGGTAATAATGAGCATCTGCCGTTCACTATGTAATGTGAGGTCATTAGCGACAAAGGGATCGTTTAGCATCTGCTCAACAACAAGATGACGTCCTTTTGTGATGCTAATCGATGGCTCTGCGATGAGTTGTGGTCGGCAAAGCGTCAGGGTAATCGCCCGTTCAGCAAGGTTACCAAGTATATCCAACTCGGCAATTGCCGCCGCAGCCTGTTGCAGGGGCACAAGGTCAGTCAGTAATCGATCCAGTAATTTTTCGTACAGTTCCCGTTCTCGGGCCAGCGCACGGCTCTTGCTGGATAAGGCCTTGTCTTCAAATGTTTTTAGTTCGGGTGTAATAAATCGTTCTGCATTTTTTAGGGTTTGACGCCGTACATAATGTGTCGGCGCCGACTCGGACTGACTTCTACTAATTTCGATGTAATAGCCATGGACGCGGTTGTAACCGACCTTCAGGGTAGACAGCCCGGTTTTTTCACGTTCATCCTGCTCCATCTGAACAAGAAATTCCGCGGCATTTTCACTGATACCACGCAGTTCGTCTAAAGCGTCGTCATAGCCTGATGCGATAACCCCGCCTTCGCGAATAACCACTGGTGGATTGTCGATAATGGCGCGGCTTAGCTCGCTGCTGACCTCAGGAAAATGTGGGCACTGTGCGGCGAGTTGTTTAATTCGGGGAACTAAAAAACTGCCGAGCAGTTCTGTTAGCGCAGGTAGTGCGAGTAGCGAATCACGTAGGCGTGCGAGATCCCGGGGGCGTGCTGAACGTAGCGCGACTCGAGCCAGGATGCGCTCAATATCGCCGATTTTCGTGAGGTGGGGGATTAGCGTTTCGTAACTGAAGTTATCCATCAGGAACTCAACAGCATCGAGTCGACCTTCCCGGGTTGCACAATCTCTTATAGGGCGATTAATCCAGCGTTTTAACAATCGAGAGCCCATCGCCGTCTGAGTATGGTTAATCACATTAAACAGGGTGTTGTCCGTAGCACCGGAAATAGTCGTGTCTAATTCCAGATTACGTCGTGATGCCGCATCGATGATGACGGCATCGTCTTTATCGAGCAGGCGCAATGGCTGGATGTGTGGCAACTCGGCAAGCTGTGTGCTTTTGACATAGGCGAGCAGGCAACCGGCGGCGATGACACCGGCGTGCTTTTCTGCGCAACCGAAACCAGCCAGGTCGCGAACCTTGTATTGACTGGTCAGTGTCTTCTCGGCGCTGACCAGGTCAAATTCCCACGCCGGTCTTGGTCGATTGCCGGGATGATTTGTGACGCTTGGCGGATAGTTCAGCGCATCAGATGTGATAAGTTCTGCAGGACGTAGGCGGTGTAGTTCACTGGCTAGAGATTCTTCGTCTGACAGCTCTTCGAGTTCAAATCGACCGCTGCTAAGGTCAAGTATTGATAGCCCCCAGATATCGCCGACGTTAGAGATGCTCGAAATCAGATTGTCTTCGCTAGCATCCAGTAGGGAGTCATCAGTGAGTGTGCCAGGGGTGACAATACGAACCACCTGGCGCTCGACGGGCCCTTTGGCGTCCGCCGGGTTGCCGATCTGTTCGCAGATAGCAACGGAGACACCCTGTCTGACCAGTCGTGCAAGGTAGGTATCGACAGCGTGGTACGGCACACCACACATAGGGATCGGTTCACCTGCTGATTGACCCCTTGCAGTGAGGGTGATGTCGAGTAGCTCCGCAGCACGTTGCGCGTCGCCGAAGAAGAGCTCATAGAAGTCGCCCATGCGATAGAACAGCAGCTCATCGGCATGCTTGGCCTTGATGCCAAGATACTGCTGCATCATCGGTGTGTGTGATGGCTGGGTCACGGATTACTTTATTAGAGGATTACCATGATTCTACGTAAATAAAAAAATATTTAAAAAGAATTTGGCGTTTTAATAATAATATGGATAATACTGGTTAAATATACAGTTCCTGATTAAATATACAGTAGACTGAAAAAATAAAGAAAATAAGAATCTAGAACAATAAAAGAATCTAAAGAAACCAAAAGAGGAAGCCATGTCAGATACCGAAGTGAAAGATAGCGAAAAAGTTAAAGCCCTGGGTGCGGCACTATCTCAGATAGAAAAGCAGTATGGGAAAGGTGCAATGATGCGTCTGGGTGATTCACCGCACGAAAAAATTCCAGCTATTTCTACCGGCTCACTCGGTCTTGATGTCGCGCTAGGTATTGGTGGTCTGCCGAAAGGTCGAGTTGTAGAGATCTATGGCCCTGAGTCTTCCGGGAAGACTACGTTAACCCTGCAGGTCATTGCTGAGAGTCAGAAAGCTGGTGGTACCTGTGCCTTTATTGATGCGGAACATGCATTGGATCCGCTGTATGCGCAGAATCTTGGCGTCAATATTGATGATCTCCTGGTGTCTCAGCCGGATACCGGTGAGCAGGCCTTGGAAATTTGCGACATGATCGTACGATCCGGCGCGGTAGACGTCGTCATCATTGACTCGGTGGCAGCGCTCACGCCAAAAGCCGAGATCGAAGGAGAGATGGGTGACCATCATGTGGGTCTGCAGGCACGGCTGATGAGTCAGGCACTACGAAAGATGACTGGCAATATTAAAAATTCCAATACGCTGGTGATCTTTATTAACCAGATTCGCATGAAAATCGGCGTCATGTTTGGAAGCCCCGAGACTACCAGCGGTGGTAACGCACTGAAGTTTTACTCCTCTGTACGTCTTGATATACGACGCATTGGTGCGATTAAGGATGGAGATGAAATTGTTGGTAATGAGACTCGTGTCAAAGTCATCAAAAACAAAGTGGCGCCACCTTTTAAACAGACAGAATTTCAGATTCTATATGGGAATGGTATCTATCGTCTGGGTGAGGTGATTGACCTCGGGGTTCAGGAAGGCTTGGTAGACAAGGCCGGCGCCTGGTACAGCTATAAGAATGACCGTATTGGCCAGGGTAAGAAAAATGCTGCTGCATACCTTGCGGAGAATCCCCAGATGGCGGAGGAAATCGAACATACCCTGCGCAGTAAGTTGCTGGGGGATCTAGCGGCTGAGGAAGCTTCGGAAGAAGATGTAGATAATGTTACGCCCATTACCGGATCGTAATGGCAGGCATTAATGTCGATATTCGTCGCGCCGCAATGGATTTGTTGGCGCGGCGAGAACATTCGAAGCAGGAATTGCTTTATAAAATTCGGAAACGTTTCCCGTCAGAAACGATACTGATTGAAGAAGCAATAGAAACGCTAAATCAGGAAGGCCTGCAGAGCGACAACCGTTTAGCAGAAGCTTTCCTGCGCAGTCGTGCTAACCGTGGCCAGGGGCCGATAAAAATTCGATCGGAACTCAGGACTAAAGGCGTCAGTGACGAAGATATCGATGCGGCTTTTTCCGATTGTGTAATCGACTGGCGTGAGCAGGTGACCAGCGTTGCCAGCAAGCGATTTGGTGAGCAGGGCCCTGAAAATGCCAAGGAGCGCGCGAAACGCAGTCGTTTTTTACAACAGCGTGGTTTTTCTTTCGAAGAGATTGCTTCACTTTATTAAATATTCCCGAGAGACCCTGTAGATATCCAGTAGATGTCCTTTAGATATCTGGGGAATTTCGGTATCTTTAACACCTTGCTTCTCAGTGTGTTAATTCATGGATAGTCGTCAACTACGCCAGGCCTTTCTGGAGTTTTTTGCTAGCAGAGGTCATCAAATCGTAGAGTCATCTTCGTTGGTCCCGGACAATGATCCGACGTTGCTCTTCACCAATGCAGGTATGGTCCAGTTCAAGGACGCGTTTGCGCTGCGTGAGAATCGTGGTTACTCGCGGGCTGTCAGTTGCCAGCGTTGTATCCGCGCAGGTGGAAAGCACAATGACCTTGATAATGTGGGTTACACAACACGGCACCATACGTTTTTTGAAATGCTGGGCAACTTTAGCTTTGGCGATTATTTCAAAGAAGAAGCGATTGCATTTGCCTGGGAATTTTTGATTGATGAGGTCAAGTTACCCTCAGAAAGGTTGTGGGTCACGATTCACACGGATGATGATGAGGCCTTTGACATTTGGACCAAGAAAATTGGTTTCGATCCTGCTCGTATCACCCGTCTTGATGACAATTTTTGGACGATGGGGGACACCGGTCCCTGTGGACCGAATTCTGAGATTTTCTACGATCATGGGCCAGAAATACCAGGGGGTCCCCCCGGTACGCCAGATGAAGATATGGATCGCTATGTCGAGATTTGGAATCTGGTTTTCACCCAATATGACCGCGCGAAGGACGGTACTTTAACGCCGTTGCCAAGACCCTGCGTAGACACCGGTATGGGCATGGAGCGTGTTGCCGCCATTCTTCAGGGTGTGTATGACAATTATGATATTGACCTATTTGTCACGCTTCGCGATCGTGTGGCTGAATTGATTGGTGTTCAAGATATTAGACAACCCTCGGTTAAGGTCATTGCTGACCACGTTCGATCGGCGGCATTCCTCATTTCTGATGGTGTATTGCCATCTAATGCCGGGCGAGGTTACGTCATGCGTCGGATCATTCGACGGGCGCTACGTCATGGCCACAAGCTACAGGCAAAGGGGCCGTTTTTTCACAAGCTCGTTGATACCTTGGTAGAGCTGATGGGTGATAACTACCCATTGCTGGTCAGTACTAAAGATCAGATCGAGAAGATTCTGCTGAAGGAAGAGAAACAGTTTGAAGTGACCCTGGATCAGGGCATGAGGCTGCTGGGAGAGGCGATAGCCGAACTTGAAGGTACCGAAATACCTGGTGAGATAGTTTTTAAGCTCTATGACACCTATGGTTTTCCTACCGATCTTACGGAAGACATCGCCCGGGAGCGTGACCTGGCCCTTGACATTCAGGGCTTTGAGCATGAGATGCAATTGCAAAAAGAGCGAGCCCGTGCGGCCAGCAAATTTGCCAGCAATGAATTGGCAGAATTGGATGTTGATTATGAAACCACCTTCGTCGGCTATGACAGCCTTGATGGTGAGAGTACAGTGTTGGCACTATTCCGCGCTGACAAGCCAGCAGAGAGCTTGGCTGAGGGTAATGAAGGCATCCTGGTAGTTGATAGCACACCATTTTACGCAGAGTCAGGGGGTCAGGTAGGCGATACAGGCCAGTTTTTCGGTAATGGTGTATCAATCAAGGTTCTTGATACGGTGAAAAATGACAAGGCTTTCATCCATAAGGTGGCAGTCATCGATGGTTCGATTTCAGTGGGGGACAGTTTAAGCGCTGAGGTTGATGCCCGGCTCCGTAATGCGACTCGTCGCAACCACTCTGCAACACATTTACTACATGCCGCTCTACGCGAAGTGTTGGGTGACCATGTCAATCAGCGAGGCTCGTTGGTTGAACCGGACCGTCTACGTTTTGATTTTTCGCATTTCGAAGAGGTTACACGGGATGAACTTCAAATCATTGAGCGTAAAGTCAACGAGCAGATACGTAACAATAGTGATGTTCAAACCGACATCATGGATTTGGAGCAGGCGAAAGAACATGGTGCGATGGCTCTGTTTGGGGAGAAATATTCTGAGAAGGTACGCGTGCTCACCATGGGTGAAGGCTATTCCATTGAGTTGTGTGGTGGTACCCATGCAAATCACACGGGTGATATCGGGGTATTCCAGATCATCGATGAGCACGGTATCGCTTCTGGCGTGAGGCGCATAGAGGCAACAACTGGCGAACATGTGATTGATCGGATTCAAAACATCGATAGCACGCTAAAAGAGTCCATGGCCCTGTTACGTGCTGACCGGTCTGTGGATATTCTCGGTAAACTCACCCAGTTGATAGAACAGAACAAACGTCTGGAGAAAGAAGTTTCAGCGCTCAATATGAAGCTGGCAAGTGGTGCAGGGAATGACTCGTCCAATGAGGCCATTGATCTCGGTGGCGCCAAGTTGATTGTTAATCAGATGGAAGGTGCGGATGCGAAAACGTTACCGGAAGTTTTGGACCGGTTAAAAAATAAGATTGGGTCAGGTGTTGTTGTTCTTGCCAGTGTTAATGGCGATAAGGTCAGTTTGATTGCCGGCGTAACCAAAGATCTGACCGATAGCGTCCACGCAGGAAAATTGGTTAACCATGTTGCCGAGCAGGTAGGGGGTAAGGGTGGTGGTCGGCCCGATATGGCCCGTGCAGGTGGCAATAATGTTGCAGATTTACCGGCGGCACTTGAGAGCGTAAGGCCCTACGTGGAAGCCAACCTTTCATAGAACAGCGAAAGCTGTTCACATTTATCGCATTTTTCTATTAAATACGCACCCGGAATACAGGTCGGATCAGATGTCTATAGTGGTACAGAAGTTCGGAGGAACTTCAGTAGCCTCAGCTGCACACATAGAAAATGTCGCCAGGAAAATCCTGAAGACAATTGCCAACGGCGACCAGGTTGTCGTGGTTGTGTCTGCCATGGGCGATCAAACTGATAGACTGGATAGTCTAGCCAAGGAAATTGACTTCTACGAACCAGCCTCAAGGCGTGAGCTTGATGTGTTGCTGTCCACCGGAGAACAGGTGACGATTGCTGCCCTGGCGATGACATTGATGAAATTGGGTTGTCCCGCAAAGTCATTTACCGGTAGGCAGGCAGGTATTCAGACGGACGCTTCTCATACCCGGGCACGAATTATTAATATCGATACCACCCGACTCCGTGCATCGCTTGCGAGCGGTAAGGTACCAGTAGTGGCTGGATTTCAGGGAGTAGATGACGGTGGCAATATCACAACTTTCGGGCGTGGTGGTTCTGACACAACCGCCGTTGCGCTGGCGGCTGTGTTGCAGGCCCGCGAGTGCCAAATATTTACAGATGTCAGTGGCGTCCATACCACAGACCCCCGTGTGGTAGATACCGCGCGGCTTCTAGAGAAAGTAACATTCGAGGAAATGCTTGAGCTCGCGAGTTTAGGCTCCCGCGTATTGCATTCCCGGGCTGTTGAATTTGCCAGTAAATACGAAGTACCACTTCGTGTGCTGTCTTCTTTTGAAGAAGGCCCGGGTACCTTAATAACCAGTGAGGAAGATTCAGATATGGAACAAGTGATCATAGCCGGTATAGCGTTTACCCGAGAGCAGGCTAAGCTGACTGTTCTTGGTGTGTCAGATGTGCCCGGCGTCGCATGGAAAATACTGGGCCCGGTCAGTGAGGCGAATATCGAAGTGGATATGATCGTGCAGAATGTTGCGGCTGACAATACGACAGATTTTACCTTTACCGTTGGTCGAGACAATTATCAGGAAGCGATGGACATCTTGAAAAAAGTCGCCAATGATATAGGGGCAAGAGAAGTCACCGGTGACGACAAGATTGCGAAGTTGTCGATGGTGGGTGTTGGAATGAGATCACATGCTGGTGTTGCAAGTCGTATGTTTGAAGTGCTCGCTGAGAAAGCCATTAATATTCAAATGATTTCAACATCAGAGATAAAAATTTCAGTAGTTATTGCCGAAGAGTATCTTGAGCTGGCTGCTCGAGCATTACACACGGCATTTGACCTGGGCGAAAAAGGCAGTTAATCCTAACGACTTTATCGTGGCGATAGTCGCATAGGGAAAGGAAAAACAAGGACCAAAATAATGCTTATATTAACCCGGCGAGTTGGTGAATCACTGATGATCGGTGATGAGGTAACAGTCACGGTGCTTGGCGTGAAAGGAACTCAGGTACGCATCGGTGTTAACGCACCAAAAGAAGTCAGTGTGCATCGAGAGGAAATCTATCAGCGGATTCAATCCGAAGGGGATGAAAACGAGGAGGAGTAACGCCTCTTAGTTTGGCTCTGCTTCAGAACCAATCCCTGCTCGAAGGACGCCTTTGAAAGCGTCCCGGGCGGTGCGGTTACCCTGAACTACTTCAAAGACTTCCTGGGCGATCGGCATTTCCACATTGTATTTTTGAGCTAGAGCCATCACCGCAGGTGCGCTCTTAACACCCTCGGCAACCATATACATTTCTGCTATCACGTCGTCGATCGTTTTACCTTTACCGATGGCGTAGCCCACATTTCTGTTTCGACTCTGTTTGCTGGTACAGGTCGCTACCAGGTCACCAAGGCCCGTTAGACCCGCAAATGTTTGTGCTTCACCACCCATCGCAGTTCCCAGGCGGGTGATCTCTGCGAGCCCGCGTGTGATAACTGCTGCCCGTGCATTATCGCCGGCACCCAGCCCATCGCCGATACCCGCAGCGATAGCGATAATGTTCTTTAGTACACCGCCCAGTTCACAGCCAATAACATCGTGATTCGTGTACACCCGAAATAAGCTGTTGTGAAAGATCTGTTGTAGATCTACGACGATGGATTGGTCTTCTGTTGCCACGACGCTCGCCGCAGCAAAACCGGCGATGACTTCGCGTGCAAGATTGGGTCCTGTGAGCACGCCTCGTGGATTATCTGGCAGAAGCTGCTCAATAATTTCAGTCATCCGCATGTGTGTGCTGAGTTCCAGGCCTTTGGTGAGACTGATGACGGGTACGCCTGTTTTGACTTCATTCTTAATGTCATCCAGGACGCCGCGCAGTGATTGTGAAGGGATGGCAAGGACAAGCACATCTGCCTGGCCAGCGACCTTGTACAAATCACTAGAGGCTTCCAGTTTCTGGGTAACAGAGGCATCTCCGAGATATTTACTATTGGTATGCTGCTCGTTGATTTCGTTGACGGTTTCTTCGCTTCTTGCCCATAGCATCGCTGACGCATTGCGCGCGGCCAGAGATGCGACAGTGGTCCCCCAACTGCCACCACCAAGAATACCTATATGTTTGTCGATCATGTTAGCGAGAGACATTCGTGATACATAACTGAGAAAACTATCACAGTAGGTCATCCTGACCAACCTTCGCGGGCGGTGGAAGCCAATACATGGCGATGGCGCAGGGCAGCTGAAAAGCGATTAACAGCCAGAATACGTAATCATAGGTGTGGGTTAGATCGAATAGCCAACCGGCTAACAGTGATCCAAAACTACCCATCATCGTGAATAGGTTAGCCAAACCGAGCACACGGCCGAATGATTGAGTACCGAAACGGCTGGCGTAAGCATTGCCTGTCATGTGCATGATCCCCCCGGTCGCAATGCCTTGCAAAATTGCCGCCGCAAGCAATTCAGTCCTGGCGGGCGTTCCCTGATAAAGCAGTAACGCAGCGCACAGAAACAGTGACATGCTCCAGAACAGCAATCGTGATCGACTCGATCCGACAGACCGCCAAATAGGAATTTTCCGATGATCATGCTGATCGACCCAATTGATATCAACTGAGCGGCGAAGCTTTGTATGAAGCCAAGATCGGAGACGTAGGCACCGAGATTAAATTGAACGGCGGCAAACGCCAAATTGATAGGGATCAGCCCGGCGATAGGAATCCAGAATACTCGGGTGGTGAGTATCTCCTGACTACGCCAGTTTCGGAGCAAGGGATCTATGGAATCAGCGTTGGCAGTATCGGGGACAGGTGGTTTTCCCGAAGCACAATAAGGTTGAGCGGGACCAGCAAGACAAAAGAAAATAGGCTGAGGATCTGCAATGCAGCACGCCAGTCAAGCTCGCCGATCAGGTGCGCGGTGATCAGTGGGAACACGAAACCGCCTATAGAGGTCCCTGCAGCCGATATACCGATGGCGATGCCTCTGCTGGTAGTAAACCATTTCCCGACCAGTGTTTGTGAGGAAAGGGTCCCGCAAAGAACCGTGCCGATGGGCAACAGCGTTGCGTGAATCAGAATAATTTGCGAGAACTCTGTGGCCCAGGAAGATGCTAATAACCCGGCACTAATGCTAATGCTGCCGGCGACCACCATGTATTTGATGGAATACTGGTCCAGAAAGCGCCCGACCAGCGGGCTGAGCGCACCGGTTAGAAACTGAGTGATAAATATTGCCACCATGACCTGGCCACGGCTGATGGAAAATTCTTCAAGCCACGGCACCACGAATAGCGCGAAAGCGTAAACCATAATGCCTATGCAAACGGCCTGATTGACCAGCGTCAAAGCGACCACATACCAGTGGTAATGAGGTGAAGGGGGCATAGTTTCTGAGGTGAATAGCGATCGCGCAGTGTATCAGATGATGATTATCATGGGTTTGAGTGACAGCGTAATGCCAGACCGGTACAATTCACGGCGCTTCAAAAGCAACAACTGCTCGCAATGAAGACTGAAAGAAGTAATACCGGAGAGGTGGCCGAGTGGCTGAAGGCGCTCCCCTGCTAAGGGAGTATGGGTTTAAAGCTCATCGAGGGTTCGAATCCCTCCCTCTCCGCCAGCACCTGTAACCCCAGTAAAAACGTAGTTTAGGATATATCTTCATAAGCAAAAGATGACTTATTATAAGCATAAATCATAAGCAAGCGGTGGTGCTTACATAAACCAGTGGGCCGATGTAAGCAAAAGGCTTATCGTTTAAAGGGGTGGGGGCCATGAAGCTACTATTCCTATTATTATGTTCCCGCCGACTCACACCAGAAGCCCATTTTAAAAATGGCAGCAGAGAAAGCTTTGGAAGCCCGTGTTTACTGGCGTTCCGGAATTAAAAAAATAGGTATTTAAAATTTTAAATCAATGGTTTACAAGCGTTTGCTTGGGCTTTCGCATTTCTCTATTTCCACGTTTGTCGTTTTCTGAGATGTTCTACCTCTGCTTCCTGAGGACTTGTTTATAGGTTGAAGCTCCATTTGGCAGTATTCCCTTTTTCGTCAAAGTGCACCTCCGCCCGCAGTAACCAAGGTTTTTCTTTCCCATCAATCTCTTCAATTTGGTCGGTCATGATTGGTTTTAGTTTAAAGGTTATGCAATATTCCAGCACTACCTATGTCAG
>JAQWMV010000079.1 GCA_029246605.1 Pseudomonadales bacterium | reverse complement strand
CCTGAAAATCATCCAGCAAGTTATTGGTAAGAAGATGCTGACCCGGGACAAGGTTCAGGCGTGGCAGTCTCTCGGCATTGTGTTCGGAGACATTCTAGTGAATGAGCTTGGTCTTAGATGGGTCAGTTATGAGGATAAGCTTGGTGTAAGTAAAGCATTGCGCTGGCGTAACACCGAAAATTATGTGTTCCCCGTGACCGTGTTTTCGAAACGAAATCGATTTAAAGAAAAACTCGATGTCAATGCGATTTATGACAAACTGCATGGTGAAGTCAACGCATTTAAATTATTACCGGCAGCTGTTGCTGAGACCAGAAGCACTCGTTAAAATCGCGGCCTGAATTTAGAGGTTTACCTATGATTAAGAAAGCCATCCTTCGCGTCCTCAAATTTTTCTTCGTGGACTCGACCGTCAATATACTTGGAGATTTATTCGAGCAACCTCGGGCCATGTGGGCATTTATTGGCTGGGGTTGGCTCTCGATGCTGGTGATGTTCACGAGTTTTGCCAACACCATGATGCAAGTCTGATTACTTTCCTAGCAGTTCGTCCAGCTTCTCCATGACCTTGTTGCCGAATTCTTCGGTGGATAACAGTTGTCCTTCGCTTGAAAGATCGGCGGTAGAAAAACCAGCCTCAAAGACTGATTGCATGGCAGTCCAAACAGCATTTGCCTCGTCTTTCATATCAAAGCTCATTTCAAGCATCATGGCGACCGACCCAATCATGGAGTAGGGGTTAGCGATGTTTTTGCCTTCAATATCGGGCGCTGAACCATGGGAGGGCTCGTAATAGGCTTTATCCGGGCCCATGCAGGCAGAAGGCATGAGTCCAAGAGACCCCAAAATACCGCCACCTTCGTCACTCAAAATATCGCCAAACATGTTTTCCATCACCATAACGTCAAATTGGCCTGGATTTAGGCAGAGTGCAGTAGCGGCGGCATCGACCAGCAGGTGAATGACCTCGACATCCGGATAGTCGACCCGAACCTCCTCAAGCACCTCGTTCCAGAACACACTGGACATCATAACGTTACTCTTATGGATATTGTGTAGCTGTTTCTTACGCAGGCTGGCTTGCTCAAAGCCCACTTTCAGAACTTGTCTAATCTGTTGTTCATCGTATTCGAGTGTTTCTTTAACGTAACGCAGGCCCTGATCATTGACACCGCGCTCCTTTGCACCGAAATAGAGCCCACCGACAAGCTCACGTATCAGCAAAATATCGATGCCATCACTAATGATTTCCGGCTTTAGCGATGAAAAATGTGCCATTTTCTTACTGAGGGTAATGGGCCGAAAATTTGCAAATGTATTGTACCGTGCACGTAGAGGGAGAATGGCACCGCGTTCAGCCTGCTCTTCCACAGGTATTTTTTGAGATTCTTCATGGCTCAAACCCACGGGTCCTTTGAGGATAGCGTCCGCCGTATCACAAACCGCTTTGGTTTCTTCAGGAAAGGCATGGCCGTGCGAAAAATAAGCACCGGCACCAAAGGGACACGTCGTCAGTTCAAACGACACATCTCGATGTTTTTGGACGACGTCAAATACGCGAACTGCCTGGGCCATTATCTCAGGTCCGATTGCATCCCCAGGTAATACTGCTATGCGATACGCGTTAGTCATGAGCGTCTCCGAAATTTAGAAAGATGGCGATTCTATCAGGGGGTTAATACAAGAGGTAGGGTTCTCGCTTAGCGATCCACTCGGCCCGGGTTGCACTCAGTTGCTGATCCAATAACTCTGGACCCATGTTGTCGTTATCAACCCACTCTCGTAAAAAAGTACCACCATTAATGACATCAATCGGATTGCGATCCTCTTCGTACTCGTAGTCATGGTGGCGCCAAAGATCGTATTCTGGCGCAATTTTGCGCAGGCTTTTCAGTATGGTTGCGATTAATCGAAACGGTTTGAAGTTCTCGTGGTCGTATTTGGCATAGTCGGTATGGAGTTGGATACCCGCGCATAGAGCATCAGTGTGTTTATGAAAGGTGGGCGTAAAGTAACAGGGTCTGAGCAGCGCGCCCCAATCACTTCCTATTTGCTGCAGAATTGCCTCTACTGGCAAATCCGGCGCGCCAATGAGTTCCAGGGCAGAGGTTGTGCCACGGCCTTCAGACAGCGTCGTGCCCTCAAGCAACACAGTACCCGAAAAACAACGTGCCATATTGACGCTACTGGCATTTGGGCTAGGGTTTATCCAGGGCGTACTAAAAGTAGGCCAGCCGAATCCGGGGCCAAGGGTTGGATCGTATTCTCGCATTGGCACAACGGTAGGTGGTGTGCAATCGAGTTGATCTGCGAACCAGAGTGCAAGCTCTGCTACTGTGAGTCCATGGCGCATAGGTAGAATATCGCAGCCCACGAAACTCTGTTCGCCATCTTCAAGATACAATCCATCGATCGGCCGTCCAGCCGGGTTCGGTCGGTCCAGGATCCATAATTCTACGTCTTTGTCAGCGCAGGCTGAAATGAAGTACCGAAGCGTGGTGATATAGGTGTATACCCGACACCCCACATCCTGGAGGTCAAAAAGAACGACATCCAGATCCTCAAGCATATCCGGCTGAGGATAACGGTACTGTCCGTACAAACTGATCACAGGAATGTTGTGTTTCGGATCAACAAAATCTTCCGATTCAACCATATTGTCCTGTTTATCACCGCGCAGGCCATGCTGTGGGCCGAATGCTCGCGAAATGTTGACGCCGAGTTCAACCAGCGCATCCAGGGAGTGCGCACCACTCTTTGTGACCGAGGCAGGATGAGCAACCAGGCCAACACGCTTTCCCTTCAGGGCTGAAACGTTTTGCAGCAAATTATCCAGACCAAAGGAGAAACTACTCATAGCACCTCTTATAGCACTTCTCATAACGCTTCCTGCAATAGGCTAGCCACGTTGACTAGCGCATAGTGTTCGCGGGCATGAAAGTCAGGTTTGTCCTGTGGGTGGGACAGAGAAAAGTAATGCAACTGTGCGTTCATATCCTCAAGGATCACCGATAGTCCCAGTTGGAATTCAGAACCGTGCGGGACCGCAACTTCTAGCTGCACGTCACAGGTTTCTTCGTCCAGAGACATTAGGAACTTATCGGCGACAATATTCTCGGCTATGGTCATGTCAGTTCGGTAATGACTAAACCGATAGCTGGCCCAGGCACCACTCGGGGACTGGTTAAATTCGTAGTAATACTCGTCATCGACTGCGGCAATAAAGTACTCAAAGCAGGTATGTTTCCAAAGTGCCTCACTGGTCTGTACATCCTCTGGCCAACTGATCTGGTTAAGGTCGCCTTTGATCAGAAAACTGATATTAATAGCGGCCGGTTCATTAATCGCCTCGATGGTACAGCTTAGGCTCTCGATAGAGGAGACCGGCGCAAATGGTACTAGTTCCAGCTTCATGACTGCATTCAATATTTCTTTCAGGTTCTTCTATGCTACCTTAATCACATGTTTGGCATGTAAACAATAGCGTAGGAACAGGAAAGATGTTTGATTTTGATTTATTCGTGATGGGTGTAGGTTCTGGAGGTGTCAGAGCGGCAAGGATGAGTGCGCAATACGGTG
>JAQWMV010000083.1 GCA_029246605.1 Pseudomonadales bacterium | reverse complement strand
TCAATATGGTCTTCCTTCTCCTTCAACAGATTGGCCAACGCCCTGATGCCTTCAATAGTGCTTAGATCACCTCGCATTGGAATGCAGTCACCCTCGGCCAGGGTTGATAGCTCCTCTGCCTTAGCTTTCAGCTTGTCTTCGGATCGTGCGGTGATGTAAACACGGGCGGCACCTGCTTCCAGAAACCCCTGCGCCATATAACTACCCAGCCCGCTGGATCCACCAGTTACCACACATACTTTACCATTCATCGTATAGAGATTTTCGATCATTTGGTTCCCTTGTTGTTTAAAAGTAGCTGTTCACACAGCTGTATGACGGCAGATGATTAGAGGTGTCGTTAGCAAAGGATTCTTTCTTAGAGCCACTCCAAGAAGATGCACTACTCTCGTATGCGTCCTTCAGGCTGACCACATGGTCTATGTTAATATCTACCTTCGTATTTCTTATTCAAGAGACAAGCACTCTACCTCCAATGGGCGCCAAATTGTTTATCTGAAAAGATAGCGTATCTTGCTCAGGCACATTTAATTCTGCCCAAAGCTCTACTCCTTGAGCAGTTACGATGGGGCAATACTGACCACCTCTACTATCGATAATAATGATGGTCAGGCCTTGTTGTGTGGTGAGGACGCGGGCATCAATTGTACTAATACCGTTAATATGACCGTTGACGGAGACACGCTCACTCTCAGTGATTCTGATGGTGATTTTGTGTTTTCCCGAGAATTCTGATTTCGACTCGACACCGTCTACAGAGATTTAGCCAACCTGTAGACGGGTGCCTTTTCCCTGAAGAAACCTAAAGCTGACTCAAAAAGTGATCCAGACCGGCCTGGGAAACATCCATGTCCTGCTGCGGCGCACCTGAACTTGCGCCGATACCACCAACACATTCACCACCGACCATCACAGGCAATCCACCACCGACGGTACTAATGCGCCCACCATGTTCAGTATGGATGCCAAACGCGAGGCTACCAGGTGTGTTCACAGCATTATATTCATGGGTCGCTTTTCTCGCTGCACCCGCGGTAAATGCTTTATCTGTGGCGACAGCAATACTGTGCGCCTTACCGCCGTCCATACGCTCAAAGGCAATAAGGTTACCCGAGTCGTCGGTCACCGCAATGCACATGGGCACACCGATTTCTGTTGCCTTATTTCGTGCGCCCTCGATTAACACCCGGGCGTCATCGATGCTGAGTCGTTTTACAGAAATCATTTTATTCTCCAAATCAGTCTTAAATAGATACCGTAGTTCGATATCGTGAAGGTGGGCTAGCATAATTTAATGCGGCCAGCTTTGCCATTACGCGGTGATTCCGGCGCATCAGCTTCCACCACCAGGAAAGGAAATATTATCAATCTGCCCGTCGACCATACGGATTATGCGTTTAGCTCGTTCAATTACCCGCTCATCATGGGTTGAGAAAATAAACGTGGCCGCATGTTGTTCATTTAAAGCCTGCATCAGATCGAGCAGTAGCTTGGCCGTATCGGAATCGACATTCGCCGTCGGCTCGTCCGCCAGAATCACCGCTGGGTCTGATGCCAGGGCGCGAGCAATGGCGACGCGCTGCTGCTCACCACCCGACAATTCACGGGGAAACCTATCCTCTTTACCGTCAAGGCCAACGGCCTGCAACAGCGACATGACTTTTTCGCGACGCTCGGTGTCACCGACACCCTGGACCGATAACACTAGTTCGGCATTTTCGTACGCAGTCAGCACGGGAATAAGATTGTAAGCCTGAAACACAAAGCCAATACGGTCGCGCCGCAAATGACTGAGCTGACGACGATTGAGTTGTGACAGATCATGACCTTCCAGCGTGACGCGACCACTAGTCGGTATGTCCAGCGCGCCAATGAGATTTAGCAACGTCGTTTTGCCGGACCCGGAGGGACCACAGAGCGCGCAAAATTCACCTGATTCGAACTGTAGAGAGACGCCACGCAGCGCTTGAACTCCAACATCACCCTGCTGATAAACGCGGGTGACATTCTGTAGATCAATAATCGTTTCGCCCATCCTCGGCTCCGGTTTCAATAATTAAACAAGCTTAATGGCATCAACGGGTTCAACAGTCCCCGCCCGCCATGCGGGATAGAAGCCCGCAAGTAACGTAGCGATGATGGCGGCGATAGCGATAACGGCAAGACTCTCCGGGAATATTCCAACTTTCAGCGTCGTGGACATGGCAACGCCTGCGACATCCATGGATCCCTGATCGGCAAGAATCGCACTGGTATCGATACCCGTTGAAGCTAAGTACAGATAGGGACCTGTAGTAAGCAGTGCAGCGCCTAACAGGCCGACCAGGGCAAGCCACAGACTCTCCATCATGACCAGAGAAAACAGTTTGAGGGGCGTGAAGCCAATGGCCATCAAAATACCGAACTCACGCATGCGTTCCATCACGCTGACAAACAGGGTATTGAATATACCGGCGGTAACCAGTAACGCGATGAAGGCTGACATAAATCTCGTGCCTCCTAATTTCAGCGCGATAAACGCCGCGAGGTCCGGTTGACTTATATTCCAGGGCAACACGGCAAGGTTCTGCGTGCCTATAACACTATCAAGCAGCATCGCCACAGCTTCACTATCGCGCTGGTCTTCGATAAAGACGGCAAGCTGGGTCACCTCATCTGAATCGTAGGCAACAATCTCTCTGACGGTGCTCAAAGGCAGCAGGCTCAGTCTCGCATCCAGGTTTGGTGCACCAGTCTTAATCGTGCCTATCAAGCGCGCCAGGCCGCTGACAATGTCACCGTTTTTGTCGGTCATGGTGTAGACAATCCGATTATCCAATTCAGCATTTAGATTTTCGGCAAGCTTATAGCCGAGGATAATCCCCTTTTCATTATCGTTTGCAAACATCCTGCCAGCCAATAGCGCGTCAGAATCGAGAAACGACAACGTGCTGGCGTCTTCCTGCGCCGGGTCATAGGCAATAAACGAGGCGCCATAACTCTCACTTGCAGTGTTCAACATCACGGGGCCGCTGATGCGTTGTACCACCCTGGCAACACTTGTTTGCCGCAGCGCTGCTTGTGCAAGTGGAGACGCATCGCTGATGGATTTCTTAAGGCTAGGTGTTTCCCGATATTCGAGATGGGAAATCGTGACATGACCACCACCAAGTTTGGCTGCGAGATCAATCATATCGGACCAGTTTCTGTCCTGCATGGCCGTAAACATAACTGAGAGAAATACACCGAAGGTGATCGAGGATAAGGTGAGCAGGGTTCGGCGACGGTTACGCCAGAGGTTTCGCCAGGCGATTACAGGGATGCTGTGTCCAGATACGCGACTCATTGATGGTGAATCGCTTCGAGAGGAGTAATCCGGGCAGCTTTGATCGCCGGATACAGAATGCCCAAAACAATGATAATCAGCATCGTGGTGAGCGGCATGGCAAAGGTTTTCGCACTGACTACCCCCTGCCAGACAGGGTCAAGGCTCATACCCATCATTGACACTCCGCCCAGACTCCCGAGATCGATGCCTACGTTAACGAGATACCACAGTGCCGGAACACTCAACAGTAAAGCAAGCACTACCGCAACCAATGCCTGGATTGCACCCTCGATCAGTATCAACTGCAGGACACTCCCGGGACTGACACCGATCGCCTTCATGATGCCAAACTCGCGGATGCGCTCGAATATCGCCATGAGCATAGCGTTTAGCAACAGGATGACGACGGCAACGTAGATCACCAGAAAACCTAGCTGTAACAATTGCAATGCAGAGTCAATCATCGTCGCCAGGATAGGTGAAAGTTCACGCCAGCTCTTTATCTCCAGAGCCTGCCCTACCGTGATTTCTTTGACTTCGGCCAGAGCCTCCAGGAGCTCAGTACCTACAGGACGTCGGACAACGAGGCGATGCGCACCGCCCCACATCGCGTAGAAATCCACAAAGCTGTCGGCGAGCATGAAAACTCCACGTCGATCAGTGACTTCACTGATTGAACCTAATATGCCGCGCACCCGGTACAGGTCGTTTGCCATGCTGCCATCGGCCGCCTGGCCCAGCAACACCAGCTCATCATCGATAGTAACGCCCAGCGTACGCGCAAGCAGGCGTCCGATTACAACACCCCTCGACTCGCTAACATTAAGCCATTTGCCGTCGGTGACGCGTTCAAACACCAGGCTCACATCAGCGTCATCGCTGACATTGACACCAAACAGCGCCGCACCGGAAGATGTTTCAGATGAAGCCACAAGGCCGCTTCCGAGATAACGTTGAGATGTCTGATAACGTTTGGCCTCGAGCGCTTCAGCGATATCGTGAGCACCCTCGATACTGCCGTAGATTGATGGTTTATTGAGGTAGTCTTTAACGTGAATCTGGATGTCACCCATCTCAACTTCGATGATGTTGGCTTCCATCTTAACGATGAGGCCTTCATAAAATGAAGTCGTGCAGATCATCATGAGCAAGGAAAACGTCATGGCTGCGATGGTAACGCCACTGCGACGCGTATTGCGCCACACGTTTCGCCAGGCCATCGTCATGAGACGCATCGTGATCTAACCTAGTCGCCGCTGATGGTGATACGTTGATTGGTGATATAGCGTCCGTCATCAGTGCAGAGATGCGCTACCGTTGCCGCAATATCATCAGGGGTACAGACAAATCCAAATGGTGCTTCAGTATCCCGGGAGCGAATGTCGGCGCCATTCTGTGTGGCTGCGACAATTTTTCGACCCATATCAGTATCCACGAGACCTGGCGCAATAATATTAACCCGCATGCCGTGCTGTTTCTCTTCCCGAGCCAGGGTATGGGCCATCGCTTCGACAGCCGCTTTACTGACACTGTAAACCCCAAACCCAGGTCCCAGCATTTGTGCAGAGATAGAGGAAATCACAACCACGTCACTGCGGGGAGCCTTGCGCATCTGTGGGACCAGCAGCCGGCACATGTTGATGGGCCCATAGAGGTTAGCGCCGATTAACAATTGCCACTGCTCGTCCGTGGCATCCACAACGGATGGCCGATTAATAGCCGCTGAGCCAATACCCGCATTGTTAACCAGAATATCGATACCTGAGAAATCAGCGAGTGCCGCATCACACATTTGTGTGCAGGCGTCTTTATCGGCGACATCCGCCTGATAGATCTCTGCCTTTCTGCCAAGGGCAACAACTATTGTCGCCACCGAGGCTGCCGCATCTTTATTGTTCGCATAATTGATCGCAACGTCGGCGCCTTCGCGTGCCAATCGCAACACGGTCGCGGCCCCAATACCCCGGCTACCGCCGGTAACCAATGCTGTCCTGCCTTCTAATCTACCCATAGGTACTGTGCTCTAGTAAAGAAAACTAAAGAAACTATACCACCGGCTCGAAATAAAAGGATTACTGCAAATGCGTGAGGCAGTGACACTCCTCCAGTATCTCCTTCAATGCAGTATCACCGGCTACTTCCTGATATCTCGATTGCAGTACCGCCAAAGACCGGGCATGGTATTTTTGCGGTTTCTGATGCCATGCCTGTCCCGCTAAATCGAAGCTAAATTCTTCATCACCATTGGCAAGCGCCTGGCTGTTGGCAACACTCCAGGGCAGGAACATGTCACCTACAAGACTGGTCAACAGCGGCGTCAACGCAGGGGCGAGACTCGACCAAGGTTCAAAATCACCCTCATTGCTTGGCTAATACATTCTTTGTATCCAGTCCAACACGTTCAGATTGGTGTTATTGATCATGCTGGCTTCGGTGGGGTCTGTCCATGCGTTGCAGATCTGTCCCCAAAGACCAAAATCCGCATAGGATGGCCGGTTGCCAAAAAGATAGGGCCGTTCGGGAAGGTGGGCATCGAGAATTCTTAAACCGTCATGAAAGGAAGCTTCAATGATAGGCGCGGTTTCTTCGTTAGAACCGACGAACCAGACTCGATTGACCATCCGATCGAGGATCGACTCGATCATTTTCTGTTTCTCAGCCTCGTCGGTCAGATCACCCACGATACGACCTGCAGCGGAGAGTTGATCAGCCTGGCGTGCCCAGCGCTGGTGGAACATTCATTTGTTCCCCCACTCATCGCCAAATTCTTCCAGCAACACGGAAAGAAAACGGCTTACCGGTTCCTCGGGATGAATAGACTGCTCTCGAAATTGGGTTTCCATTGCATCAATAATCGGCGCAGGAATCCTGCAGACCGGTTTCTTCAGGGGTAACTACCAAAGGAACCAGTGGCAGCTTCGCAAAACGTTGGAATTCTTCAATATTGTCCGGTGTTCGCGGTGTCCACTCATGGGGTATTCCCTTGTAGCGGAAATAGGATCTCACTTTGATCGAGTAGGGGGAAAGTTCAGAGCCAAATATCTTGTACGTCATCGCGCGTGCACCGTCGTTTAAGACCAAGCATGCTACCTTTGTTCCGCCATTTGTATCAAGACGCGAAAAAACCTAAGTGGTTCTTTGTTTCCTACAGTTGATTGATTTGAATTAGTATACAGACCGGATAAGCGAGAAAAATGACTTATGGATTCGTTCGCTAAATACACTACTCCGGCATACCGCGGGTGACTGACACTGTCTTGAACTGGCAACAAAGAACACTGGTTCTCCTTGTTCTGTGGCTGGCTGGACTATATCTGCGTTTAACGGTGCTTATCGCCCCACCACTGGCGCCATTAATTGATACTGAATTATTGCTAAGCCAGACTGAGTTGGGTGCACTCACAACTTTGCCGGTACTTATGTTATCGTTGGGCGCATTACCAGGCGCCGTCGCGATCGCGAGACTCGGCCCCAAATTGGCGCTGGTGTTCGCCATCGTCATCGTCGTGCTGACCTCCGTTGCCAGAGGTCTGGCACCACCGATCTGGATATTGTTTTTCAGCACCACGTTGATGGGTTTAGCGATCGCCGTGATGCAGCCGGCATTTCCTGCTCTGGTACTTAGATGGTGCCCTGGGTTCGTGGCGCTGGGATCCGCCGTCTATATGAACGGAATGCTGATGGGCGAATTTATCGGGGCCGGCCTGACCATTCCACTCATCATGCCCTGGCTCGACAATGACTGGCGAGACATTCTGCTGTTCTGGTCCCTACCGGGACTTATCGTCGCCATGCTGGTGCTGGGGAGTCGACATCTAGGGATACATCAAACTGCAGTCACCGATGAACGGCCACCACAGTGGAAGCCGCCACTTAGTGAACCCAGAGTCTGGCAGCTCGGTATTATATTAGGTGCGGCATCCGCTGGTTTCTTTGGGACTAACGCGTACTTGCCCTCGCTGCTGGAATACAAGGGCGTATTGCAGGAATTACCTGACTATCTATTTATTTTCAATGCTACCCAGGTGGTCGGTTCCCTCGCGATGGTAGTGCTTGCACAACGATTGGTCGGCAGCCCTATGGCCGTCATTCTTATCGCCTGGGGGGTGCTAATCGGTCTCGTGGGTGTCGTATTGTGCGATGGCCTACTGGCGATAGCCGCCGCGATCGCACTTGGGCTTGCGACCTGCATACAACTCATCCTGATGGTCGCACTGGTGCCGCTGGTATCCAGCAGACGGAGCGCTGCACCGCTGGCCGCTGGTATGTTCATGATCGGTTATTTTCTTGGGTTTTTGGTACCACTCACCGGCGGGCTGCTGGCCGATAGCCTCGCGTCGCCCGCGATGATTTTTGCGCCGCTGATTCTGCTAGCCGCGCTCGCCATCACGATTGCCCATCTATCGGACAATCTGTCGTTTAAGGCTCCCTAAAAAAACCGTCCTGACGCTAGTTGACGGTATTTTTTTCCACAAACCTGTCGGGTGCACGTGAGTCCTCATTGCGAGTTTTCACGTCGATCATGACCGTCTTGCCTTCCCTGTTAAGTTGCTCTGCCTGTTTGATTGCCGCAGGCAATTCAGCTGCCTTGGTGACTCGCAGACCTTCGGCACCAAGCCCCATACCTATCTGGGCATAGTCGCCGCTCATGTGAGTCACGCCGAATTGTTCCCGTGCGGTCGGTGTACCACCCGGATAGGTCGCCATGATGCCGTTATTGAGTAGTACGACGGTGATCGGCAAGTCAGCCCGGACCGCAGTTTCCATATCAAGCCCGGACATTCCAAAGGCGGCATCACCCATGAACGCCACACACGTGCGCTCCGGCATGGCTTTCTTCGCACCAATCATGAGCGGAATCGAAGCACCCAGATGGGTGGTTTTGCCCCAGCCAACATAACTATGTGGTGTGGTGGCTGTATAGAATGGCCCGATCTGATCACGGGGTGCACCAGCGTCGTGCGTCACTATGCTGTTTTCTTTGTCGAGATTCTGATTCAACTCCCAAATAACGCGGTACGGACTGATGGGATCACTGTCATTTTCAAGATACTGCATCCAGGAAGCCCACCATTCATCCTTGGCAGCTTTTATCCGCTCGGTCGCACCGGTCTTGCGGCCTGTTTCACCAATGAGACCCTTCACAGCATCGATCATTAGTTCCAGTGTTAATCGTGCATCACCTACCAGACCAATGTCGCAAACTGTGTCTTTATTGATTTCATCGACATTGTTCACGGAATGGATAAGGAATTTTTCCTTCGGGAAACGTTGCCCATAAGGCGTTGTGGTTAATGAGCTACCCACTGCGAACAACAGGTCTGACTCTTTGAGCCATTTTCTGGCCGGACCGGTTGTTGTCAATCCACCGGAACCAATCGAAAGTGGATGGCGCTCGTCAATCGCCGACTTGCCAACCAGAGATGTGTACACAGGAATTTCCAGAAGCTCCGCCAGGGTTCGCAATTGCTCCGTTGCCTGTGCCGCCAGAACACCGGCACCCGCCCAAAGCATGGGATCTTTGGCATCGACCAGGGCTTGCGCCGCATCGCGGATATCGCCCGCCGAGGGCACACCCAGCACTGGACGGGGTGATTGGTAGTTCATAGCACTGTCTGGAATGTCCTGACCCATGACGTCCTGCGGTAATTCCACAACGACGGGCCCAGGTGCTGAGGATTTTAGACGATGAATAGCTCGACGCATGACATTGCCGGTCTCTGCGGGACTGGTAATAAACTCTGCATGTCTGGAGACATTTGCCCAGGAATAAGCCGCCGAGAAATTGGGTCTAATGAAGAGTTGATTGAGCGGGTTACCACCTGGCATCACCAGTATCGGAATATTGTCGGCATTCGCCTGGGCGAGACCACCCATGGCATTCTCTGCACCTGCCTGATTCTGCATACAGACCGCACTGATATTCTTACCATCATTAACGCGGGCATAGCCATCTGCTGCCATTACTGCACCACGCTCATGACGAAAAGCGATCGGCTGGATGCCCTCCTTTGCCAGCGCTTCTATCATTACGTTGCTGGGGAAGCAGGATAGCCATTTGATACCCTCATCTTTCAAAATCTTTGCAATATATTCGGCACCTTGCATGCTGGTCTCTTTCTTAAAAATTAAGAAGCGGAGCATACTACAACCGACCCGCCAAGGTCACATCGCTGAAGTCCGGTAGTTTGATATTTCTTGCTCAGCTCTTTCTTGCTCAGCTATAGTGCCCTGCACACGAATATCACCACTAAGGACAACCCATGACTATCGATGCCTGGCCCCCTGCACCTGATCTTAGACGTGCGGACATCAGTTTCAGCTTCCGCGACAATGATTACCTGGGACACCTGGTAGCGCCGCCGGAATCTGCAGGACCCAGGCCACTGGTACTCGTTGTGCATAACTATCAGGGCCTGAAATTCTTCGATGTCGATGTCGCCGAATACCTGGCACGGATCGGTTACGTTGGCCTGGCGGTTGACCTCTATGGCAACGATGTGCCGGCTGAAAAGCGTCTGTTTCCGACCGACAAAAGCAAGATCAATGATTTCCAGGTGATGTGTTTTAAAGCCATGGTCGCCGTGGATCACGACTATGAAAAGTTCAGGAGCCTGATGAAAACCTGGCTCGACAAAGGTCTCGAACACCCGTTCGTTGATGCCTCCGTTTCAGGTGCTGCCATCGGCTATTGTTTTGGTGGCGTTGCGGTCATCGAAGCGGTTCGTGGTGGGCTGGATCTAGCCGGTGTTGTGTCCTTCCATGGTCTGTTGCAGACGGGTGAAGATCCCAACCCTGAAAAGATGGGCGTTGAACGCCCACCGATTAAGACCTGCGAAAACAATTACAACACGAACACCACCATCTTTATTGAAAATGGTGCGGATGACCAACTGGTACCGGACGAAAGTAAACAACGTTTCTTTGAGGAAATGGATAACGCGGGTGTCGACTGGAGTTTTCATCACCATGCGAAAACACCCCACGGTTTTGCGCTGCCACCGACCCTCGGTAGCCCGGGTCGACTGCATGAATTGACGGACCGGCGTTCAACGATGAACATGCTGAGTCTATTCCGCGAAATTTTCCCGCAGGTGACCCAGAACCCGGTCGCACACAATGCCTCCGGTACAGCTATCCCCTGATTTCGTTTACGCGTTAGCCAGCGCCTGATCCAGATCTGCGATAATGTCATCGATATTCTCGATGCCAACGCAAAGTCTGATCATACCTTCGGTAACCCCGGCACTCGCCTGCTCTTCAGCTGAGAGCTGGCGATGCGTCGTAGACGCCGGGTGACAGGCAAGGGATTTAGCATCACCGATGTTAACCAGCCGCTTAAAGAGGCCCAGGGCATCATAGAAACCCACCGCTGATTCGAACCCACCGGATACTTCAAAAGTCAGCAATGAGGCAGGGACACCACCACAGTACTTTTGCGCCAGCGCATGGTAAGGATCATCACTAAGACCTGCGAAACTGACCGATGCCACTTTGTCATGGGATTGCAGATAACTCGCGACCGCCATGGCATTGCTGCAGTGTCGTTCCATTCTTAGGGACAGCGTCTCAATACCCTGCAGTATCAGAAATGCGTTGAAAGGAGAGATACACGAACCCGTATTACGCAGCGGCACGGTTCTGGCACGACCAATATAGGCAGCAGGTCCCAGCGCGTCGGTATACACAACGCCATGGTAGGAAGGCTCCGGGGAGGTCAGCATAGGAAATTTATCGGCGTGGTCTGCCCAGGGAAAATTACCACTATCAACGATAATGCCGCCCAGAGAATTGCCGTGACCGCCCATGTATTTAGTCAGAGAGTGCACAACGATGTCAGCACCGTGGACAATAGGCTTGGTCAATACCGGGGTCGCCACCGTGTTATCAACAATCAGTGGAATGCCATGATCGTGCGCAACCTTGGCCAGCGCCTCTAGATCAATAATGTTACCGGCAGGGTTTCCAATGGATTCACAGAATATCGCCCGTGTTTGATCGTCTATCTGTGCCGCGATGCTCTCGGGCTGATCGTTCTCGGCAAAACGCACTTCAATGCCCTGCTTCGGTAGCATGTGCGCGAATAATGTATAGGTTCCGCCATATAACTGCGGTGTGGTGACAATGTTGTTTCCGGTTTCTGCAATATTCAGGATCGAATAATTAATCGCCGCACTGCCACTACTCACAGCTAAACCACCGACACCCCCTTCTATATCGGCGACGCGCTTTTCAAGCACATCCGTGGTGGGATTCATGATGCGCGTATAAATATTCCCGGGGACCGCTAGATTAAACAGATCCGCGCCGTGCTGAGCGCTATCAAACTCATAGGCTACGGTCTGATAAATTGGCGTCGCAACAGCGTGTGAAGTCGGGTCAGTTTCATAACCCGAGTGAATAATTTTAGTATCATCATGCATGGTAGGTAGTCTCCAAATTCTTTAGACCGCACAGTATAACTAGTTTCCGCCCTGCAATTCGATAGTTCGAGGCAAGCTGACACGACATTCCAAAGGC
>JAQWMV010000069.1 GCA_029246605.1 Pseudomonadales bacterium | reverse complement strand
CCTGAAACTCTCCACCGCCATACGCTTCAGCACACACTTTCGTGATCGCCGCCGTCAACGTCGTCTTACCATGGTCTACATGGCCTATCGTCCCTACATTTACGTGCGGTTTAGTCCGCTCAAACTTCTCTTTGGACATTTCAGCCCTCTCCTCTCACCAGAACAGAATTAAATTAAATTTTCTATCGCCAACTATCTTTAATGGCCTATTTTCTTACTCAGCCAACTATCACAAAGCCAATATGGAGCTCATAACCGGATTTGAACCGGTGACCTCTTCCTTACCAAGGAAGTGCTCTACCGACTGAGCTATATGAGCCGATCCTTCCCTTTTATGGAGCGGGTAGCGAGGATCGAACTCGCGTCATCAGCTTGGAAGGCTGAGGTTCTACCGCTGAACTATACCCGCCTTTCATGTGCTACTCATGTACCACCGATGCACTACGGATTTAACTACTTGTAGTACTTGCTACGCCTCACTTGTTCGCTCACTCCCCAATGGTGGAGGGGGGTGGATTCGAACCACCGAAGCTTACGCGTCAGATTTACAGTCTGATCCCTTTGGCCGCTCGGGAACCCCTCCAAAATGAGGCGCTAGATTCTGCCTTTGGGACCTTCTGATGTCAATGAAAATTCAGCGAAAAGCGTACCTTGCAACGCTTTTCGGCCGCTTTATGTCATTTATGTCTCGGTTCCCAGAACCTTTTCGACCTGCGCCTTCTGCGCAGTGTCGATTCTTGTTGCTTAGTTTTGTCCTTTTTTGGGACTGTTAGCTTGTGTTTGTCGCACTCAAAAGCAAATTGTAAAAACCGGGCCTTGTTCGGATGCCCTGTCTCTCGGTGTTTCTGCGAAACACCTGCCGACCCCAATGTTTGGCCTACGGCCAAGCCATTGGGTTGGTGCCGCCACCAAGAGTCGAACTCGGGACCTACTGATTACAAATCAGGTGCTCTACCAACTGAGCTATAGCGGCTTCACATTGAGGTGGATTGAGGTGGCGGATTGTAGGCTAAGACGCGCGCCCTATCAATGATCACCGTGCACAGCTCAAGCTAGAATACGCAATCTGAGGAAATTCAATTAAAAATTCCTGAAATACCGGCTCTGGAGGCATCAGTGAACTAAATTTTTGGTGAATAAGCCAGAAATTGCGATTTAAACGGGGGATTCTGGTGATACGGCTCTGGTATCCATCTTTGACATGGGCACTCTGAGCTACTTTCGCTGCAGTATCCGATGAATAGACACCCAGCGAAATCGCTAATGCATCCTCGCCTTTGGCGATGACATAGCTGTCTATACCCCGTAGCTGAAGCTCGCGTAGCTTCCTAAAAACATCCTCAAGAGAAGACGCAGGCGGAATCATCACACGAAAGTCATATTCACCCGTTGCCTCGTCCAGTGCCTGCAGCCTGACAGGTATATCAAGGGCTTCTAGTCGCTCCAGAACTGACTGTCCATCGACGATATCTGAAAAAGGTCCCAACGCGTCACATGTTGCATTGTTTGTATTATTGTCGACCCGGACAGGGTTACTCACCACCTCATCGAGCTCCTGTTGTCGCTCCACCTCCGCCAACAACGTAATGGTCGGTGCAGCTTCTTTCGCGATTTGTTGTGTGGATGCGATAATCGGACTGCGCTGCCAATGCCACAGCGCATATCCAATATTCATAACAACTAGAGCAACCACCACTAAACGCATCTAATCATTCCGCCCTCAGACTTATCTCACCGGCATTAAATATCCGGATGCCATCATCGGTCTTGAGCCTAAAATTCCCCCCATGATCGATTCCTGCATCTTGCCCCCTGATAACACTATCGCCAAGGCTTACAAATACTGGCTGACCAGCATAAAGATTAAGCATATCCCACTCAGGGTAAAAACTGTCGAAACCATCTAGAGCAAACACATCAAGCCCTTCAAGCACGCAATTTACTATGTTGCCCGCAAGGTCGTTCCTGGATAGGTCCACGATTCCCTCCAAAGTGCTGAAAGGCTGATCAATTAGTTTAGCGTCTTCACCACGAAAACGAGTATTCACACCGATCCCTACCACTACGTTAAATTCATCCGCCACCGGGGCACCAATTTCCACGAGAATCCCCGCCAGCTTCCCTTGCCCCAGTATAATATCGTTAGGCCATTTCACACCAATATGCTGAACACCGCATCGGCGCAGCTCTTTCACAACCTGCATGCCCACGGCAAGACTCAGACCACCAAGATCAGTGATGCTGCGCTTGAATCTCCGCGCGATACTTATATAAAGATTGTCTCCAAACGGACTGACCCAGGTTCGTCCCCGCCGTCCTCGACCTGCTGTTTGCTGCTCCGCAAGACAAACCCGATAGCCCGCAAATCGATCTGTTGAATTCATTAGATGAGAATTGGTCGAACCTATCGACCAGAAAAGCTCCAGGTTCACGGGCCTTTTCAAAGTGGACCGTATTTTCTCTTCAGAGAGCAATTCAATTGAACTCGTTAACCTGAGCTTATTTTGCTCGCGAACAACCGGTATCCCATAAGCCTGCGCTTGTTCTTCGAGCGCATGGGTGTATTCCTGACACCCTGTCTGAATAAGCTGAGTAAGTAATTTTTGTTCCATGGCGCCACACTGTTACCCGCTACAGCGAAATTTGCAAACTGCGGATTTGTAAAAAGGATTACCACACGTATAATACGCGCCCTCGGCCGCAATTGGGTGTTAATGCCTTGTTGGGTCTGTAGCTCAGTTGGTTAGAGCGCACCCCTGATAAGGGTGAGGTCGGAAGTTCAAATCTTCCCAGACCCACCAATTTTAATTGAATTGGTGTTAGTAATTGCGGTTAGTATTTAAGTATCCCGATTTTTGGGGCCATCGCTCAGCTGGGAGAGCGCCTGCCTTGCACGCAGGAGGTCGGCAGTTCGATCCTGCCTGGCTCCACCAAATTGTGGCTTGCGCCAACGGCGCAAACGCAATGGTCGGTAGGTATTTCGCAGAAACACCTAGAGACAGTGCCTTCGAAAACCAAAACCCAGCCCCTACCCCTCAAAAACCACCAAATGATGATTCTTCTTACCTTTCCGAACAATCACATACTTACCAAATAGCGCCTCATCCCGGGTAAGCACGATCCCCTCATCGGAGACCTTCTCACCATTCACGGATACAGCATTGCTTTTAATCAACTTGCGGGCCTGTCCCGCTGTCACCTGACCCTTGGGTGTGCTGGCTAGCCCCGAATTCACGAGAACTTCGACCAGCGAACTTTCCAACTCTGAGACCTTGGTAACAGGTAATCCATCCAACGCCACCTGGGCCAGATCACTTTCACCCAAAGACTGAATCGCATTGCTAAACAGTGCCTCACTAATACGTTGTGCGGCTAGCAATCCTTGTTCACCATGCACCAGACTGGTGACTTCTTCGGCCAGTCTTATCTGTGGTAGCCGCATACCAGGATCCTGCTGCATCCCCTGCAGCAATTTCTCAATCTCTGAGAGATCCAGAAAAGTAAATACTTTCAAAAAGTTTGATACATCGAGATCATCAGCATTACGCCAGAATTGAAAGAAGGCATAGGGCGAGGTTTTCGCAGCATCCAACCAAACCGCTCCTCCTGCACTCTTGCCGAATTTGGAGCCATCAGATTTAGTCAGTAAAGGATAAGTTAACGCATAGGCCTGCTTGTTCTCGATGCGACGAATCAAATCCAGACCACTGGTGATGTTGCCCCATTGATCACTACCACCCATCTGGATCGTGCAATCGAAGCGACGATTCAATATTACAAAGTCGTAAGCCTGGAGAATCATATAGCTAAATTCCGTGTAGCTAATACCCGAAGAATCATCTTCGATCCTACGTCGTACCGACTCCTTGTTGATCATCGCATTAACGCTAAAGTGTTTGCCTATGTCACGAAGAAAAGCAATTGCTGTCAGATCTTTTGTCCATTCGGCATTGTCAACGACAATGGCGGAGGTCTCACCACAATCAAAATCCAGAAATTGACTAGCCTGAACACGTATTTTTTCGACGTAATCGAGTACAACCTCAGTTGGTTTGAGATCACGTTCACTGTTCCTGCCACCTGGATCACCGATCAAGCCGGTTGCCCCTCCCACCAATAGAATAGGTCGATGGCCCGCCATCTGGAAGCGACGGAGAGCCAGCAGCGGAACAAGATTTCCAATATGTAAACTATCGGCTGTCGGGTCGAACCCACAATAGACGGTGCGAGAACCCCCGGATAGATGCTCTGCAAGTGCTTCTTCCTGGCTCCCCTGGGCGACTAGGCCAAGTAATTTGAGATGTTCGAGGAAATTATCCATACGGTACTCTAACGATAATTGAAAAACGCCTAATTTGTAGCGACTTTAGTACTTATGTACTCTTGCGCTCACCACTGTCTGCTGTTGGGCGCAAAAATACAGTATATCTGCGGAAATACAAGCTGCAGGAATGTGAGCGACGAGTGAATTAATTTAATATAAAGTTTTATTATTTCTTTATTTTTTATATAGTTAGCATCAGATCGTTACAAGCCACACTAAAAAAGAAGCGCTATATCAGTCATTTTTTATGAATCGATACCCAAGATCTCATATCAAGACCGCACTCGTTCTGGCCAGTTTTCTAGCCGTTGTTTTTACGATGGTCCCTGCTCAGCAGAGTGACACCGTAAGAGTCCCTATTTCTCTGGCGGTAGAAGCACCCGCGCCGGTCACTGAGCAAACAGTGTTAGAAGTAGACCAACAAGTCCCGTGGACAGATCTCACGATCAAATCTGGTGACAATCTTTCCAAAATTTTCCAACGATTGGGCTTACCCGCTGCCGACCTGCAGACTATTGTAGATATCGGTTCCGAGGTCTCTGTCCTGGTGAAGATTCTCCCGGGTAAAAAGCTTAGTTTCCAAGTCAACGAGGAAGGCATTCTTATGGGCCTGCGTTACCAGCCCAGCGCTTTTAACACTTTGTTGATACAGCGTACCGATAACGGTTTTAGTGCCGAACAGATTCAATTACCTACTGAAAGTCTAACCGCCTATCAAATAGCATCGATCGATGAGGATGCTCCAAGTTTGTATCTGGCCGGCAAGAGAGCCGGTCTGTCAGACAATATCATTATGCAACTTAGTTATGTGTTTCAGTGGGATATCAGCTTTGCACTGGATATGCGCCAGGGTGACTCTTTCGCACTACTTTACGAAGAAATTTATGTCGAGGGTCAAAAAGTCAAAGACGGCATCATCTTGGCAGCGGAATTTACCAACATGGGCAAGACTCATGTTGCCGTTCGATATCTCGACCATGGTGGTCGCCAGGATTACTACACACCACAGGGCTTGAGCCTCAGGAAAGCCTTTATCCGTGACCCGGTACACTTTTCACACGTCAGTTCACGATTCAATCTGCGTCGTCTTCATCCGATTCACAAGAAAGTCATGCCTCACCGAGGCATAGACTATGCGGCGAATAAAGGCACACCGGTTGTTGCAGCGGGTGATGGTAAAGTCTCCATTTCGAGACAAAATAGCGCATCTGGAAAGTACGTTGTTATCCAACATGGTCAGCAATACACCACCAAGTACTTACATCTATCGAGCTTCGGTAAGGGCATCAGGGCAGGTGCATCGGTTCGGCAGGGACAAACCATTGGCTATGTAGGATCAACTGGATGGGCAACAGCACCGCATCTGCACTACGAGTTCCTGGTCAGTGGTGTCCACCGCAATCCAAGAACCGTCAAACTGCCTAAAGCAGATCCTATTGCCGCTTCCGACCTCGAACATTTCCACAGAGAAACCACTGGCTTTTTAACGCAACTCGCAGCAATACAGGGTAAAACAGGATATGCACGGGCAAGAAATTCCACACCCGATGCTAATGCGTCAGAGTAGTCGCCAGGCAATAGTTTAGATAGAAAACGAGTTTCCGCATCCACAGGTTGATGCTGCGTTAGGATTTTTCACCACGAACCGTGAGCCCTGTAAATCTTCCATATAATCAATCTCGGCACCCACGAGATACTGAAAGCTCAATGCATCGACCAGCAAAACGACTCCCTGCTCTTCAATACTCGTGTCGTCTTCCTCCATATCTTCATCAAAGGTAAACCCATATTCAAACCCAGAGCACCCTCCACCTGTGACAAAAACGCGGAGCTTCAAATCTTCATTGTCTTCCTCGTCAACCAACAGCTTGACCTTTGTCGCCGCTGCCTTAGAAAAGGATACTTGTGGTAAGGACATGTCGTTCATAGGTGTCTATCTGGCATCAACCATCAATTTATTCAAGCATTACCGGTAGCAGTGTTGACCGCCGCTACTTTAGGTTTCTTAATATTGCTGTCTTCTCTGGTTTCTCCAGCTGCTTTAGCCTCTTTCTTTCCATCGGGTGCATGGATGAGATGTCCGTCAACCCGACTACCCATAACCATTTCGATCAAACTGTAATATACGCTGCCTTTGACTTCAGCTTTTGCCGCCAGCTCCAGGTGTTTATCTGAGTTGATATCACCGAATACCTTGCCGTTGACTATCACGTTAGGAACACGAATCTCTCCACGAACTCTGCCTTTCTCGCTGATTGTAACCGTCGCTTTTGACCCTGCCTGAGCATATATATTCCCCTTCACTATGCCATTGATCAAAAGTTGATCGCTAAAATGAATGTCGCCCACTAACTCACAATTGGTCGCGACCAACGTTACGCCGGCTTCTGGTCGGTTTTCCTTACCAAACATTTGTCTATCCTCCCGTTAAATGCCAATCAAATTTTCGTTCCAGAAGTTGCGCATTACGTCCACTAGGCTGCGCAACTATCATTATTTGTGTCGGTTCAAATCCTTGCGGCAGTGTCAATTCACCATCAATATTCTGAAAGTATTTAAATCTGTACCGAATCCCTTCCTGCTTGCCACTATCCAAATCGCTCAATTTGAATTCTTTTTCGTTCTGTCCTTCCAGCCCCCGTAGGTTGATAAAAACACCCCCTTCTACGTATTCGTGCTTATCCACTACCTGGGTCAATAACAGTTTATATTTAAAACGATTTGGGGCAACTGTCTTCAACATATCCAGGCGCTCGATACGTAGACCCTTATCTCCTACGTTAGGCACCATCACACCCTTATAGAATATGATTTCTTCCTCTAGCAGGGCTATTTGCGCTTGCAGCGCTTCGACTGACTGTCGTACCTCCTCCGTTGCAATTGAATCCACCTCCCCGCCAAGTTTCAATTCTGCTATTTCACCTCGCATTCTTTGAATGCTCGACCGCGCCTCGTCCAACTGTTGGCGAATTTCATCTCTTTCCTTAACAACCGCGACTTTAAGTGCAATACCCTGACTCATGCCGAATTCGTAGGTCAACCAACTAAAGGTTGCCATAAAGACTAAAAACACACAGAAAATAGCCACCTTGTACAAAGGACGGTATGGTACGACCACCATCTGGTGCTGTTTGCTACCTTTTACTGCCGCCATAGGGCTTCATTTCCGACCGCGGATCGAATAGCTTAGCAGAAAATAATGAAAACGAACCAATCTGGTATATGAAACGGATCTTTGCAAGAGTCTCGATGGATACCTTTAGGCGCCAGTTGGCTTCTGTAGACTCGACTCCACAGCTAGCACTACTCGGTATTTGCTCGGGCCTGGTGACGGGTCTGGTCATCATAGTATTTAGAAAAATGGTGGAAATACCCCTATCTATAATGCTTCCAGGCCATTCCGAGAATTTTGAAGGGTTATCTTGGCCGTATTTTTTCATCATGCCGTTCGTCGGTGGACTTTTCCTGGCGCTCTTTATGAGGCTAATTAAACCGGACCATCGGCCTGTTGGCGTCACCCACGTGTTGCAGCGCCTGGGGCGATATCAGGGTCACATGCCGGTAGGCAACCTCCTGACTCAACTATTCGCCGGTACGATTGGCCTTGTATCCGGACAATCCGGCGGTAGAGAAGGCCCTGCCATCCATCTGGGGGCCGCAGGCAGCAGTTTGCTGGGGCAATCCCTAAACCTGCCGAACAACAGTATTCGAATACTGGTGGGCTGTGGCGCAGCTGCCGCTATCGCTGGCTCCTTCAATACGCCCATCGCGGGTGTTATTTTTTCAATGGAAGTCATCATCCTCGAGTACACGATTGCCGGTTTCGTACCCGTTATTCTCGCAGCGGTGGTTGCGGCTTTACTCAATCAACTGGTCTTCGGTGCAGATATTGCCTTCGGTGTACCCCCGGTTGCCATGCTTTCATTCTTCGATCTGCCGTTTTTGATCCTGGAGGGCATATTTATTGGGTCGGTTGCAGCACTATTCGTTAAGACAATCCAGGTTATTCACGATGCGGCACCAAAATCGTTACCCCTGAAACTCATGATTGCAGCAACTGTGACCGGCCTAGTTGCACTACTCGTACCCCAGGTGCTCGGTGTAGGCTACGACACTGTCCACAGTGCGCTGCTCGGCGAGATCCCGTTACTTATCCTAATTGCGGTGTGCTTTTTGAAGCTACTGACCAGCGCAACCAGTGTCGCGCTTGGGATGCCTGTTGGTTTGATAGGCCCGACTGTTTTTATAGGTGCGCTGGCTGGCGGAATATTAGCGGCCTTCGCCCATTATTTAACGGATGGTCTTTCTTCACCTGCCTTCTACGTCATGCTGGGTATGGGAGCCATGATGGGGGCTGCCCTGCAAGCCCCACTCGCAGCCTTGATGGCGATCGTCGAGATGACACACAATCCGAATATTATTTTACCTGCCATGCTAGTCATTGTTGTCGCCAACATTGTCGCCAGTGAACTCTATGGACAGAAATCGATCTTTATTACCCAGATGGAAATGCTAGGTCTGGATTTCCGTCAAAACCCGCTATCAATGGCACTGAACAGAGCCTCTGTTGCCAGCATCATGTCGCGAAGTTTTCTGCGTGTCTCTCAACTAATTGACGCTGAACGCATCAATGAAATTAACGCCAGCAAACCACAATGGCTGCTCATTGATGGTGACCAGAGACCTGACACTATCCTTCGAACTGCGGATCTGGTGACCTATCTAGATGTCAACAATATCGATCTTGGTGACGAAAATATGCGCCCAATAAATCTGAATGAGATACCCGCTACTCGCAAAGACGTGACGTCAATCCTGTTGCAGGCAACCCTCAGTGAAGCACTGGATACGATCAACGGTGCCGGTGTTGGAGCACTCTATGTGAATCGTATTTCTGCCCCACTCATCGACTATCCTGTCGGGATCGTGACCAAGGAAGATATCGAGTCTCACTACCAGCTTTGAAACGCAGCGGCTCTTGTGCTTGAATTCGCACCTCAACTAATGACGGGCATGCGATGACGCGTTCACAAAATCTTTTTGCAGCAGCGAAAAAAATCGCACCTGGAGGTGTCAACTCACCGGTTAGGGACTTCAGGCGCGTTGGTGGGGAACCCATATTTATTGCCAGTGCAAAAGGGGCCTATCTACACGATGTCGATGACAACAGCTACGTCGACTATGTTGGATCCTGGGGACCCATGATCCTCGGGCATGCGCATCCTTTGGTGATTAAAAAAATACAGGAAACAGCAGAACTGGGGCTTAGCTTCGGCGCACCTACACAACTTGAAACCGAACTGGCAGAAAAGATTTGCTCACTCTTGCCCAGCATCGAAATGATTCGAATGGTCAATTCGGGTACTGAAGCTACGATGAGTGCCATCCGTCTGGCCCGTGGTTTCACTGGTAGAGACAAGATCGTCAAATTTGAAGGTTGCTATCACGGACATGCAGATTCTTTGCTCGTTAAGGCAGGATCCGGTGCTTTAACACTTGGGCAACCTGACTCGGCGGGTGTACCCAATAGTTTTGCCGAAAATACACTAACGCTGGAATTTAATAATCCGGCACAGGTGCGGGAATTGTTTACCCAGATTGGTGACGAGATCGCAGCAATTATTATCGAGCCGGTTGCCGGAAATATGGGATGTATACCGCCGGTGGAAGGTTTCTTAGAGTGCCTGCGAGATGTTTGTAACCATCATGGCAGCCTGCTCATCTTTGACGAAGTAATGACCGGCTTTCGCGTCGCATTAGGCGGTGCTCAGACGACATACAATATAAAACCAGATTTGACGACACTAGGAAAAGTCATTGGTGGTGGCATGCCAGTTGGTGCATTTGGAGGTCGAAAAGATGTTATGTCCAAACTCGCACCACTTGGTGATGTCTATCAAGCAGGAACGCTATCCGGCAATCCGATAGCAATGACTGCGGGTCTGGCAACACTATCTATCATCGAGGAGGCTTCCTTTTTCAATAATCTAAGCACAGCTACTAAACAATTGGTTGATCAGTTGCAGCATTTGGCAAACAACGCTGGGATCCCGTTCTCAACCAACCAGGTCGGCGGGATGTTTGGCTTTTTTTTCACTTCGGTCAATCCAGTGACTAACTTTAATCAAGTCATGAATGCCGATGGAGACCTGTTCAGTAAATTTTTCGTTAAGATGTTAGCAGAGGGTGTTAACTTTGCGCCCTCCCCTTTTGAAGCTGCATTCGTGTCGAGCGCACATGGTCATGCTGAGTTTAAACTTACACTGGAAGCCGCAGAACAGGCATTTCATGCACTCAAGTAATGGATACTAAAATAGACAAATACGATGTGTATGGGATCGGTAACGCGCTGGTAGATACCGAATACGAGGTAACTAACGACTTCCTCGATCTCGCCAAATTACCCAAAGGAGTCATGACACTAATCGATGCCGAGGACAGAGTGCGTCTGGTTCAGTTGCTTGAACGTGAACACGAACATCAGATAGTGAAACTTTCTGGAGGCGGTTCTGCAGCCAACACGGTGGTCGCAGTATCCCAATTGGGTTGCCGCGCGTTCTATAGTTGCAAAGTGGCAAACGACCAAACGGGAGACTTTTTCGTCAAGGACTTGGAAGACCTCGGCATAAGTACGAATCTCACTGCTCACCGAGAACCCGGCGTCACCGGAGAGTGCATTTCCATGGTTACCCCAGATGCGGAACGTACCATGACAACTCACCTCGGCATCACTCAACAATTTTCGATTCAAGAGCTAAATCCTGATGCATTGAGAAACTCCAGTATCCTATACATCGAAGGTTACCTGGTGAGTTCGCCCTCCGCATTTGAGGCGGTACTCGAAGCACAATCTATAGCCCGGACTGCGGGTGTAAAGGTTGCGCTGACGCTTTCAGACCCAGCCATGGTAGAAAATTTTAAGAGCGCTTTCGATACCATCATTAGTCGAGGTATAGACATACTTTTCTGCAACACAGAGGAAGCAAACCTGTGGACCAGCACGTCAACACCCGAGGATGCTGTTGCGGTTATTCGAGAGGCCTGCCCTTTCTTTGCTATGACTTGCGGTAAAGACGGCGCAATGGTCTCGAACGGGCAGGATGTCATTCATGTACCCGGAGTTCCTACCACAGCTGTAGATACAACCGGTGCCGGTGATAATTTCGCGGGTTCATTTCTTGCTAAAATGTGTAGCGGTAGCGATTTACGTACCGCCACAGCATACGCCAATCAATCCGCCTCATTACTTGTTGCTAATTTTGGTGCTCGACTGACCACAGACATGGTCAACAGCCTAAAACAATGACAACTGACGATCAGTGATATCACCCAGTGAGGTAGATTTGAACGACAGTATTGCGTCGGCAATTGGCATCAACTGACGTTCAACGTAGAAGTCATAGTCAAGTCGCGACTTAACATACTGCTTCGGTTCAGGGCCATTAAGCGTCATCAGATACTCGACCCAACTACCATTTGTATCAATCTCTGGGAGACCCCTACTTGCCCGTGCATCGCGTGCAATGCGAGCCGCGCGAACATGCGGGGGCACATTTTTTACATAATCATCTATCTTCCTACGCATACGACGTCTTAGTACTAACTGACTATCCACCTCTCCATTCTGAACGGCACTGACTATCTGCTTGACGTAGTCAACGTAGGGCTCATCAAGAAATATTCTCCTATAGAGTTCCTGTTGGAAGTCTCTCGCCAACGGCGTCCAGTCGCTTCTAACCGTCTCCAGGCCCTTAAAAACAAGATGTGATTGCCCATCCTTGCACACCAACCCCGCATAACGCTTTTTACTACCTTTCTCCGAGCCGCGAACAGTTGGCATAAGGAACCTGTCAAAGTGAGTTTCGTACTCCAGCTCCAAGAAACTCTCAATAGCGTACTGCTGCTGTAAGTGACTACGCCACCATTCATTCAGAAAACTAACCAGATCTGCCGCGCGGTTGGCCACATCCCCATCACTCATGTGGACAAATACGGAATCGGTATCTCCATATATCACGCGAAAACCTCTCGCTTCAATGAGATCTTGAGTCTGACGAAGAATATCGTGACCACGCATGGTTATCGAACTTGCCAGTCGCCCATCAAAAAAACGACACACAGAAGTTCCCAAAACACCGTAAAAAGAATTCATGATAATTTTAATGGCTTGTGACATCGCGCCATCGCCATCCTGTTTCGCCTTATCTCGAGCTAGCCATAAGCGTTCGATGATCTTTGGCAAAATGGTTCTGTCTCGGGAAAACGTACCACCTTTGAATCCTGGAATCGCATCCACCTCTGCCGTGATCATCGCCAAGGGATCTACATGAAAGGTCCGAATAATGCTCGGATATAGGCTCTTGAAATCCAGAACAATAACATCGTCATACAGGCCAGCTTTCGAGTCGAGCACAAAACCACCAGGGCTCCCCTCCGCATTCGCCTCTCCTGCCGTGGGCGCGATAAACCCCTCCCTATGCAGTCGGGGTAAATAAAGAAAATCAAAAGCAGCAACCGAACCGCCGGGACGATCAAGATCCAGGCCTGTCAACACGGATCGCTCTATCGAAAAATTAATGAGATCCGTCTTCTCAAAAATTTCCCATACCAGACGACAGTCCTGCAGATTGTATGCCGCGAGCAGATCACGATCATGCGCATACATATCCTGAATTTCAGCAGCCCTTGCATCGACGTCGTCTACAAGTTTCCCTTCCCCAAGGAGTTCTCGTGCAACGTAATCCAGTGAAAAACTTTCAAAAGAGAATGTCGCTGTCTTTAAGAGCTCTATACCGTCTAACACTACCCTTCCGGGAACCAGGGCATAGTGCCTTTGCGTACTCGCGGTGCGCCAGACAATCTTTTCCTGGGCGCGTCCCAGACGAAAATCGATACCCAATGCGTTGCATCTTTCCTGTAAAAAGTGAAGGTCAAAAGCAACGACGCTCCAGCCAATAATGACATCAGGATCTACCTTTGCTACCCACGATAGGAATCCTGTGATGAGCGATCTTTCGTCAGGGAAACATTCAATCTCAAAATCCTGAGAGGTCACCGGAGTGTCTGACACCATCATGACAATACGCTCTGTTGCGCCATAAACAGCGATGGAATATAGGATATTCTCCGTATAGGAGGTTTCGATATCCAGAGAAACTACTTTCAAGTCAGGTTTGAACTCGCTGGGGCGGAGCTTCGGATCAACGCAGATCCGACTACCTTCTTTAAGTTGTCCCCGAACATGCACCGCACCCATAATGAATCTTTCCATTAAATATCTATCGGTGGGTCTAAGATCTGCTTCGTACGCCGTAATATCAGCATTTTCCAATCTAGTCCGAGCGAAATGAAGTTCTCGTTGACCTGGAAAATACAAAGCAACGGCAGTATCAGCTGTAGAAAAGGTCTTGAGCTCAACGAGCTCGTGGGTATAACCCTTGATGTCGGAAAGCAACTTTATCGTTGCGGCTAAATCGGATTCTGCAACAAAAAACACCGAGGGTTGTTGGGAAAGAACAATCTGTAGCGGTTCACCATCGGTAACGAGCCAAAAGATCAATTCCTCCCCATCCTGATGGTCTTTGAATTGACGGCTTAGAATGAAACCTTCCGTCTCGAACATGATCAGAGGATTGTCCTGACCTGAATGATCGGTCTTTCCGATGAGCCCAAAGTGTCAATGCTCACACCAAAGGCCTTACCAATATTGCCAGCATTGATCACCTCACTCGGCGAGCCCGTTGCAAGTACCTCCCCAGATGCCAATACACAGATCTGATCCGCAAATTTCGAAGCGAGATTGATATCATGGAGCACGACCACAACTGCAGCACCGCAGTCTCTTAACATCTGAATGATGTTAAAAAAAGTCAGTTGATGGGCCAGATCAAGTGCTGCGGTTGGCTCATCAAACAGGACGTAAGCAGATTCAAGGTCATCCCATACCTGACATAATATCCGGCCAATTTGGATGCGCTGCTTTTCTCCACCAGACAATGTCGTATAGATACGCTGGGAAAGACTACCAAGATCACACTTATCGACAACCTCCTCTACCATGCGCCTGTCATGTATCGCGCCAGTAAGATGGGGTATACGGCCCATATGCATTACTTCCAAGCCGGTAAATGGAAAATCCAGCGCAGAACTCTGCGTGAGGAAAGCGATCCTCTGGGCACGGACCTCTAGCGCTATATCTGAAATCGGTTGACCATCCAACATAACACCGTCGGCGACTAGTTCGCCGCTAGCTGTTCTAAGCAGCGTTGTTTTACCTGCACCATTGGGGCCTATCAATGCCGTTATACAAGCTGGTCTTATATCAACGCTCACTTGATTAAGCAGGTATGTCCCATCAATTTCAAAACTTACGTTACGCAGTGCCAGGCTCATATCCCAAGTTTTCCTTTCTGCCGAATGATCAACAGAATAAAGAAGGGACCCCCCAACAATGCCGTCAGAATACCCACAGGGATTTCCGCTGGAGCAAAAACACTTCTGCTAAGCGTATCGGCTATTAACAGCAACAATCCACCGAGAATGGCAGATGCCGGGATAACAACCTGATGCGTCGATCCCATAGTCATACGAACCAGGTGCGGCACTACCAGACCTATAAAGGCAATCACCCCTGTCAGTGCCACGCCAATAGAAACCGCAAGTGCAGTCAATATAACGATGCGAATTCTTAACCCGGGAACCGATATACCAAGATATGCTGCTTCCTGGTCCCCCAACGTAATAGCATTCAACTTATGACGTTCAGCAAATAGCAGCATAATTGCGACTGGAATGATGCTGGCTACGGCTACGCTGTACCAATCTGCACCACCCAAACTTCCCAACGCCCAAAATGTCACCGACCTAAGCTGTACATCTGTCGACACGTATGACAACAAGCCAATGCCTGCAATCGCAAGCGCATTAATGGCAATCCCGGCCAGCAACATCGCAGAAATCGTGCCCCCTCGACGACCGATTTCCAAAACCAGCCAAGTTGTCAACAACCCGCCTACAAAAGCGCTTGCTGTGAGACCCGGTAATAGTGCAGCACCGAGCACCAGGTATAGTGCGGCACAAAGCGCCGCGCCGCTAGATACACCAATAAGCGCAGGATCGGCAAGAGGATTACGAAATAGACCCTGGATGGCGGCTCCACTAGCCGCGATGCCTCCCCCAACCAGTATGGCAAGCAGTATTCTCGGGAGCCTGATATCGAGAACGATCGTCCGCCGAATATCGGTTACGTCACCACCAGTTAATGCAGCAAACACATCTGCCAGAGGTATTAGCGCAGAACCAAACGTCAGTGACGTTAGGATGGCCAGCAGCAAGGAGAGTAGCAGTACGCTAAAACGCATTGTCAGTAATCGTTTCAAAGGGTATCGGTTTCCAAAGCCTGGTTTGAAGATGATTGAACCTGGTCTTGTAAGCAAGTATTTCAACACCATGACTAACAGCGTCTCGCAGCGCTTTACCATAGTGCACATCTATGTGATCAGCCACTCTGACACGTCTAATCCCGGAATGCTGCACACAGAAAAGCAACACAGCGCGCTTACCCTGTTTCGCTATTTCCGCCAATTCTCGTAAATGTTTGCTACCCCGCTCGCTGATAGCATCGGGAAAATAGCCAACACCTTTTGAGAAGGGTGCCTCCAATAACGTCACGCTCTTAACCTCAACGTAGCAGTCTGGGATGCCGTGCGCTGTCAGTAAAAAGTCAATCCTGCTGTTCTCAGTGCCATACTTAACTTCGCTTTGAAGCGTTGAATAATGTGCCAGTTCACCCACGGTACCCCGTTCGATGCCCTCTTTCACCAGCCTGTTGGCTTGTGCCGAGTGGATGCCAATATAGTGCCCCAATCTGGTTTGTATATATTCCCACGTGTAGGCGTATTTGCGCTTTGGGTTTGAAGAACGACTGAGCCAAACCGCTGCACCTTCCTCTACACAGTTTTTCATCGAACCAGTATTTGGGCAATGAACCGTAAGTAGTTCGCCATCAGACAAATACACATCGGCTAGAAATCGTTTATATCGCCTGATCAATTTCCCCGGAACAAGATCACTCATCGACTAGAACTCACTCGTCTGCATTGCCCGGGATAACCTATCAACGGCTTCACGCAGTTGATCGATCTCTGAGGTATAGGTGAACCTTACATGACGGTTGGCAAGATAGTTACCAAAGTCCGTACCCGGCGTGATCGCCACATGGTGGTTTTCCAACAGAGAATTCGTAAAAGTTTCACTATCCGAAAAACCTTCTGGAATACCGGCATATATATAGAAGGCACCGTCCGGCTCCCTGGGGATCGAAAATCCCAATTCCCTGAGTGCTGGCAACAAAAAGTCACGACGGGCACAAAGCGACTCCCGCTGTGATTCCATAATGTCTCGAGCGGCTGGTGAAAAGGCGGCAACAGCCGCATGCTGCGCTATCGTTGAAGGACAAATAAAGAGATTTTGTGCCAGTTTTTCAACTTCATTGACGGCCCAGGTAGGCACTATCAACCACCCTAATCGCCAACCCGTCATACCAAAATACTTAGAAAAACTATTCACCACAAATGCATCTGCACAAATGTTTAGTGCAGAATTCTTAGCGTCATCGGTATACACCAAGCCGTGGTATATCTCATCGCTGATCAGGTAACCGTTTTTTTTACAGATAAACGAAGACATTGATGCCAGCTCATTTTCATCAACCACCGCCCCAGTAGGGTTTGCTGGCGAAGCAAGCAGTACACCGCGTGTGCTTTCTTGCCAATTCGCATTCAACAATGTTTCATTGAGCTGGTAGTTTTCTGTGGGACCAACGGGAACTAATGTCGCTGACCCAGAAAACACTGTCATAAAATGACGATTACAGGGGTAACCGGGATCACCCATGATGATGCTTTCGCCCGGATTCAGGAGTAACGCAGTGGACAGCAGGAGCGCTCCGGAGCCTCCTGACGTAACAAATATTCGCTCCTCACTAATATCCAGACCATAATCATCGCGATAGTAGTCAGATATGGCTTTACGTAACTTAACGATACCCCTGGCATCGGTGTACTTCGTCTGTCCCCTTGCAAGCGCAGTCTGTCCTGCAGCCACAATCGGTGCGGGCGTAGAAAAACTAGGTTCACCCACCTCCATATGGATTACCTCAAATCCCTGGCTTTCAAGTTCACCGGCGCGACGTAGAACCTGCATAGCTTTGAATGGCTTAATTGAAGATAACCGGCTTCCCGCCTGCACTTTTGACACGGTTGCTCCGCTCAGAGAATACCTGCATCATAACATCGCTAAAATGCCACTCAATTCTCACTTGGCGTTTTAGGGACGATCTGGTAATGTTCGCGGCTCGATTTGTGAACCCAGTTTTTGCGACACAGACAATCGGATAAAGCTATGGCAGCAAAAAAACAAAAGCCTGCAGCAAAACGTAAAGCCAAGGCAACCACCAAAGCGTCGAAAACCCCTAAGGTGAAGGCAAAGGCGAAGACTAAGACTGCAGCAAAGAAAAAGACCGAAACGAAAGCAAAGAAAAGCGTAGCTAGCGCTAAAGCCAAGACACCAACCAAATTTAAAGCCAAGGTGAAGGTGAAGGCAAAACCAAAAACAAAAATTAAGGCAAAGTCAAAACCCAAGGCAAAGCCAAAAACTAAGGTAAAAGCCAAAGCAAAGGTAAAAGTTAAAAATAAGGTAAAGACAAAGGTGCCCGTAGTAACCAAGAAGAAAGCTGTAGCACAAAAAACAAAAACTAAGGCAAAAGCAAAGGCACCTACAAAAACGCCAAAGAAAACCACAAAGGTGGCACCGACGAAGTCTGCAAAAAAAATAACAACCAAGCCAGCCAAGAAGACAAAACCTGCCACCCAACGAAAGCCTGCTGCCAAAAAAAGGGCCAAGTCAGATCAGGATTTTGTGCCATATACTCCAAGAAAAAATGAAGAGTATATGAACGCTGAACAGAAAGACCATTTCAGGGATATCCTGCTGGTCTGGAAGTACCAGTTAATGGAAGAAGTTGATCGCACCGTTAATCACATGCAGGAAGAAGCAGCTAACTACCCGGACCCTGCCGACCGTGCCAGCCAAGAAGAAGAATTCAGTCTCGAACTTAAAACACGGGACCGCGAACGGCGTCTCATCCGTAAGATTGATAGCACTATCGAGCTTATTGAACAGGATGACTATGGCTACTGTGAATCCTGCGGTGTTGAGATTGGCATTCGTCGTCTGGAAGCGCGGCCCACGGCAACTTTGTGCATTGACTGTAAGACACTAGCAGAGATTAGGGAAAAGCAAATCCGCGGCTAAGTATAGAGGCGCCATGTCGAGTTACGTCGGCCGTTTCGCTCCATCACCAACCGGGCCCTTGCATTTCGGTTCCCTGATTGCTGCTCTTGCGAGCTACCTGGACGCCAAACATCACGATGGTTTATGGCTGCTTCGAATCGAGGACCTCGACCCTCCACGAGAGTTAGAATCTGCGCCTAAACAGATCATGTCACAACTACATGCATGTGGCCTGCATTGGGATCAGGATGTCTTATTTCAACATTCTAGATTAGACGCCTACCAGTCCTATTTGGATACACTAAGCACTGTTACCTACCCCTGTATATGTCCTAGAAGCCCTAGTGCCTACGCGGGCACTTGCCGAATGCGAACTTTCTCACAAACAAAAACACCCTATGCAATACGGCTCAAGACACATAAAAAACCGATAGAAATTGCGGATCTGTTCCTTGGGAAGCAAACCTTTGACAACGACCTTGGCGATTTCATTATCAAACGTAAAGATGGCTTATTCGCCTACCAACTTGCCGTCATTATCGATGATGTATACCAAAAAATAAATCACGTCATCCGAGGTGTAGACTTGCTCGAATCTACCCCGAGACAAATCATCATCGCTCAACAATTGAATCTTCCCGAACCTACGTACGGGCACATTCGCCTCGCGGTCAATCCTTCCGGTCAGAAACTTAGCAAACAATCTCATGCGCTAGAAATCGACACGTCATCACCGCTGGTCTTGTTAAGACAAGCACTCATCGCATTGGGACAAGATACGCAGAATCGAGCAATCTCCGTGACCCAACTACTAACGAGCGCCGTACGTTCGTGGGACAGATCGCTTTTGCCACAGACACCTTTTATCTTTACCGGGAACTAAGCAGTTGCAGATGAATCCCGTTTTAGCTAATCTGAGTTCGTCAGTTGTTGTACCGCTGGCCGTGTCGTTTAATCGACGCGAAAAAGAAGAATAACAACAATAAATAACAAGAATAAGAGCTGGCTCACTGAGTGGGAAAAGCATTGCTTTTCCCACTTCTTTTCCTTCGCAACACTTACCCGCCATGCCACATGAAACATCAAAATGAATGAAGTACTGCTCGAAAAAGAGCAGGTAAGCATTAACGCACTGAAAGTGCTAAGCAGACTGAGCGAGCACGGCTATCAGGCATATCTTGTCGGCGGTAGTGTCCGAGACATCCTGCTCAACCAAACGCCAAAAGATTTCGATGTGGCTACCGATGCACACCCTGAAGATGTTCATGAGTTATTCCGAAATTCTCGAATGATCGGCAGACGATTCAAAATCGTTCATGTGCGTTTCGGCCGAGATATTATAGAAGTAGCAACTTTCAGAGCGTCAAAAAATATCGAGGAAACTGACCAAACTGAAAGAGGCCTGTTGTTATCTGACAATGACTACGGCTCCTTTGAAGAGGATGTATTCCGCAGAGATTTTACGATCAATGCACTTTACTACTCACCAGATACACATAAGGTTACCGATCTGGTTGATGGCCAGGCAGATATCGACGCAAAGATTATCCGATTGATCGGCGAACCCGAAAGCCGATATCGCGAAGATCCAGTGAGGATGTTACGCGCTATTCGATTTAAGACAAAACTCGGTTTTTCTATTGATCCGAACTCAGAACAACCGATGTTTAAGCTTGGTTACCTTTTACAGGACGTTTCTCCAGCCAGGTTGTTTGAGGAACTACTTAAGTTGTTTATGTCCGGGCAAGCGAATGTGGTATTTGATGAATTACTGGCATATGACATCTTCGGTTGGCTATTTCCAGATGCCAAACGTGCCATGAACCAGTACCCTGCCAAAAATCTGATCCGCGAGGCGTTGCTCAGCACTGACAGGAGGATCGAACAGGATCTACCGGTGACGCCCGCTTTCGTTTACGCTGCACTACTTTGGTATCCGTTTGTTGATGAGAAACGGCGGTTAGAACAAGAAGGGGCAAGCCATCCAGATGCAAGTAACGAAGCGGCAGCGAATGTTATTGCTAAACAACTGTTGTTTACCTCTATTCCGCGAAGATTCTCCACCCCTATGCGAGAAATCTGGAATCTACAATTTCGTCTGCCTAATCGGAAAAAGGCAAAAGCGCTCGTCGGACATAAACGTTTTCGAGCAGCCTACGATTTTCTTTTACTGCGAGAACTTGCGGGTGAAAAACTGGATAATCTCGGCGCGTGGTGGACAAAGTATCAGGAAGACAACCCAACCGAGCGTCAACCCACAAAGCCAAGACGAAGACGGTGGCCAAGGAGAACACAAGAGAAACCAAGCTGAACAGGTGCCTTAATTGAAGCCGGATATGCAACGTTCTAGTCTACCGAAACTCATTGCCATCGAAGGCCCTATTGGCGTCGGGAAATCAGGCCTCGCCCTACGCCTAGCCGAGACATTGGATTTCGAAGCGGTTTTAGAATCCTCTGGTTCAAATCCATTTTTAAAGCGTTTTTATCAGAACCGACGCCAGAGCGCGTTACAAACCCAATTGTTTTTTCTATTTGAGCGAGCCCGCCAGGTCCAGGAGTTGCGCCAGTCAGAGCTATTTAGCGAATTTCGCATCACGGATTTTATGATCGAGAAGGACAGGATTTATGCGGAAGCCAATCTGGATGCCGATGAACTTAATCTCTACGATAATATCTGTCGCCACCTCGATATCGCCCCGATAACACCAGACCTCGTGATCTATCTTCAAGCACCCGCCGAGATTCTTATTGACCGGATATCACAACGCGGTGAAAAATTCGATCATCTAGATGTTAACTACATGGGACAACTTGCTGATGCTTACACTAGCTTTTTTCACCACTATGACAAATCAACGCTGGTGATTGTTAACGCAGCGGCTATCGACCTGGTCAACAACAATGAGGAATATGAAGCGCTTGTAAAATTCATCTTATCTACCAAACAGGGGAGGCATTACTACAATCCAGTCCCCAAGTTGATATAAACAATAATTGACGTTTCCGCTGGGCTTTTTTTAGCTATCATCATCTTCTGTAAATGTTGGAGAATCATATGTCGGAAGAAAAAATCTACACTGTTCAGAAGGATGCCGAATCTCGTGCACATATCAGAAATGATCAGTATCTCGCCATGTATGCTGCTTCCATTGAGCGGCCAGAGGAGTTTTGGAATCAAAAAGCAGATGAGTTTTTGACATGGACAAAACCCTGGGACACGCTAACAGAGTCTGACCTAAGCAAAGGTACGGCAAAGTGGTTTTTGGGCGCTGAACTGAACGCCTCGGTCAATTGTATTGATCGACACCTACCCCTACGCGCCGATCAAACTGCAATTATCTGGGAAGGCGACAATCCGGATGATGACAAAAAGGTTACCTATCGAGAGCTCCATGAAAACGTCTGTCGTCTCGCAAATGTCCTGAAGAGCCGCGGTGTAACAAAGGGAGACCGAGTTTGCATCTATATGCCTATGATCGCAGAAGCAGCTTATGCAATGCTGGCATGCGCTCGCATCGGTGCGATTCACTCTGTCGTCTTTGGTGGATTTTCGCCTCAGTCTCTCCGGGATCGAATTCTAGACTCGGATTGTCAAACCGTGATCACAGCCGATGAAGGTGTACGCGGCGGCAAACCCGTTCCTTTAAAACAGAATACTGATGATGCGCTTAGCGCCTGCCCCAACGTTCACACCGTCGTTGTTGTAAAACGAACCGGTGGAAATATTGCATGGGATGACGTGCGCGATATTTGGTACCAAGATGCAACCGAGCAGGCTGAACCTGATTGCGACCCAGAGAACATGGACAGCGAGGATCCTCTGTTTATCCTCTATACCTCAGGTTCTACGGGCAAACCTAAGGGTGTTCTACATACGACAGGAGGCTACCTTCTCTATGCTGCAATGACCCATAAGTACGTGTTCGATTATCATGATGGTGATATTTACTGGTGCACAGCAGATGTAGGCTGGGTAACCGGGCACTCCTATATTGTCTATGGCCCACTTGCTAATGGCGCAACGACATTGATGTTTGAGGGTATCCCAACTTATCCCGACGCATCGAGATGTTGGCAAGTAGTCGATAAACACAAGGTGAATATTTTCTACACGGCTCCGACAGCGCTCCGGGCATTAATGGCCGAGGGCGATGACTTCGTCAACAACACATCAAGATCATCGCTGCGCCTGCTGGGCACTGTTGGTGAACCAATTAATCCAGAGGCCTGGGAATGGTATTACCACGTTGTCGGCGCAGAAAAATGTCCGATTGTGGATACCTGGTGGCAAACTGAGACAGGCGGCATCATGATTTCCCCGCTACCCGGAGCAACGGCATTGAAACCAGGCTCTGCAACTCGACCTTTTTTTGGTGTAAAACCGGTTCTACTCGATCCCGATGGCAAGGAACTCGAAGGTGCTGCATCGGGTAACCTAGCAATTAGCGGATCGTGGCCCGGTCAAATTCGTACTGTATACGGTGATCACCAACGCTGTATCGATACCTATTATTCCACCTACGATGGATATTATTTTACCGGCGACGGTGCGCGTCGTGACGAAGATGGTTACTTTTGGATCACAGGACGTGTCGACGACGTTCTGAATGTCTCAGGACATCGAATGGGGACTGCCGAAGTTGAAAGTGCGCTCGTACTCCACGAGGCAGTCGCAGAAGCTGCGGTTGTGGGGTATCCCCACGACATTAAGGGTCAGGGAATTTACGCTTACGTGACTCTCATGCACGGTATTGAAGGATCTGATGAACTGCAAGCGGAATTAATCGGTCTCGTACGGACAGAAATAGGTGCTTTCGCGAAACCTGATATTCTGCAGTGGGCTCCAGGATTACCCAAAACACGATCAGGAAAAATAATGCGGAGGATTCTACGTAAAATTGCGGAAAATGACTTGGACAATCTTGGTGATACAACTACCCTCGCTGACCCCAGCGTTGTAGAAGACCTGATTGCCAAAAGTCCGGTGACGGGGTGATAAAGCTGTTGCCCGCCACCAGGGGCGGGCAACAGCATCTATCTTATCTTACTCTGCAGATTCATCCTCTTCAGACTCATCCTCGAGCAGCTCCTTAATTGATAGCTTAATTCTTCCGCGCTCAACATCCAGAACTTTCACCCGTATTTCCTGACCTTCGGTCAGATAGTCGGACACCTTCTCAACTCGCTCTTTCGCAATCTGAGAAATATGCACCAGGCCGTCTTTACCAGGAAGGATAGTGACAAACGCACCAAAGTCAGCAATTTTTGCAACCTTACCGTTGTAGACCTGCCCAACCTCTGGCTCAGCAGTAATTGCTTCGATTTGCAGTATCGCTGCATCACGGGACTCAGCACCTTCGCCAAATATCGTAATCGTGCCATCGTCATCAATATCGACGGTCGCGCCAGTCGTTTCTGTAATAGATCGAATGGTCGCACCACCCTTACCGATAACATCACGAATTTTGTCGGTATCGACCTTCATGGTTACCATAGATGGGGCATTTTCAGAGACATTCTCTCTGGAACGGCCCAACACCTGATTCATCTCACCCAAAATGTGCAGTCTTGCGACTTGAGCCTGTGCAAGTGCAGTCTCCATGATCTGCTCGGTGATTCCCTGGATTTTGATATCCATCTGCAGCGCTGTGACGCCGGTCTCAGTTCCAGCAACTTTGAAGTCCATATCACCCAGATGATCTTCATCACCCAGAATATCTGTCAGCACAGCGAAATCATCATCTTCCTTGACCAATCCCATAGCTACACCAGCCACGGGTGCTTTGAGTGGCACGCCTGCGTCCATTAAAGAGAGACTGGCACCACAAACACTGGCCATCGATGAGGAGCCATTGGATTCCGTGATTTCAGAAACGACACGAACCGTGTATGGCCAATCTTCCACGGTAGGCAACACCGCTGTAATACCACGCCGTGCCAATCGACCATGGCCGATCTCACGGCGTTTTGGTGCACCTGAAAAACCCGTCTCACCCACGCTATAGTGAGGGAAGTTGTAATGTAGAAAGAACGGATCTCGAAAAGATCCACTCAGAGCATCGACAATTTGAGCGTCTCGCATCGAGCCAAGAGTCGTCGTCACGATCGCCTGTGTTTCACCACGGGTAAATAGTGCAGAACCATGGGCTTTCGGTAAAACACCCACTTCAACATCGATTCCCCTGACCGTATGGTTGTCCCGGCCATCTATTCTGGGTTGACCATCAATAATGGCGCGCCGTACCGTCTTTTTCTCGAGCCGGCCAAAAGCATCACTAACATCATCTGCGCTATCGTCTTCTTGAGAAGATAGTGCGGCGATTGCTTTGTCCCTAAGTGCAGCGACTGTGTCCTGCCGGGACATTTTTTCCTGAATCTGATATGCCGCTGCCATCTCATCGCCATAGCCCTCATTAACGGCCTGCTGCAATGAGACATTTTCCTCTGGTGGCTGCCAATCCCAGGAAGGCTTACCAGCTTCTGCAGTCAACTCTTTGACCGCGGCAATAACTGTCTGCATCTCCTGGTGTGCGAACAACACACCACCCAGCATTTGATCTTCTGTCAGTTGATTAGCCTGTGATTCAACCATCAAAACAGCCGACTCGGTGCCCGCAACAACCATATCAAGATGAGATGTCTCGAGAGTATCGTAGCCGGGATTGAGTACATAGCCAGCTTCGACAAACCCAACTCTGGCCGCACCGATAGGACCAGCAAACGGCACACCCGACAACGACAACGCTGCAGACACACCAATCATGGCTGGAATATCGGGATCAATATTCTTGTTTGCAGACATAACCTGACAGGTTATTTGTACTTCATTCATGAACCCCTTTGGGAAAAGAGGTCGAATTGGCCGATCGATGAGACGGCATGTCAGGGTTTCTTTTTCACCCGGGCGTGTTTCTCGACGCGGAAATCCACCTGGAATCTTTCCAGAGGCATACATCTTTTCCTCGTAATTGACTGTCAAAGGAAAGAAATCCTGACCCGGTCTTGAATCTTTCTGTGCTACTACAGCAACCAAAACAACCGTATCTTCCATAATAACAACTACAGACCCAGTTGCCTGTCTGGCAATCTTGCCTGTCTCGATGATCACTTCATGATCACCATACTTAAATTTTTTACTTATCAATTTATACTCCAACTATTCTTGTCCGACGTTTATCTTCTGAGCCCTAATCTTGTAATCAGGCTTGCATAACGTTCTGAATCTTTCTTCTTCAGATAGTCCTGTAGTTTTTTCCTCTGACTAACCATTCTCAGCAAACCAACTCTTGAATGGTGATCATGACCATGATCTTTAAAGTGGTCCTGCACCAAACCTTCTATATTTGCAGTTAGCAGTGCTATCTGAACTTCGGGAGATCCGGTATCGCCTTCTGACAATCCGAATTCTTTTACTATTTCAGCTTTACGTTCTGTCGATAATGCCATTATGTTTTCTCCAATATGCCAACCACTTCATCGTGGTGATTAAGATCAAATAAGCTATCCGTGCATATTTACAGACGGCCCAATCATTTTATGTACGCTAAACGTACGCTTAGTGAGCCACGACCAATCGTCGCGGCGCAATTCTTCCATCGTCCAGAATCTCTCCAACTCCAACAAAATTGGATTCTTCCTGAGCGCGAGATTCGTTAAAAATTCGTACCCACCCACTGGTTGGTGAGCTCGCAACCTGGACAGGTTGTCCCTGTCGAAAATATGAGGCTGTGATATCAGTCAGCTCTACAGATGGCCATTGCTGAACCGCTGTACAGGTTGGCAGCAATGTTCTGTCGAGCGCATCATAACCGTCATCCTTCAGCTGTTCCAACTGTTCCATCGTTACTGTCTCTTCGATTTCGTAAGGCCCTGATTTTAAACGTCTTAATTGATACACATGTGCCCCGCAACCAATGACCTTACCGATATCTTCAGCCAAAGTACGAATATAAGTCCCTTTTGAACAAACAATATCCAACACCCATTCAGTGTCTGCCTGCTCACGAATTTCCAATTCATAGATCATTACTTGACGTTCTTTGCGCTCCACTTCAATCCCTGCCCGTGCAAGTTTATAGAGTGGTTGACCATTTACTTTCAATGCCGAGTACATCGAGGGCACCTGATTAATCGCCCCTCGGAATTGCTTGAGGACCGCTTCGACACCGGCGACCAGCGGAACTTCTTTTTCCTCAATGATCTCACCATCAGAATCGCCCGTTTTAGTGGCAATTCCCAACTTAATTGTTGTCCTATATTTTTTGTCTGCTTCTAACAAAAACTGGGAAAACTTCGTTGCCTCTCCGAAACACAACGGTAAAACACCCGTTGCCAGTGGATCCAAACTCCCCGTGTGCCCAGCTTTCGCCGCTGAAAAAAATCTTTTGACCTGCTGCAATGCGCCATTTGACGTCAACCCAGGGGGTTTATCCAAGAGCAATATACCGTCCACATGACGACCGCGTTGTTTTCGTCGTGCCATCTCTATTTACCTGACCGGCATTTATGCTGATCACTGGCGATCGCTTCATTGATTGCCCTACTCAATTGGGCACCATGATTAATCGTATTGTCGTAATGGAAACGAAGACTGGGTGTGGTTCGCAGACTAATTCTCTTCGCTAACCGTGTACGTAAATATCCACCAGCACCATTAAGAATTTCTTCTGACTCCTCAGATTTTTCATCGGGCAGTACAGTAAAATAGATATCCGCAAACCCTAGATCTCTTGAAATTTTCACATCGTTTATTGTGATCATTCCGAGTCTGGGGTCTTTGAGTTCCTGTTGAATCAACACCGCCATTTCTTGTGCGACGAGGTTAGCGACTCGACTGCCGCGACTGTATTCCTTTGGCATGGCGACTATCCGACGTTAGAGCTGACGCGCGACTTCACGCGTATCAAAAACCTCAATCTGGTCACCCGTTTTGACGTCGTTGTAATTACGAACCCCTATCCCACACTCGGTTCCACTGCGGACATCCTCCACCTCATCTTTGAAATGACGCAGCGATTCCAGTTCGCCTTCATAAATAACAACGTTTTCCCTCAGAACGCGAATTTTCTTTTGCCTTGAAACAGTACCTTCGGTAACCATACAACCCGCGATATTGCCAAATTTTTTCGAATCGAATACTTCTTTGACCTGTGCAATGCCGACAATATCCTCTCTTATCTCCGGTGAGAGCATCCCGGATAGAGCAGCTTTAACATCATCAACCAAATCGTAAATAACTTTGTAATATCTTAAATCCAGACCTTCTGACTCAATGATTCTCTTAGCAGAACTATCAGCACGAACATTAAAACCAAATAATACTGCACCCGATGCTACCGCATAGGTCGCATCAGATTCTGTTATCGCACCAACACCTGATAACACGACATTAACCTGAACCTCGTCATTACCAAGATCCTTCAGTGAAGAAACGATAGCCTCCAGGGATCCCCTAACATCGGCTTTGACTACAATATTAAGCAGCTGGGTCTCTGAGGCGCCAAAGGACTCGAGCAGGTTATCAAGAGAAACAGCAGGCGTTGCCAGGCGCTGGTCATTCGCCTTGTCCCGGCGTAACTGAGCAACCTCTCTGGCACGTTTTTCATCCTTGGTCACCATGAAGCTGTCTCCAGCTCCAGGGGTACCGTCTAAACCGAGTACCGCGACCGGGGTCGCTGGTCCAGCTTTTTTGACCGGTTTATTGTTCTCATCCAAAAGCGCCCTTACCCGACCAAACTGCTCACCGGCAACAATAATGTCACCCTGCGACAACGTACCCTCTTGGATGAGCAATGTCGCAACAGGACCACGCCCCTTATCAAGCTCAGACTCTATTACAACCCCTTGTGCGGGTCCGTCTTCAACAGCTGTAAGCTCCAGCAATTCTGCTTGTAACAGTACGGCTTCAAGTAATGCATCAACACCTTCACCCGTCAGGGCGGAAAGTGACACAAACTGAGTATCTCCACCCCAATCATCGGGAATGACCTCGCGGGAAGCCAACTCATTTTTCACTCGGTCTGGATCCGCGCCTTCGGTGTCAATCTTATTTATGGCAACCACCATCGGAACTTCAGCACCTTTACTATGCGCAATCGCTTCTTCGGTCTGCGGCATAACGCCATCGTCAGCAGCAACCACTAGAATTACGATATCCGTACAGTTCGCACCTCTTGCGCGCATTGCAGTGAAGGCTGCATGTCCCGGGGTATCGATAAAGCATATTTCACCGCGCTCGGTTTGCACCCTATATGCACCAATATGCTGAGTAATCCCGCCAGCCTCGCCTTCAGCTACAGTAGCTTTTCTGACGTAGTCCAAGAGTGAAGTTTTCCCATGATCCACATGCCCCATAACAGTAACCACTGGTGCACGGGAAACAGCGTCGGCTTCATATACCAATTCTTCAGTTAACGATTTTTCGGCCGTGTCGGAATCTATGGCTTTCGATTCAAGTCCAAATTCGGAAACGACGAGCATCGCCGTATCTTGATCTATCACCTGATTAATCGTGGCCATGATGTCCATTTCAAACAATTTCTTGATCACTGCGGTGGCCTTTACAGACATCCGCTGAGAAAGTTGCTGTACTGAGATCGCCTCTCCCAATTCAACTACCCGCTTAACGTCCTCCGTAGGCGCCGTGAATTTATGCTGTTGGGCAGCCATACGAACAGGTTTGCGTTTCTTCGGTCGCGCACCAACCTGCAGGCCTAACGTTGAAGAATCATCTTTGACTTCCGCAACATCATCATCAACAACAACATCAACATCGACTAAGATTTCTTCAACCTCGTGCTCGAGAAGTTCCTCTACACGCCGTTTGCGATCACCATGTTTAGACTTTTTCTGCAGCACATCACCATCATCTAGATCATGGCGGTCGCGCTTGTCTTTGCGTGCACTAACCCTGCTCTCTTCAATCTCTGCTGCGGTTTGAGCCGGTTTGGCTTCACCAGGTTTCGCGGATTCTTTCTTTTGCGCCTCTTCTTTATCTTTCTTCTCGGCGAGCTCCGCTGCCTTACGGGCTACTTCCTCACGTCTTTTTTCTGCCTGAGCCTCGGCCTCTTCGTGTGCAGCCCTTCGACGAGCCTCATCCTCTGAGATACTTGCGATGTCAGACTTTTCAGGTTCAACGGAAAGTGATTCAGCGTTTTCCCCTTCTGCAGTGCCACGACGAACATAGGTACGTTTCTTACGTACTTCGACCGATACCGAGCGGCCTCTGCCGCTACCGCCACCTTTTAGCGTCAGGTTCGTGCGACGCTTTAGGGTGATCTTTTTAGGTTCAGGCTCAGACTCACCATGGCTACGTTTCAGGTACGCCAAAAGTTCCGTTTGATGTTCCTCAGTAACCTGGTCATCGGATTTTTTTTGAGGTAAACCAGCTTCCTGCATCTGCTCTAGCAAACGCTCCACTGTTACGCTGAGTGTTTCCGAAAGCTGCTCTACAGATTTATCTGCCATTTAAATGTTCCTGGTAGTAATTACGCCACCTTTGTCTTGATCGCTACGTTAGGTCTCATCTTCTTCAAACCAGGGGGCCCGCGCAGTCATGATGAGTTCGCCGGCTCTCTCCTCGGTCATATCTTCTACATCCATAATTTCATCAATCGCCTGCTCTGCAAGATCTTCCATGGTGATGACACCCATCTGCGCCAACTGAAATGCCAGACGCTTATCCATGCCATCCATATTCAGAAGATCATCGGCGGGTTGTTGATTACCAATCTCCTCTTCACTCGCGAGCTCAATCGTCGTCAGCGCATTTTTTGCTCTGTTGCGCAATTCTTCTACGATATCTTCATCGAACCCTTCGATTGCCATCATCTCTTCAATAGGCACGTAGGCTATTTCTTCGAGTGTGGTGAAGTTCTCCTCCACCAACACAACCGCAACCTCCTCGGAAACATCCAACTGTTCTATGAAGCGCTCAATGATATTTCCAGCTTCCTGCTGATGTTTTTCATCGGCTTGTTCTTCAGTCATGATGTTGAGTTCCCAACCGGTCAACTCACTGGCTAGCTTTACATTCTGCCCGCCCTTACCAATAGCCTGGGCGAGATTCTCTTCGCCAACTGCGATATCCATACTTCGCGTCTCTTCATCAACAACAATTTTTACAACTTCAGCGGGTGACATTGCGTTGATCGCCAACTGAGCGATATTGTCATCCCAAGGGACGACGTCAATCCGCTCGCCCGCGAGCTCACTCGATACTGCCTGTACCCGGGAGCCTCGCATACCGACACAGGATCCAACGGGATCAATTCTGCCATCATTGGTTTTTACGGCAATCTTAGCTCTCGACCCTGGGTCACGTGCGGAGCCCAGTATTTCAATGACACCATCGGAAATCTCTGGCACTTCTATGGTAAACAGCTTTACTAGCATCGCAGGTGACGTACGAGTCAATGCGAGTTGTGGGCCTCTTGCATCCGGTCTGATTTCTTTCAACAGGGCACGCAAACGATCTCCCACTCGGAACATTTCCCGTGGAATCCACTCTTCGCGAGGCAACACAGCTTCCGCGTTATTACCAAGATCAACAATAACTGCCTCTCTGGTAACCCTTTTAACCTGGCCACTCACCAATTCACCAACTTTAGAACGATAGGCATCGACGACCTGCGCCCTCTCAGCTTAACGAATCTTCTGAACAATCACCTGTTTAGAAGTCTGTGCGCCAATTCTTCCATAGTCTACCGACTCCACTGGAATCTCGTAGAACGATCCAATTTCCAATGAGGCATCTTTCTCTTTCGCCTCTGCCAGGAACATTTGCGCTGCAGGGAACTCCAGCTCTTCGTCGTCTGGCATAATTTCCCAACGCCGAAAGGTTTCGTACTCACCCGTTTCCTTGTCCATAGAAACTCTGAGTTCCACCTCTTCTTCGTAACGTCTCTTAGTCGCAGTTGCTAATGCAAGTTCCAGCGCCTCGAAAATAATCTCAGCCGGCACACCTTTCTCATTGGAAACTGCTTCAACTACTAGCAGTATTTCTTTGCTCATGTCATTGCCTCAAAACTCGCGACAAGCAATGTTGCTAATGCAACACGCCAAAAATGTCATACCTCAGGAATAACGTTTGCCCTTTCAACCTGCTCAAGGGGAAACAAAAACTCCTCTTCTTCATCTGTCCGCAGGATCACATCATCACCCTCCAACCCTGCCAACAAACCTTTATATCTCTTTCTTCCTTCATAGGCGCGCCGCAAACTAATACGAACGAGCACGCCAGCAAACTCCTCGAACTGCGCTTTCGTGAACAGCCGTCTATCCATCCCTGGCGAAGATACCTCCAGGATATATTCACCTGGTATCGGATCTTCCACATCCAACAAACTACTGATCTGCCGACTAACCCTTGCGCAATCATCTACACTAATGCCAGCTTCTGCATCAATATATACCTTGAGTGCTGTGTGCTTGCCTCTCGACAACCGCTCAATTCCCCAAAGCCTGAAACCCAGACCTTCGACAACCGGCTCAATCAAGCCATTCAGCAACTCATCCAACGTTCTCTCTCCTGCCATCGCCCATAAAGCAAAAATGGGCACAAAGCCCATTCCAAACGTTTGACGATGGGTCAACCCTCGTCGCTCCACTCTTCGATAATCACAACCAATGACCGAAGTTAATAAAAAGCCCCTAAAGAGGGGCTAGCACTTAATGTGGTAGCGGGGGCAGGATTTGAACCTACGACCTACGGGTTATGAGCCCGTCGAGCTACCAGACTGCTCCACCCCGCAACAACAAGGGGCAGAATTATAGGTTCGTAGGGAAGTAGGGTCAACCGAATAAACAGGCTGCAATTAGCCATAAACGAGGGTTTAAGGGGTTTTAAGGTAAAAAAACGCAAATCCTGGTTCAACCTTTAACTGAAATCTCTCAGCATTTTCTCAATTTCTAACGCGTGCTGTTCCTCCATACCAATTTGTGCTCTCGCATATTCTTCTAGCATCACACTTTCATCCCTCACTATTTCCAATAGCTTTCTGTATATGCTGACAGCAAATTCTTCGTGCTCCAGACTCTCTTGCAGAATAGTCAAAACACTATGGTCATTTGATTCTCTAATAAATGATATCTTTTGACTGGGATGGCCACCAAACCCTGTGATTAATTCCCCTGCCTGTAACGCATGTCGCAGGCTTTCATTTGCTTGATCTTGCAAAAATTCCACAATTGGCTTTCTGTATGGCCCTGTAATCATTAAAGAGCTGTGAGCGTATCTTACTACCCCCGCCATTTCGCATTCTATGATCTGATTCAGGATTTCATGAACGGCACTTTTATTAAGCTTTATCATTTTCATTTCTCTGGTCAGATTAAATCGTTAAATATTGACATGACCAATTCTTATGAGTTGGTTGATTTATTTAAATGCGTTTTTTTCAGTTTAGCAGATACTTTAACTGAGATAATGACAAGTTATTTTATCAACATAAGCACCCGCGTGTAACGGCGCTAACAAGGCACGAAGATTCTGCTGTGTTTCAAATAGGGGGAGCG
>JAQWMV010000068.1 GCA_029246605.1 Pseudomonadales bacterium | reverse complement strand
CCTGAAACTCTCCACCGCCATACGCTTCAGCACACACTTTCGTGATCGCCGCCGTCAACGTCGTCTTACCATGGTCTACATGGCCTATCGTCCCTACATTTACGTGCGGTTTAGTCCGCTCAAACTTCTCTTTGGACATTTGTCACCTCGTTTACTTAATCTGAAAAATCTAACCTTCTTTCTTAATGACTGCTTCAGCGATGCTGTCAGGCACTTCTTTGTATGCATCAAACTCCATGGAGTACGTCGCACGGCCCTGTGTCGCAGAGCGCATGGCAGTTGCATAGCCAAACATCTCTGACAGTGGGACTTCAGCGCGCACGGCTTTGCCTGCGGGGACATCTTCCATGCCGATCACAATGCCACGCCGACGATTAAGATCGCCAACAATATCACCGTAGTAATCCTCTGGCGTTACCACTTCAACTTTCATGACTGGTTCCAGTAACACCGGGTCCGCTTCGAGAGCACCAGACCGCATCGCCATGGACCCTGCGACCTTAAAGGCGACTTCATTTGAATCCACGTCATGGTATGAACCGTCATATAACGTTGCTCTAACACCCTGGAGGGGGTATCCAGCGAGCACACCATTGGCTAACTGCTCCTGCACGCCCTTGTTGACTGCGTTAATGTATTCCCTAGGTACGACGCCACCGACAATCTTGTCGATGAATTCGTAATCTTCTTCTTCATTTGGCTCGATCTTGATCCAGACGTGACCATACTGACCACGACCACCGGTTTGCCGGACGAACTTACCTTCTGCCTCAACCGTTTTACGGATAGTCTCACGATAGGCCACTTGTGGCTGACCAATATTCGCCTCAACCGTGAACTCACGACGCATACGATCGACAATGATATCCAGATGCAACTCACCCATACCACCGATAATGGTCTGGCCTGACTCTTCATCGGTGCGTACGGTAAATGAAGGATCTTCAGCCGCAAGCTTGCTAAGCGCAACACCCATCTTCTCTTGGTCCGCTTTCGATTTCGGCTCTACGGCGACGTGAATAACAGGATCCGGAAACTCCATACGCTCGAGCGTGATGATGTTATCTTCATCACACAATGTATCACCCGTCGTCGCCTGTTTTAGCCCGATGGCAGCCGCAATATCGCCAGCGCGAACCTCTTTGATTTCCTGCTGGTCATTTGAGTGCATTTGAACCATACGGCCAATTCGCTCTTTCTTTCCTTTGATAGGGTTGTAGATAGAGTCACCAGAACTGAGCACGCCAGAATAGACCCTAAAGAAGGTCAGAGCGCCAACGTATTTATCTGTTGCGATCTTGAAAGCCAATGCCGCAAACGGTTCTTCATCATTTGCATTCCGCACCGATTCTGTTTCGTCCTTGTCATCCAGAAAGCCTTTAATGGCTTTTACTTCATCGGGTGCAGGCAGGTATTCAATGACCGCATCCAACATGGTTTGAACGCCTTTGTTCTTAAAGGCAGAACCACACAACGCAGGGACTATCTCATTTGCCAGCGTTCGAGCACGGATACCCTTTTTAATTTCTTCAGTAGTCAATTCAGTACCGTCGAGATATTTTTCCATCATCTCATCGTTTGCTTCAGCAGCGGCTTCTATCATCTTTTCTCGATATTCGTCCGCCAGATCCTGCAGATCCGCAGGGATATCTTCTTCCCTGTAGCTCAATCCCTGATCGTCTTCGTTCCAGTAGATAGCTTTCATCTTGATCAGATCAACAATGCCCTGGAAGTTCTCTTCTGCTCCGATGGCTAGCTGCAATGGAATCGGGGCAGACCCTAAACGGTCCTCGATTTGGTTCACAACACGCAGGAAATCAGCCCCTGCTCTGTCCATTTTGTTGACAAAAACCATACGCGGCACTTCATAACGGTTGGCCTGACGCCAAACTGTTTCTGACTGAGGCTCTACCCCAGAAGTACCACAAAAAACCACGACCGCGCCGTCGAGCACTCGCAACGAACGCTCGACTTCAATCGTGAAGTCAACGTGTCCCGGGGTGTCAATAATATTGATACGGTGCTCGTCGAATTGCTTATCAGAGCCACTCCAAAAAGTAGTCGTGGCAGCAGATGTAATCGTAATGCCTCGCTCTTGCTCTTGTTCCATCCAGTCCATGACAGCAGCGCCGTCATGTACTTCACCAATCTTGTGTGAAATGCCGGTGTAGAACAATACTCGCTCTGTAGTCGTTGTCTTACCCGCATCAACGTGAGCGACAATGCCAATATTACGATATCTTTTTATAGGGGTTAGCCTGGGCACAGTGTTTCCTCGCTAGAATCGGTAATGGGCGAACGCTTTATTAGCGTCAGCCATACGGTGTGTATCTTCTCTGCGGCGAACAGCCGAACCACGACCCTCTGCTGCATCCATTAACTCTCCTGCTAGACGCAAAGGCATGGATTTTTCTCCACGACTTCTGGCAGAATCTACCAGCCAGCGCATAGCAAGCGCCGTACGTCTTGATGGACGAACTTCAACAGGCACCTGGTAAGTTGCACCACCAACTCTTCTGGACTTGACCTCGACCGAAGGAGCAACAGCCTCAAGCGCAGCGTCAAATATCTCAAGCGGATCTGAAGTTGTGCGCTCCTTAATACGATCCAGGGCGCCGTATACGATTTTTTCGGCAACAGATTTCTTGCCGCTAACCATGACGTGATTCATGAATTTGGCTAGCGTCTTATTACTATATTTAGGGTCCGGCAGAACTTCCCGCTTCTCGGGAACTCGTCTTCTAGGCATGTTACTTCCTCTTCAGGTTATTCGAGATTAGACTCGACCTTACTCTGACGTGATTGTCAGTTAATTGTTGTTAATGCTTATGTTTTGGGTCGTTTAGTACCGTATTTCGAGCGACCCTGCATTCGGTCACTCACACCAGTGGTATCTAATGTCCCACGAACGGTATGATAACGTACACCAGGAAGGTCTTTAACCCGACCGCCACGAATCAAAACGACACTATGTTCCTGGAGATTATGACCTTCACCACCAATGTACGAGTTAACCTCTGCACCATTGGTCAATCGAACTCGACAGACTTTACGTAAGGCGGAGTTCGGTTTTTTTGGCGTAGTCGTATAAACCCTTAAGCATACGCCTCGTCTCTGTGGGCAAGCCTGCAGCGCGGGCACATTACTTTTGCTAACCTTGCGCTTTCTGGGCTTACGAACCAATTGGCTGATTCTTGCCATATATACTCCATTTTGTTTATGGAAGGGTGAACGCATTTTCGCACCTGTTCCAAGGGAGGCAGAATTCTAAAGACCTCGCCTGTGTGAGTCAACCTCACAAATTGTTGAAATGTGCTGACTCGTTAATTTTCGATCAATAATCGAACATCTCGCCCCGAGTTTCCTCATAACCGACTGATTCGATTCGCCGGAAGTCGGAGCAATTTACTTCGAATCACAAGATCCTGAATCGTAACTAGCTAGCGTCCCCAGAATTTAATGCTTCACTGAGCGCCTGCTCAACTTCACTCGCACTCACGGTCGTGCGTTCTTCGCCACCACCTTCTCGCTTACGACGTCGATCCGCATGATATTTAAGCCCTGTTCCAGCAGGAATCAGTCGACCTACAATGACATTTTCCTTCAGTCCCCTTAAGTGATCACGCTTACCTGTAACAGCAGCCTCCGTCAGAACTCTGGTTGTTTCCTGGAAGGACGCAGCTGATATAAACGATTCTGTTGCCAATGATGCTTTGGTGATACCCAGCAACACTCGCTCACCTTTCGGCGCCAGCTTGCCTTCCGCTTCCATTTGCTCGCACTGCTCCAGGAAGTGAGTGTATTCAACCTGCTCACCCTTAATGAAGGCTGTATCGCCAATATCCTGGATCTCGATTTTGCGCAACATTTGACAAACAATCACTTCGATATGTTTGTCGTTAATGGTCACACCCTGTAATCGATACACATCCTGAATCTCTTTAACGATGTATTTAGCAAGCTCACTAACGCCCTTCAAGCGAAGGATGTCATGGGGGTTTTCCGGCCCGTCCGACACGACCTCACCCTTGGCGACATGCTCACCTTCAAACACTGTCATATGCCGCCACTTAGGAATAAGCACTTCATAGTGATCAGTGCCTTCCGGTAATTCGCTCTCTGCTTCACTTGGCGTAATCACCAAACGACGCTTACCTTTGGTTTCTTTACCGAAACTTACGGTGCCGGTGATCTCTGCAAGCACTGCTGCCTCTTTAGGCTTCCTCGCTTCAAAGAGATCGGCAACCCTTGGCAGACCACCCGTGATATCCCGGGTTTTTGATCCTTCCTGAGGAATTCGCGCGATAACATCACCAATCAAGATGTGGTCGCCATCCTCCAAACCCAATATCGCATTAGGTTCAAGGAAGTAGTGAGCAGGGACATCTGTGCCAGGCAACATGAGATCGTTTCCAGAATCATCTACCAGACGGACTGCTGGTCGAATATCCTTTCCGGCAGTCGGCCGGTCCTTGGGATCAATCACTGATATGCTGGTAAGGCCAGTCAACTCATCAGTCACTCGACGAATCGTACTGCCTTCTTCCATGCCCTCAAAAACAACTTTACCTTCTACTTCCGTCACAATTGGGTGAGTATGCGGATCCCAGTTAGCGACTATCTCGCCCGTCTCGACTTGCGCCTCATCACCTTTCTTGAGAATAGCGCCGTAGGGTAACTTGTAGCGTTCACGCTCCCGCCCGGTACCATCGTCGACAATAGCAATCTCACCTGACCGCGATACTGCTACAAAGTCGCCGTTGGCTTTCTGAATAGTTTTCAGATTATGTAAACGCACACTACCGGTGTGCTTGATCTGAACGTTGTCGACTGCTGCTGCCCGAGAAGCAGCACCTCCAATATGGAACGTTCGCATGGTAAGCTGTGTACCGGGCTCACCAATTGACTGAGCAGCGATAACTCCAATGGCCTCGCCGATATTAACCTGATGTCCTCGACCTAGATCCCGACCGTAACAAACGCTACAGACTCCATATCGAGTATCACAGGTTATCGCACTTCGAACTCTGATCTCATCAATACTAAGACCTTCTAACTGTGCTACCCATTTCTCATCAATCATGGTGCCCTGAGGAATCAGCACTTCATCAGCTGCTGCATGTATGACGTCCTGGGCGACGACACGGCCGAGCACTCGATTACCCAGCGCCTCAACAACGTCACCACCTTCAATAACCGCGGTCATAACAAAACCTTGGTCGGTGCCACAATCCACTTCAGTCACAACGAGATCCTGCGCAACATCCACCAACCGGCGGGTCAGGTATCCTGAGTTAGCCGTCTTGAGTGCCGTATCTGCCAAACCTTTTCGAGCACCGTGCGTCGAAATAAAGTACTGCATTACCGACAGACCTTCTCGGAAATTTGCGGTAATTGGCGTCTCAATGATTGACCCGTCGGGTTTCGTCATCAATCCCCGCATACCGGAAAGCTGCCGAATCTGCGTGGGGGAACCACGAGCACCTGAGTCGGAATACATCCACACACTATTGAACGATCCCTGCTCAACTTCGTCCCCGTCTTTATTGACAACGACTTCTTTACTTAAAGTATCCATCATGGCTTTTCCAACGAGATCGTTGGCGCGCGTCCAGATATCAATCACCTTATTGTACTTCTCACCCTGCGTGACTAGACCGGAAGCAAACTGAGACTCGATTTCACGAATTTCGCTTTCGGCTTCACCGATGATCGTTACCTTTTCAGAAGGAATAACGAAATCATCAACACCGATTGATGAACCAGATCGAGTTGAGAATTCATAACCCATGTACATCAGCTGATCAGCAAAGATCACTGTTTCTTTCAAACCAACGGTTCGGTAGCAAAGATTAATTAGCTTGGAGATATCCTTGTTGCCCATCATCTGGTTAACATGGAAGAAAGCAAGCCCATCTGGGACGATCTCAAAGAGCAACGTACGACCTACCGTGGTGTCCTGCATGTTTGTGCTGGTGACAAACTCGCCATTCTCATTCTTAACGGTTTCAGTAACCCGCACCTTAATGCGAGCCTGAAGTTCGACTTTCTTGGTGCTATAAGCGCGGTTCACCTCTTCAATATCGGAAAAAGCCATACCTTCACCAACGGCATTGACTCGTTCCCGTGTCATCCAATAAACCCCTAACACAACATCCTGGGAAGGTACGATAACTGGCTCACCGTCCGCCGGGAGTAGAACATTATTGGTAGACATCATAAGAGCACGGGACTCCAGCTGGGCTTCCAGTGTCAAAGGCACATGGACAGCCATCTGATCGCCATCGAAATCAGCGTTATACGCCGTACAAACGAGCGGGTGCAATTGGATCGCCTTACCCTCGATCAAGACGGGTTCGAATGCCTGGATACCTAGACGATGCAGCGTGGGCGCCCGGTTCAGCAATACGGGATGTTCACGAATGACCTCAGCAAGGATATCCCAAACCTCGGCAGTTTCACGTTCCACCATCTTTTTCGCTGCTTTGATGGTCGTCGCTAGACCACGAGCCTCAAGTTTGCCGAATATGAAAGGTTTGAAAAGCTCCAACGCCATTTTCTTGGGCAGCCCGCATTGGTGTAATCGCAATGAAGGACCAACGACAATCACTGAACGACCTGAATAATCTACACGTTTACCTAGCAGATTCTGACGGAATCTACCCTGCTTGCCTTTGATCATGTCAGCGAGCGACTTCAGCGGACGTTTGTTTGTCCCTGTGATTGCTCTTCCACGTCGGCCGTTATCCAATAACGCATCCACGGATTCCTGTAGCATGCGCTTCTCGTTACGCACGATGATATCCGGAGCGCTCAAGTCCAACAGACGCTTCAATCGATTATTACGATTGATGACTCGACGATACAAATCGTTGAGATCAGAGGTCGCGAACCGTCCACCCTCAAGCGGTACGAGTGGTCGCAAATCCGGCGGCAGCACTGGTAACACGTTGAAAATCATCCATTCAGGTTTATTCCCTGAGCGCTCAAAGGCCTCCATCAATTTTAAGCGTTTGGTAAGCTTTTTGATTTTGGTTTCAGAATTAGTTTGCGGAAGCGCCTCTCGGATCTCAGCAATTTCCTCTAGGACATCCATATCCTTCATGAGATCCTGAATTCCTTCGGCTCCCATCTTGGCATCAAAATCATCACCAAATTCTTCAAGAGCCTCGTAGTACTGCTCATCGGTTAACAGTTGACGCTTCTCAAGTGTCGTAAGACCAGGATCAATGACCACAAACGATTCGAAATACAATACGCGCTCTATATCTCTCAGGGTCATGTCCATTAACAAACCAATGCGAGAAGGCAAAGATTTAAGAAACCAAATATGCGCTACTGGACTAGCCAGATCAATATGACCCATTCGTTCGCGCCTGACTTTAGCCAGCGCGACTTCAACGCCACACTTTTCACAGATTACGCCGCGATGCTTGAGCCGCTTGTACTTACCACAAAGACATTCATAGTCTTTGTTTGGGCCAAAAATTTTGGCACAAAAGAGCCCGTCTCGTTCAGGCTTAAACGTACGATAGTTGATGGTCTCTGGCTTTTTCACTTCGCCGTAGGACCAGGATCTGATCAATTCAGGAGATGCTAGACCGATTCGCAACGAATCGAATTCTTCTGACTGTCCTTGCACTTTGAGTATATTCAGCAGATCTTTCAAGGCTTTCCTCCACGTCGGGGATCACACCCGCACTTTAGTTGAATTCGTCAATACTATTTGGTGTTTGGGTTAATCGTTTTCCAGTTCAATATCGATACCCAAAGACCGGATCTCCTTGACCAGTACGTTGAAAGATTCGGGCATGCCCGGCTCCATGCGATGGTCACCATCCACAATATTTTTATACATCTTCGTCCGCCCATGAACGTCATCAGACTTAACCGTAAGCATTTCCTGAAGTGTATACGCCGCGCCATATGCCTCTAGCGCCCAGACTTCCATCTCTCCAAATCGCTGACCACCAAACTGGGCTTTACCACCGAGCGGTTGCTGCGTCACAAGAGAATACGAACCTGTTGATCGGGCATGCATCTTATCATCCACCAGATGATTCAGTTTCAGCATATACATATACCCAACTGTCACCGGGCGTTCAAACTGATCACCAGAACAGCCGTCGTATAGTGTCGTCTGACCATCAGTTGGCAAACCCGCGAGCTCTAACATACCTTTGATCTCACCCTCTGAAGCGCCGTCGAAAACACCCGTCGCCATTGGGACTCCACCACGCAGATTTCGCGCTAGCTCAACGATTTCGGCATCATTAAACTCATCCAGATTCTCCTCACGACCACTGCGGTTATATACCTCTTGCATGAATTTTCGAATCTCCCCGACTTCCCGCTTGAGTTCCAACATCTCGTTGATCTTGTCACCAAGACCGCGAGCTGCCCAACCAAGATGGGTCTCCAAAATCTGACCAACGTTCATGCGTTTAGGCACACCCAGAGGATTCAAAACAATATCGATTGGGTCACCATTTTCATCAAACGGCATATCCTCTACGGGCTTGATCACTGAGATCACACCTTTGTTCCCATGGCGCCCGGCCATTTTGTCTCCCGGCTGAATCCGGCGCTTAATGGCAAGATAAACTTTTACAATCTTGAGCACGCCAGGCGGAAGATCATCGCCACTCTCGAGCTTCCCTCTACTCTCTTCAAATTGTTCGTCCAAAGCAACGCGTCGTTCTCCTAATCGCTGCTCAGCCTGTTCGAGTAGCTCATTCAAGGCATCAGTTTCTAGTCTGAGCTTGAACCAGTCGTTATTGGGTAGTTCTGCCAGATAGTCACGCGTAATTTTGTCGCCTTTTTTCAAATGCGGACCCGCTATGACCTTCTTGCCAACGAGAGAGTCCAGCAATCTTTCATAAGTTGCAGTTTCAATAATGCGGAATTCTTCATCGATGTTCTTGCGAACTTCGGCGAGCTCATGACATTCGATATCAAGAGCGCGCTGGTCTTTATCGATGCCATCCCGTGTAAAAACTCTGACATCAATAACGGTACCGTTATAACTACTCGGCACACGTAACGAAGTGTCTTTCACGTCAGATGCTTTTTCGCCAAATATTGCACGAAGCAGCTTTTCTTCCGGTGTCAGCTGAGTTTCACCCTTTGGTGTAACTTTACCGACCAGAATATCTCCCGCCCCTACCTCTGCTCCAATATAAACGATTCCCGATTCATCTAGTTTTGACAAAGCACCTTCGCCAACATTGGGAATATCACAGGTGATCTCCTCACTACCCAATTTGGTATCACGGGCATGACAGGTTAATTCCTGAATATGTATCGTCGTAAACCGATCTTCTTTAACGACTCGCTCCGAAACCAGGATCGAATCCTCAAAGTTGTAACCATTCCAGGTCATAAAGGCTATGCGGATGTTCTGCCCAAGCGCAAGTTCACCAGTATCAATAGATGGACCATCTGCCAAAATGTCATTGCGACCAATGACATCACCTTGCTTAACCAAAGGCTTCTGATTGATACAGGTATTCTGGTTCGATCTGGTGTACTTTGTGAGATTGTAAATGTCCACACCAGCCTCACCACTTTCTGTTTCAGCATTATTTACACGTATGACAATGCGGGCAGCATCGACTGTTTCAACGACACCGCCGCGATCTGCTACAACACAGACGCCTGAATCTCGTGCCACGACCCGCTCCATACCAGTGCCAACAAGCGGCGTTTCGCTGCGCAGCGTCGGTACTGCCTGACGTTGCATATTTGATCCCATGAGCGCACGGTTTGCATCATCGTGCTCGAGGAACGGAATCAGGGATGCTGCCACACTAACGACCTGTTGCGGCGATACATCCATAAAATTAACGCTGTCTCGTGGCATCTTGGTGAATTCCCCAAGGTGACGCACATCTATCAGGTCGTCAGCCAGTTTGCCATTCTTGTCAATCTTGGAACTGGCCTGCGCGATCACGTAATCGCTTTCGACAATAGCTGACAGATATTCAATTTCATCAGTCACCTTGCCATTGGCTACCTTTCTGTAAGGACTCTCCAAAAAACCGTAGGCGTTCGTTCTTGCATAACTTGCCAATGAATTGATTAATCCAATATTGGGCCCCTCTGGCGTCTCAATTGGACACACTCGACCATAATGAGTAGGGTGAACGTCGCGAACTTCAAATCCTGCGCGTTCACGAGTCAGTCCACCTGGCCCGAGCGCAGATACGCGTCGCTTGTGAGTGACTTCCGAGAGCGGATTGTTCTGATCCATAAATTGAGAAAGCTGTGCCGAACCAAAAAACTCTTTCACAGCAGCACCGACAGGTTTGGCATTAATCAGATCCTGCGGCATCAAACCTTCTGACTCTGCCAAACTCAACCGCTCTTTTACGGCACGTTCTACACGGATCAGGCCAAGACGAAATGCGTTTTCTGCCATTTCTCCAACTGAACGAATTCGGCGATTACCGAGATGATCAATATCATCTACTGTGTCCTTTCCGTCGCGGATACTGATAAGACAGCGTAAGACATCAATAATGTCGTCGTTACTAAGAATACCGTTACCCGTTTCCTCTTCACGACCGAGTCGACGATTAAACTTCATACGTCCAACCGCAGTCAGGTCATAACGCTCAGGGGCAAAAAACAGATTATTGAAAAGGTTTTCAGCGGCCTCTTTAGTAGGTGGTTCACCCGGGCGCATCATCCTGTATATTTCAACCAAAGCTTCAAGGCGGTTGGTGGTTGCATCAACCTTCAATGTGTCTGAAATAAATGGTCCACATTCGAGATCGTTGGTGTAAATCGTCTTAAAGGACTCCAGCCCCAACTCTTTGAGTTGCTCCAGCACTTCTTCGTCGATAGTTGTATTACACGGTAAGACTATCTCACCGGTCTCTGCATCGATAATGTCTTCTGCCAACACATGTCCATCGACATATCCAGCCGGAACCTCAAGCTCGGTGATACCCGCTTTTTCCATCTCGCGAATGTGCCGCGGAGTTATTCGTGTACCTTCCTCAACGATGGTCTTCTTACCAACCGCAATGTTAAATCTTGCAGTATCTCCACGCAGTCTATTGGCTATCAACTCAAGGCCATAGCTTTCCTCGTGGGTATAGAAGGTGTCAGTGTCAAAAAACATGTCGAGAATTTCTTGTGAACCGTAACCTAAGGCTCGGAGCAAAATTGTCGCGGGTAGTTTCCGACGCCGGTCGATCCTAACGAATACACAATCCTTAGGGTCAAATTCAAAATCCAGCCAGGAACCACGCATAGGAATAACACGGGCAGAATAAAGTAGTTTTCCTGAGGAGTGAGTCTTGCCTTTGTCATGGTCAAAAAAGACGCCAGGCGAACGGTGCAACTGAGACACAACAACGCGTTCAATACCGTTAATAACGAACGTACCGTTATTTGTCATTAATGGGATCTCACCCATGTAGACTTCCTGCTCTTTTATATCCTTAATTGCTTTGTTGTTAGATTCTTTGTCATAAATTATCAATCTAACCTTAACGCGAAGGGGCACGGCATAATATGCGCTACGCAACTGACACTCTTTAACATCAAATACCGGCTTGCCCAGGCGGTAACCAACGTACTCGAGCGCCGCATTCCCGGAGTAACTAACTATTGGAAAGACCGATTTAAAAGCTGCGTGCAGCCCCTTATCGATTCGGGCGTCCGCACTCACTTGATCCTGCAGAAACTTCTTATAGGATTCAGTCTGTATTGCCAGCAAGTAAGGTATATCCATAACCTCTGGCAACTTGCCAAAGTCTTTTCGAATACGCTTCTTTTCTGTGTATGAATAGGCCATTAGTGCCTCCAAGATAGTTCAGTGAGTTGCTAGCTTAACCGTGGTGAAGCCGGACCGAATTTTAGGAAGCAGAAAGCCGGGGACAGTTCAGCCCCGGCCATACTGCGTTTTCCAAGTTCGTACAAGTCGATTACTTGAGCTCTGCGCTTGCCCCAGCTTCTTCAAGCTGTTTGAGAATGTCGTCAGCTTCTTCTTTTGTAACGCCTTCTTTAACGGTAGAAGGTGCTTCATCAACCAACGCTTTGGCTTCTTTAAGACCAAGACCGGTGACCGCACGCACAACTTTAATAGCGTTAACCTTTTTCTCGCCTGCAGAAGATATAACAACTTCAAACTCAGTTTGTTCTTCTGCAGCAGCGCCTGCATCTGCTGCCCCAGCAGCGGGTGCCGCTGCTGCTGCCGCTGCTGCAGAAACGCCAAACTTCTCTTCCATAGCATCGACGAGCTCGACAACGTCCATTACGCTCATTTCTGCAATTGCATCTAATATTTCATCTTTGGATAATGACATGAGTCCTGTTTCCCTTTTACTTAAATTTTTTACCAGCAAGCCGTCTAAACGGTTACTAATAGGTTCTATTCGTCTTCTTGTTGCTTCTGATCTCGCACTGCTGCCACGGCCCTAGTTACACGACCGGGGACATCATTCAGCGTACGCACCAGCTTGACTACAGGGGCCTGCATAACAGCCATCAACATTGCCAACGCCTGCTCCCTGGTTGGAAGTTTAGCCAGCACATCGATTTGCTCAGGTGGCAGCAATTTACCGCCAACACTAAGCGCCCTGATTTCGAACGATTCGTTTTCTTTGGCAAAGTCCTTGAACACTCTGGCACCTGCGCCAGGGTCCTCTAAAGAAAATCCTAAGATATTCGGTCCCAGCAGAGATTCCTTCATGCACTCGAATTCAGTGCCCTCAAAAGCTCGTCTTGCGAGCGTATTGCGGATAACTCTTACCTGAACACCTGCCTCTCTGGCTTGTCTACGTAATGATGTCATTTCACCAACGGTTACACCGCGATAATCAGCCATCACAGCAGATAGTGCCTTACTGGCAGTTTCGTTCACATCAGCAACAATCGCTTCTTTCTCTTTAAGTCCTATTGGCACAATCTGTACTCCTCGACTTGTTGCTTGACTCACCATTACTGGTGAGCATCCCTAACGGCGATAGGATCCAACTTATTCCTGAATCGGGTTCACCATCTGCGCAGGCTCTCTAAAAGAAACTTAACCATCGCGTAAACGACAGACCTACGGTCTTTGACGGGCTTCGTTCTCTAAAAGAACGAAAACCCCAAAGTCTTTTTAACGCTCTTCCAATGACGACTGGTCAATGAGAATACCTGCTCCCATAGTCGTCGAGAGCACAATCTTCCTCAAATACGTACCTTTTGCTGATGCGGGTTTCGCTTTTCGCAAATCAGAAAGTAAGGCCTCAATGTTCTCTTTAATCTGAGCCGGCTCAAAACCAACCTGGCCAACTCCTCCATGAATAATGCCGTTCTTATCGGTGCGGTAACGAACCTGTCCGGCTTTGGCATTTCTTACTGCCTCGCCTACATCCGGCGTTACCGTGCCTAAACGCGGGTTCGGCATCAATCCCCTGGGGCCCAGTACCTGTCCCAATTGACCGACCACGCGCATTGAGTCCGGTGTCGCAATGACGACATCAAAATCTAAATTACCTTCTTTCACACTCGCCGCGAGATCATCCATGCCAATCACATCTGCACCGGCTTCTTTGGCTTCATCGGCCTTATCGCCCTGCGCAAAAACTGCGACTCTTACATCTTTTCCTGTACCGTTTGGCAATACCGTCGCACCACGAACCACCTGATCAGATTTCTTTGGATCAACGCCCAGATTAATACTGATGTCGATAGACTCTTTGAATTTAACGGTAGATAGCTCCGCCAACAATGTCACAGCATCATCTATCGGATACGGTTTTCCCGGTTCAACTTTCTCACGGAACGCTCTAGTACGTTTGCTCAGCTTCGCCATTTATACGCCCTCCGTGTCAATACCAGCACTACGGGCGCTACCTGCTATGGTACGCACTGCAGCATCCATGTCTTTCGCCGTCAGGTCGGGCATCTTCGTCGTTGCGATCTCTTCCATCTGCGCCCGAGTAACCTTCCCAACCTTATTAATATGTGGTTCACCACTACCTTTGCTGATACCGGCCGCTTTTCTTAACAACACTGAAGCTGGTGGTGTTTTCTTGATGAAGGTAAAGCTCTTATCCGCATACACTGTAATCACTACAGGTGTAGGTAGCCCTGGTTCTAGAGACTGAGTCTCGGCATTAAATGCTTTACAGAAATCCATGATGTTGACCCCGTGCTGCCCTAACGCAGGACCAACGGGAGGACTCGGGTTTGCCTGACCTGCAGGAACCTGCAGCTTTATGTAGGCGTCAATCTTCTTAGCCATGCTTAACCTCTTCTTTGGGTTCAAACCCCGATCTCTCGAACCAGGTCCCCGTAAATAGCGCCTTAGGGCACTAGATTAAATACTTTGTATCAGCCTTTTTCAACCTGACCAAAGTCCAATTCAACCGGTGTCGACCGGCCAAAAATAGTGACTGCAACATGCAGCTTGTTCTTTTCATAGTTAACTTCTTCAACAACACCGTTGAAGTCATTAAAAGGGCCATCTGTAACACGAACCAGTTCTCCTGGTTCAAACACCGTTTTCGGTGTCGCGTGCTCAGTTCCCGCTTGAATCCGTTGTAATATCTTTTCAGCTTCCTGATTTGAAATAGGTGCGGGTTGATCCGCTTTACCACCGATAAATCCCATCACTCGTGGCGTTTCTTTGATCAGGTGCCAGCTATCATCATCGAGGTCCATTTCTACAAGAACATAACCCGGAAAAAACTTCCGCTCACTGCGGCGCTTTTTACCACCTCGCATTTCTACCACTTCTTCAGCAGGCACAAGAACTTCACCAAATTTATCGGCAAACGATGAGAGCTCAATACGTTCATTAATAGCTCGCATAACCTGCTTTTCATAACCTGAATAGGCATGAACGACGTACCAGCGTTTACCCACCCTATTCTCCTGTTAACCGATAATCCCTTTGATGCCCCAACTCAAACCCGAGTCCAGAAGCCAAAGGATAAATCCAACAAAAATAACTACCGCCACAACAATCAAAGTTGTTTGTGTCAACTCCTGCGTTGTGGGCCATACAACCTTGCGAATTTCCACTTTCGCTTCTTTCGCCAGTTCCCATACAGCACTGCCCTTGGCTGTTTGCAAGGCAATCGCAACGGCAACACCACTCAATACAACCCCGGCGATCGCTCTAATCAGCGGCGCTACAGTGGCATAAAAAGAATTTGCATACACACCACCCAACACAACACCGAATATAATTAGCCACTTCAGCCAATCAACGCGAAACTCTGGAACCTCACTCTTTGCATTCATAAGATAATACGCTCTATGCGGTCCTCAAAGGTGCCTTTGGCAGGCCAGGAGGGAATCGAACCCCCAACCTGCGGTTTTGGAGACCGCCGCTCTGCCAATTGAGCTACTGGCCTTAACCTGCGTAGGCACCAAACCTTGAGGGCTTCTCCCTGCTTAATTACTAATCTTGGTAACGACGCCAGCACCTACCGTTCGACCACCCTCGCGGATTGCAAAACGTTGCCCTTCTTCCATCGCAATAGGTGCAATCAGTTCAATATTCATCGTGATATTGTCACCCGGCATCACCATCTCGGTGC
>JAQWMV010000063.1 GCA_029246605.1 Pseudomonadales bacterium | reverse complement strand
TATAGCGTTGCTCGGGCGTGTGCAATGGCAAAGAAAATGATCGATATTGTCACCCTTAAAAATACCGATAGTAGAAAAACCGGCCTGCCTACTTTAGAAATAGGAAAAGGAATTTGCTGCGCCGGTGAACGTCCTTTATTTCTATTTGATGAGGATCATCCCATCATGATTTCCTCGGCTATTGGCGATGTTGACCGTATTTCGTCGTGTTCCTGGAAGTTGAGGGGGTCGTTTGAAGCGGGTAACTTTAACGTTGAGGTATTGGAGATTGACGAGGGTGATCGACAGCGTAGTGCAAAAAAAGGTCAGGGTTATTTACGCTACAACGTCAATGGCATACTTCTAGATGATGCCGCATTTACCAAGCTTTAATCTGAAATATCATTGACTAGAATCAATATGAATATGGGTGAACACAGCGAGACCTTTTATATCGGGAGATTTCCGGATATGACCGGAGGAGAACGTGGCCTCATTATAAGGCATGGCGCCATCGGGGTCTGGAAGGATAATGCCGTCTCCCGGGGTAATGATAAAAGCGAACGCTTTTATGAGGTGCTACCCAATTCAAAATTCGCCAGTCAGCTACTCGAACTCGCAAACAAGCAATTACAGTCCTCGAAAGGCTAAAACCACCAGATTTTCATGCTAAAATCGCCAGTCTTTTGTAACTTCTGGAAATAATCGTGGGCAAAAATTTATACCAGAAGGTTTGGGACAACCATGTAGTGCAACAATTGGATACCGGGCAGTATCAGTTGTTCATCGCGCTGCACCTTATTCATGAGGTGACCAGTCCCCAGGCTTTTGGCATGTTGGAAGATAAAAAACTCAAAGTTGCATATCCTAAACGGACCTTTGCGACGGTTGATCACATTATCCCAACTGACAGTCAGGTGCGCCCGCTTGCGGATGACATGGCTGAAAAAATGATCCAGGTATTGAGTGACTCTACTAGAGCCCACGGTATCGAATTCTTCGCGCCGGCTTCCGGTGCACAAGGGATTGTTCACGTGGTTGGTCCCGAATTGGGCTTGACTCAACCAGGGATGACTATTTGTTGTGGCGACTCACATACTTCTACCCATGGTGCATTTGGTTGTATTTCTTTGGGTATTGGTACCAGTCAGGTCCGCGATGTGCTGGCCAGTCAGACCCTGGCGATGGATCCCTTAAAGGTGCGTCGAATACGCGTTGAAGGACAATTGCAGCCTGGTGTAACAGCCAAAGATGTGATTTTGCATATTATCCATATTTTGGGAGTCAACGGGGGTGTTGGCTTTGCCTATGAATATGCGGGTTCTGTCATCGACAATATGTCGATGGAAGAGCGTATGACTGTTTGTAATATGAGCATTGAAGGGGGCGCGCGATGTGGATACGTGAACCCGGATGCGACGACCTATGAATATTTACGCGGTAGGGAAAGAGTTCCAGGTGGTGATCAATTCGATCAGGCAGTTGAAAGATGGCAGGGCTACGCCAGCGACTTTGATGCACAGTATGATGATGAAGTTGTTATTGACGCCAATGACATTAGACCGACGGTAACCTGGGGTGTGACCCCCGGTCAGGCAATTTCTATAGAAGAAAATTTGCCAGATCCCGATAAGGTGGACGGTTTAGAGCGCAATCTGATTACCGATGCGCTGGATTACATGCAGCTTACAGGAAACCAACCTATAAAAGGTACCAAGATTGATGTCGCCTTTATCGGTAGTTGCACCAATGGCAGATTAAGCGATTTTCAGGCAGTCGCGTCCGTCATTAAGGGTCGTAAGGTTGCATTACACGTCCGCGCGATTGCAGTACCAGGATCTGAAAAAGTCGATAAAGAAGTTCGAAAGTTGGGCCTGCACAAAGTATTCGAAGAAGCAGGATTTGAATGGCGATTACCGGGCTGTTCTATGTGTTTGGCGATGAATCCCGACAAGCTGATTGGTGACGAAGTTTGTGCGTCCAGCTCAAACCGAAACTTTATCGGACGGCAGGGGTCACCTACTGGCCGCACGATTCTTATGAGTCCAGTGATGGTTGCCGCAGCGGCGATCGAAGGGCAGGTCGCAGATGCCAGAGAAGTGTTTAACTTCACAGGGGAAGTTGCATGAGTGGAACACCAATTGAAAAAATGAGTGGTCGCGGCGTTTATGTCGCAGGCAATGATATCGATACTGACCGAATCATTCCGGCCCGCTATCTAACTTGTGTGACTTTTGACGAACTTGGACCGGCATTATTTTATGATGTGCGTTTCAATGAAGATGGCAGTTCAAAGGATCATATTCTTGATGACCCTCGCCATGCCGGTGCGGAGATCCTGATTTCTGACGATAATTTTGGTTGTGGTTCCAGCCGGGAGCATGCCCCCCAGGCTATTTTGCGTTTCGGATTAAAGGCTGTTATCGCCGATTCTTTTGCGGAAATTTTTCACGGTAACTGTACGACCCTGGGTGTCCCTTGTGTCGTAATGGCTTTTGAGGAACGAAAGGAACTTGCTGAGCTGGTAGGCGCTGATCCCACGCTCGATATTATTATCGACCTTGAACATTTGCAGGTCATCTGTGCGAATAAAGTGTTCAAAATTAGTGTGAAAGATAGTGTTCGTGAGGCATTTCTTAATGCTACCTATGACCCACTGGATACCCTGTTGGCTGGGCGCGATGCCATTGATGCTGTCGCTGCCAGATTGGGGTACAGCGCAATACCATGAAATCTATAGAGATCTACGATACAACACTTAGGGATGGAACTCAGGGAGAAGGTGTAAACCTGAGCCTGCAGGATAAGCTGGATATCACGGTGGCGCTTGATGAGCTCGGTGTTGATTTTGCCGAAGGTGGCTGGCCGGGCTCAAACCCTAAGGATGAAGATTATTTTCTGAAAGTAAAGGATCTTACCTTAAAGCACCTGAAGATCAGCGCTTTTGGTTCAACTCACCGTGCTGCGATCGATGCTGCCGATGATGGAAACCTCAACAAGTTAATTGAGGCCGATCCAGATATAACCTGTATTTTTGGCAAATCATGGGATTTCCAGGTTGAAATCGCGCTGGGGACTACGCCGGATAGAAACCTGGAAATGATTCAGGGTTCCGTCGAGTATCTTGCGAAACAGACCCAAAAGCCGGTGTTCTTTGATGCCGAGCATTTTTTCGATGGTTACAAAAGTGATTCGGGCTATGCTATTGCCAGCGTGCAGGCGGCAGTCGATGGTGGCGCCGAGCGTGTCATCCTGTGCGATACCAATGGTGGTGTGATGCCCCATGAAGTTGCCGCTGCGATCAGAGAAGTTAGTGCAGCTGTCGCGGGCGTAAAACTTGGTATACATGTTCATAACGATGGTGGTTTGGCGGTAGCCAATACTCTCCGGGCGATTGAAGAGGGCGCTATTCAAGTTCAGGGCACTATTAATGGGTTGGGTGAGCGCTGTGGCAATGCCGATCTCACAACAATCCTGGGTAATCTTGAATTGAAACTGGGATACCAGTGTTTACCTGCGGGTCAGATCAGAAATCTGACTAACTTGTCCCGAAAGGTGTGGGAATATGTTGGTATAGCTTGTCCGTTGGGGCAACCCTTCGTTGGGCCTTCTGCCTTTGCACATAAAGGCGGTGTGCATGTTAGTGCGGTACAGCGTAATCCTTACACTTATGAACATGTTAGTCCCGAATCCGTAGGCAACGCTCGGAAAGTCCTCATTAGTGAGCTCTCTGGCGGTTCGAATCTTAGGGCGAAACTTGCCAACCGATATCCACAACTTGATAACGATGCCATTCGAGCCATTCTTGATGAAATTCAGGATAGAGAACACTTGGGCTACTCGTTCGAAAATGCCGATGGCAGCTTTGATCAGATTGTGCGCAAGCAGGTAGGGCGATACAAACCAGTCTTTGAGCCCGTTTTCTATCGTATTTATTCACCGAGCAATGAAGACCAGGCCGGCAGTGAGGTCCTAATAGAGGCAACCGTAAAGGCTAAGGTCGCTGACGAAGTCTTATTGTGCGCGTCAGAAGGTCATGGACCAATTGACGCCCTGAATAGGGCTTTACAGAAAGCATTGTTGGAAGCATTTCCAGTGCTGGCAGATTTACACCTCACCGACTATTCCGTGAAAGTCATTAACAGTACCCAGGAAACTGCCGCAAAAGTTCGTGTGCATATTGAACATAGCTTTGAGGGTGAAAAATTTGGCACCGTTGGGGTTAACGTCGATATTCTTGAAGCGAGTTGGATTGCTCTCATCGAGGCCTACCAGTACGCGCTGATGCAGCATGTAGATCCAGCGTGACCGTGTGACGGTCCTCGCAAGAGTCCCAGAAACGCTGAGACGGCAAAACGATGTGCTGTATATACTCGATCAACGTGCGCTGCCTCATAGTGAAGAGGAACTCGCCTTAACGACCATTGAAGAAGTTCGCGATGCGATTATCCACCTGGCAGTTCGTGGCGCGCCGGCTATTGGTATAGCAGCTGCTTACGGTATGTTGCTGGGATTGAAAGAGCTTCCCCTGAATGTATTGCAGGATGTGTTGCAGTCCCGTGGACACTATCTGGTTGCGGCACGGCCAACAGCAGTAAATCTTTCCTGGTCAATAAGCCGACTGCTCGCTGTCGCCAAGGCAAGTGCTGAACAAGAATTAATCGAAAATCTGTATAAAGAAGCCAAATCGATCCACGAAGAGGACCGTCAAGCCCGTAGAAAAATAGGTGAGCACGGCAAGTCATTACTCCGTGATGGCATGAATATTTTGACACACTGCAATGCTGGTTCCCTCGCGGTATCGGAGCTGGGCACCGCGCTCGCGACAATTTACTGTGCGAAAGAAAGCGGTATCAATGTCCATGTTTATGTCGATGAAACTCGACCATTGCTACAGGGAGCACGGTGACGACCTGCGAGCTGGGTCGTGCTGATATTCCGTGCACCTTGATCACAGACAATATGGCCGCGCATTTTATGTCTTTGGGCCGTATAGACTAGTCATCGTGGGTGCGGATCGCGTAGCGGCTAATGGTGATGCTGCCAACAAAATTGGGACACTTAACCTTGCGATACTGTGCCGGTATTTTTCAATTCCGTTCTATGTGGCCTGTCCGACCTCTCCACTTGATGTGGAGACTGCGAGCGGTGCAGGTATTGATATTGAACGTCGAGACCCCGCTGAGGTAACTTATCTGGCGGGCACAAGAATTGCGCCGGAGCATACCAAAGTGAGCAATCCAGGATTTGATATCACACCGGCTGACCTGATTAGCGGTATAGTGACCGAGCAGGGTATTATCGACCCCTGTGATATAACAGCTTGAACAAAGATGGAAGTTTAGTGGAAGTGGCTGGATGCTATTGTTCTAACTATGGTTTCCACAGAGAATGTAGAAAATTGTGATGAAAGTTATTTATGTCAGAAAATAAACCTATTATCGCAGCAGCCATCATTGTTGGGCTCCTGCTGCTTGGTTTTATTATCTACTCTGCGTTGCAAGAGGAAGATGAAACCGTTGTTATCTCTGAGCCTGTCGTCATACCTGCGCCAGAACCTGAACCTAAGCCTGAACCGATCCCTGAACCGGAACCCGAACCTGAGTCCGTAGTAGTAGAGGAGCCCGAGCCAACATTTATACTGCCCTTACTCAACGACAGTGATCAATTGATAAGAGACGGTGTGGTCAGCCTGACTCGGCATGAGTATGTCAATCGCTGGTTATCTCCCAACGAACTGATTCGCAAGATTGTGGTGTTTGCTGACAATATAGCTAATGGTCGAATAGCACGAGAACCGGTTAGAGTCCTTGCCCCAGAGGGAGCATTTCAGGTTCAGAAAATGACCGAAAAGACTTTTGTCATGGATGAGGCATCCTATGATCGGTACAACGTTTTTACCGAGGTCATTACTTCCATAGATGCGCAGAGAGCCGCAGAGTTGTATTCGTTGCTAAGCCCGTTATTTCACGAAGCTTTTGATGAACTGGGTTATCCCGATCAGAAATTTAACGATGTCTTGTTTCGTGCGATAGGCAGGCTGTTAGAAACACCGGTTATTACCACCCCAATCATGTTAACCCAACCTGTTGTTATGTATGAGTTTGCAGACACTAAACTTGAATCTCTGAGCCCGGTGCAGAAACAAATGATCCGAATGGGTCCGAAGAATACTCGAGCGTTACAGGCGAAAGTTGGCGAGGTAGCATTGGAGCTACGTGCCATCTTGGAAAACTAATACATCATTAATTGCCGCTTCGTAATTATCGCGCCCGAATAAGCAGGAGCTATGCAACTTAACACTGAAAAAATGTTAGCTGACATCAGCGATGGTATTGGCTGGATCACCTTCAATAATCCAGAGCGTCGTAACGCAATCTCTCTGGAAATGTGGGAAGCTCTAGGGACTATCCTCGAAGCTTTTCAGGATGATCCTGAAGTTCGTGTTGTTGTGATGAAAGGTGCAGGGGACAAGGCTTTCGTTTCAGGCGCTGATATATCTGAGTTTGATTCGAAACGCGGCAATGCAGAGCAGAAGAAGCAGTATGGATTAGCATCTGCGAAGGCTAATCGTTGGCTGGTGCAGATAGATAAACCACTTATAGCGATGATCCAAGGATACTGTATAGGCGGTGGCCTGGCGACGGCATTAGGCGCTGATATTCGTTTTGCTACATCGGATTCCAAGTTTGGTATACCTGCCGCTAAGCTGGGCTTGGGCTATGACTACGGGGGACTTTACACACTCAGTAGTCTCGTTGGCTCGTCGCGAGCAAAAGACATTATGTTTTCTGCGAGGTTTATGACAGCTGATGAAGCGTTGCAGATGGGGTTGATTAACTTTTTGGTGCCGATAGAGGAGCTAGAGGAAAGCGTCATTGCCTACGCGTCGTTGATCGCCGGCAATGCACCGCTGACGGTGAAAGCAGCAAAGGCGGCAATCAATGAAGTCGTGAAGGATTCGCAAACCCGTGATCTGACTCATGTGGAAGCGTTAGTAAACCAGTGTTTCGATAGTGAAGACTACAGAGAAGGGCGACGTGCGTTTATGGAGAAACGTCAGCCAGAATTTAAGGGTCGATAGGGAAGCCCTGGGCAAAGTAGTTAGCGTTCCCTTAATGCAGTTGCCTGTGCGCGTTTTAAAGGTTTGAGTAGATAATCCATGACTGTCTTTTTGCCGGTCATGATGTCAACCGTTGCAATCATACCCGGAATAATGGGTAGCGGGTTTTCAACCGAACCCAGGTGATTTTCGTTAGTCCGGACTCGTATCCTAAAATAGTTTTCCCCCGAATCATCAGTAATTGTATCTGCACTAATAAGCTCTAGTACCGAATCCAGACCGCCGTATATTGAAAAATCATATGCCGTCAGCTTGACGGTCGCCTTTTGACCGGGATGAATAAACGCCACATCTGATGGGCGAATATTGGCCTCGATCAGTAACGTGTCGTTCGATGGCACAATCTCAATAATATTCATGCCGGGTTGAATAACGGCACCTATAGTGCTGACTAGAATCTGCTTGACCGTGCCATCAACGGGTGACTGCACATCTGTCCGCAGTACTCTATCTTCAAGGGCTATGTTCGAAATTGTGAGTCGACTAAGTTGGGTCCTGACCTCGTTGAGTTCAGTTTGTGCAGCGCCAGAAAACTGTTTGTATCGTTCGCTAATTTTTTGTTGAGCCTCAACAATGAAAGATTCGGCCTTAGGTATACTCAACTGGACACCCTCCAATCTTCCTCGAGCTTCATTGGCCGAAACTTTAACTCTTAAGAGCTCAATCTGGGATACGGCACCGGTTTCAACTAAGGGTTCGGTGAGCGCCAATTCTTGCTCCGACAGCGCTGCATGCCGTCTTAGCTTTTGTTCCTCTGCCTGCAGCTCTGCAAGGCCCTGTCGGTGTTGCATGAGTTGTTGGTTCAATATATCTATCGATGAACTCAGTTCTTGTTGTCGGGATTCAAATACCTGACGCTCGTTTTCAATGAGATCAAGATCTGGAAAATCTTCAGGTGGTTCGAAGGGGATCCCATCAACCTCTCCTTGTAGGCGCATCATGCGCGCCTGCAGGGTCTGGATGGTTAACTTGCCTTCGTCAAAAGATGACGCAAATCGGGTATCGTCCATCCGTATTATGGTTTGACCCTTGGTCACGGAATCTCCGGTTGCAACCAGCACTTCCGAGATAATGCCGCCTTCCAAGTTCTGCACAATCTGCACCTGGCTAGACGGTATTACCTTGCCCTCAGCGTGTGCGACCTCATCCAGGGTGGCAAAATTCGCCCAAATTAGCGCGATGACCATAAAAGCGAATGTTGACCAAAGAATCGCATGTAACACGATAGGCGTTCTCTCAACCCCAGCGGCATAGGTATCGGGCATAAAATCGACGTCGTCATTATTCACTATGTTGTTCCCGAAAGAGTTCGTAGCACTTCATCCCTTGGACCATCGGCAACTAGTTGGCCATTGTTCAGCACGATCAGTCGGTTCACCAGAGTCAACATTGAAGACTTGTGAGTGACTAGTAACAAAGTTCGATTATTAAGGTATGGCTTAAGTTTACTTTTTAGAATAGCTTCCGTGGTGTTGTCTATGGCATTGGTTGGTTCGTCTAACACGAGTGTTGGCGCCTTGTTGATCAGTGATCTTGCGATGGCCACACCCTGTCGCTGCCCACCAGAGAGGTTAGTCCCTCGTTCGCCAACCTCAAGGTCATAGCCCTGTGGATGTTGATTCAAGTACTCGGACATTCCAGAGAGTTCCACGGCCTCTAGAATTGAAGCGTCGGTAGATAGCGGTGTTCCGATGACTATGTTGTCGCGAATGCTACCGCTAAACAGGATGATGTCCTGCGGCACGTAGGAAATGTTACGACGCAAATCTGTCGGGTCAATCTGGTTGATGTCGGTTCCGTTGATCAGAATAGCGCCTTCACTGGGTTCGTAAAAATTCATCACGAGGAGCTGCAGGGTGCTTTTCCCGGACCCTGTACGACCAATAATGGCAACTCGCTCGCCCTGTTTAATGTGCAGTGAAATATTACGCAGTGCAGGAATCTGTTGGTCAGGATAACTGAAACTCACATTTCGAAACTGAATATCCCCGTTGATAACAGGGCGGTGCAAGAATGTTCGCTCCGGTGGTCGCTCTGTAGGTAGCCACATGATGCGGTCGATCGCCTGATACGCCGTGAGTGAGTGATGGTATCTTGTTAGTATGCTGGCTACCTGTGACATTGGGGCAAGGCACCGACCAGTTAATATCGTACACGCGATCAAGCCGCCAATAGAAAGTTCGCCGTGAGTAATGGTATACACGCCGAGTATGACCACGGCTACAGTACTAAGCTGCTGAATAAGTTGTGCGAAGTTCACGGTCATCAACGTAAATAAACGAGATCGTAGTCCGAGCTTTGCTATTTTCGCATTAAATTCTTCCCAGCGACGCTGCATAACACTTTCTGCTCGCGCACCTTTTATCGCATCCAGACCGGTCAGGGTTTCAATCAGCATTGCATGTTTTTTTGCCGATTCAGCAAAAGATGCATTAATCACTTCTTGCAAGGGTTTTTGCACGATGATGCCTGCAAAAATAATCAAGGGTATCGCGACAATGGGCACAGTGGCGATTACGCCACCAATGCTGAAGATCAGCAACACGAATAATATTGTAAAGGGAAGATCAATTAGCGTAATTAATGTGGTCGACGTGAAGAACTCTCTAAAACTATCAAATTCTTGAAGATTGTTAGCAAAGGAACCGACGCGTCCAGGGCGTTGGCTAAGCCGAAGATCCATGACTCTGGAAAATGTACTTGAAGAAAGCATGATGTCTGCACGCTTTCCCGCGGTATCAATGAAGTAGCCACGCAATGATTTCATAAGAAGATCGAAAAGAAACACGATGGCGACACCCGATGCCAGTACCCAGAGCGTTTCTATGGCGTGATTAGGAACCACTCGATCGTAAACGTTCATGATGAACAGAGGCGTCACCAAAGCAAATAAATTAACCATAAAGGACGCAACCAGTACCTCGCTGTATAGTGCACGCGAGCGCTTAACCGTATCCCAAAACCAATGCTTGGATTGACTATCGTCCAGGGAGGTTTTCTGTTCGGCTTTTACAAAGAGACATTCGCCACTGTATCTGTCTTGCAGACTTTCTGTTGAGATTTGATAAGCGTTTTCTTGTTCATCCGGGAAGATTGCCTTGGCGGTATCAGAAGATTTTTCTATCAATACGCAGGTGTTGCCATCTTTAAGAATCAATACTACAGGCAGCACCATGTCAGTAATGTCTTTAAGTTCCCGGTGCAGATAACGCGCGTTAAAGCCTGCTCGATCTGCGGCACGAATGAAAAGTTGTGGCGTTAAAAGGCCATTTTCCAACGGTAACCCTGCGCCCAGGCTCTCTGCGCTGGCAGGACGATGATGGATACGCGTAATCGTGACCAATGCCTGCATCAGCGGGTCGGAAACTCCGTTGTCGGAGTCGATAATATTGACGTCGGTCATGAATCAAGTATCGTTGTACCAGGTAACTATTATAGCATTTTGTTCGGGATTGCCCTGCAAACCGAATGGCTATTCTGGCATCTTTGTTTCCATTCTGATGTCTAGGTGTTTTGTGTTGAGATTTATGCCTGTGTGGTTCTCCCGAGCAACGTTGTTAGTTGTCCTCGTGATTTTGTTCCCAGGAAGTTTGTTGGCAGTCGAGTTTATGGATGCCCAGGTGGCAGCGACCGAGGGGCGTTATGACGAGGTTGTCAGTATTCTGACAACCGTCATTGAAAAAGGTGAACTGGAAGGTGATGCTGAAGTTATTGCTTATTCCAATCGGGGTGTCGCCTACAGTCGCTTAAAAATGTATCCGCAGGGTAAAAAATATTTGTTGCAGGCTATTG
>JAQWMV010000080.1 GCA_029246605.1 Pseudomonadales bacterium | reverse complement strand
GATGAACTTAGTCACGCTGATCGTGTTCATCGGGCGAGGTAAAGGCTCGGTCATCCTGCGATCAAAACGGGATGCGCTGCGAGGTTTGCCCGCGGTGTTTCGTCGACGTGCCGCAAGTAAACTGCATCGCCAGATTTCTATCACCGGTTTATGGAAGCTGCTTGATAAAAGCTTGGTCGTTAAATGACTACGTTGTCGGTCAGCATTGTTACCTATGATGTGGCGCGTGAGCTATTTGTGAGTGTGCTCGGAGCATTGTTAGTTGCGGTGAACGAAGCAGTATCCCGCGATTTAATAACAGCACATAGCGTCGTCATCCTTGATAATGGGGACGATTGTGATTTTCTCAGGAGGGTAGTTAAGCAGTTCGATACATTACAGTGTCATATCATTGATAACCCGAAAAACACTGGGTTTGCCAGCGGACATAACAGGGCATTACAGCACTGTGATGCCGATATTCATCTAATCCTAAACCCTGATGCATTATTGGCACCCAATGCACTATTTGTAGGTTTGTCGCACCTGGAGAGTAATCCAGGTACTGTATTAATCAGCCCCTATGCCGAGGACCCTGATGGTAGCCAGGCATACTTATGCAAACGTTATCCTTCTGTGCTCGACCTTTTTATACGTGGTTTTTTACCTGCACCATTGCGCCGCAGGGCCGCAACACGTCTTGCCCGCTATGAGTGCCAGGACTTTAGTACCACTGAAGTAACAAAGGGTGTGCCTCTTGTCAGCGGTTGCTGCATGCTGTTACGCTCTTCGGCGATACGTTCGATCGATGGCTTCAACGAGCATTATTTTCTCTACTTTGAAGACTTCGAACTATCGCTCAAGATTGCGGCACTAGGATCAGTAGATTACTTGCCAGCCATGCGCATCGTGCACCATGGCGGTATGGTATCGCGAAAGGGCTTGAGACATATCGGAATGTTCTGCAAATCAGCATTTACATTTTTTAAGCATAATGGCTGGAAGCTGACATAACCCGGCTGATAATGCCCGCTTGAACATACAAACTACATTTTTTGTAAGAGGTACCCGAGTGTTTTGGATTGTCGATCTATTGGCTTTTCCCATTATTGATGCAGAGTATTATAAAAAACGTTCGGCACGATGCGATTACCACGATGATGAGGTGAGGAAAGGAAAAGTGTCCGTATTTTAAGTCGTTGCTTTATGTTGGCTAGAGAACGCAATCCTTAATCGCCGCGCATGGCTTCAATAATGATTACTTTCTATATTTTGAGGATTTTAATCTTTGGCTGAAAATCTTGAGTCTTGTTTCAATCGATTATCTTCCACAAATGCATATAGTCCATGTTGGTGGTGCAGCCCAAGAAGTCCCTCTCATATTATGATTTTCTGGAGATCTGCATTTGCTGATTCTAATGAGAATAGATGAAATATTTTTTAATCCTGACAATTTTGTTCATAGTGGACGACACTTCAATACTCAAGGAGTGCGCACTAAATGTTTAATCTGACAACAACTTCATGCGCGCTCGCTGCAACTCGTCACCGAGTCCTTCAGCTTCGGTTGGCGTGCTTAAAATATACGGTATGATCATAACCATTAGTTCGGTACGCAATTGATCATCCGTGTTACCGCTAAAAAACTCCTTCAGGAGAGGTAGCTGTCCAAAGAAAGGTACGCCTCGTGACCCCTCGCTTGAGTTAGATGATATTAGGCCGCCTATAAGCACAGAGCCGCCGTCTTGAAGTGTGACTGTGGTAGTTAATTTGCGATTTAGTATCGTAGGTGAGTCAATGTTGCTGGAAGAGGTTGCGATTGCTTCACTTAACTCTTGACTAATTTCAATTTCGACGAAGCCTGCGGCGTGCACAATAGGTTTAATATCGAGAAGCACACCGGTTTTCCTATAGCTAATATTTTGAATAAGTGGTGCGTTTAGATTATCCAAACTTTTAGTATTTGTCGTGATGACAGGAATTTCATTACCAACATCGATTGTTCCTGTCCCGCCACTTTTCACCATAAGCCGCGGCCGAGAACGTATGACTGCTTTCTCATTATTGTAGAAGAAGTTGAGTAGAGCTCGTGTTTGGCCAGCATTGTCTAAGGTCAGCCGAAAACCCGAACCGCCAATTCCAAGACCATCTAGTGTTCCGAAATTAATACCAAATTCATTTGTCGATGAATTAGCTAACCATTCGATACCTCTCTGCCTAACATCCTTTAATTGCACTTCTGCAAGGATAACTTCTACCATGACCGAGGGTGCAGGCTTATCGAGGGCTTTAATTATGGTCAGCACTTGTAACCAGTCATTCCCATTCCCGCTAAATAATATGGTGTTTAGCTGTTCATCTACCGCAAATCTATTGTTAGTAGTTGTCGTTGTGTTCGGGCTAGACCTTATCCCCCCGGGTTGACTTGTAACTTGGCTCGTTGGAGGTGTGAAACTAGCAATCCCCAGGGCTTTAATAGTCTCCACTATGTGGAGAGCAGATGTACTTTGGACCTGATAGTTGAAAAGACCATATTCTACCTGGCTATATTCTTCCTCTTCTAACGTTTGTGCCCATGCAAGCACATG
>JAQWMV010000043.1 GCA_029246605.1 Pseudomonadales bacterium | reverse complement strand
ATTACGAACGCAGTAGTCGGGCTCCAGTGATATCGCACACATCAGATTCAGCATCTTGCCGCCACGTGCCTTGCCGAGGTAATACCATAGAAGGTCCATCGGGACAGCTCCCATGACCGCTACCAAAATCACCAGTGTGATTGACAGGTGCCCGCCGCCAGCGAGCGCACCTGCCGCGAGCATCAGCGGAATTGCCGGAATGGGCAGACCCATTTGGTCCAGTAACACCCAGACGAAGATCACTATGTAGCCATAGTCGATGAGAAATTGCAGAAATTCAGCCAAGGTTCGTTTCCTGGTTGTGGAGCACGATAGTAGGTTGCGTACTTTTTTTACGTATCAAAGGCTCAACCGGATGTTTGAGTAAGATTCGGCTGGATGGTGGCGACTTTGTTTAGCGTATCTTGTATTGTAAGACCAACAATATGCAAACAGAAGATCAACAGCCGCAGCAGAATCACCTGGTATTAGCACGAAAAACGCGATTTCAGCAGTTCCTGCAACTAGTCAAACCCTATCGCTGGATGCTCGCCCAGTGTCTGATAGTGATGCTGGTGATGGCCGGCATCGCGATGGTACAACCCCTGTTATTCGCCCAGGTCATTGGCCGCGCATTGCCTAACCAGGACATCCAGCTATTTACCTCCTGTTTGCTGGGCATGCTGGTGGTCATGGTTGCCGGTGAAGCACTGGGCTTATGGAACGGCCATCTCTTACGACTAGTCGCCGGCCGGGTAATTTTCGATATCCGCCGAAAAATGTATGCCCACATACAGAAACTTTCACTGTCATTTTTCGAAAGCAGAAGTCCCGGTGAAATCAACTCGCGCTTGATGGGAGACACTGCCTCGCTGGCAAACTTGGTGACTGGCACTGTACTACGCACCATTGAATCGATATTCAGGGCACTGTTCATTCTCGGTCTACTGTTCTATATGGACTGGCGCATCGCACTCATTGCACTGGTCCTAACGCCGCTGCATTTCATTAGTTACTTCGTATTCGAACGTCGCCTGTCCCATGAGTCGTTCAAGGCGACTGAGAAGAACTCGCAGATCAACGGCAAAACCAATGAGGTTTTTGACGCCGCAAAGGTTGTTAAGGGATATTCAGCCGAGTCACGGGAGGTCAAAACCCTGGTTGCACAGCTACGTGAAGGCTATGAAATTCAGTTGCGTTCAGGCTGGCTGACCAATAGCTGGGGCGCTTTTACCAATTCGGTTTCTCATGTCGGCTCGTTGATTGTCATGGTTTCCTGCGGCCTGGTCGTCATGTGGCTTGATCTGACCGGTTTGTCCGCGGCACAAAGTACCGAAGAGATACAGCAGGGCGTCGTGAATTTTTCAGCCATGATCGCTTACGTCGGCATGTTATACGCACCTATATCGCAGCTGATTAACGTCATTGGACAGATTATTCCGGCACGGGTCGGACTGATGCGGGTATACGAAATTCTCGACCTGGAGCAGGACGTGGTTGATAAACCGGACGCGCTGCACCGACGGATAAAAGGAGATGTTGAGTTCGACAATGTGTGTTTCGCCTACCCGATGGATAAACAGGTACTTTCAGACATTTCCTTTACGGCCTCACCTGGCCAGGTCATAGCATTAGTAGGGCCGAGTGGCGCAGGAAAAACCACAGTCGCCAACCTGATTGCCCGGTTCTATGAGCCAACATCGGGTGTCATCCGGGCTGATAGCGTGGATATCACCGATTACGCAGTGCATAGCCTGCGCAACCAGATGAGCCTGGTGCTCCAGGAAACCTTCCTATTTCGCGGCACGGTTCGTGAAAATCTGCTTTACGGCAAACCTGACGCCACCCACGAGGAAGTCGTTAACGCAGCCTCGCTGGCCAACGCGAACGAATTCATTCAGGCCATGCCCTATGGTTACGACACCCTCATTGGCGCTCATGGTGCGCGTTTATCAGGCGGTCAGCGACAACGGCTCGCCATTGCCCGGGCGTTAATTCGAGATCCTAGATTGTTGATATTAGATGAAGCGACCAGTGCGCTCGATACCGCCTCTGAAATGAAGGTACAGGAAGCACTGGCTACACTGATGAATAACCGCACGACATTTATCATCGCTCATCGATTGTCGACCATACGCGATGCCAGCCAGATACTGGTGCTGGATAACGGGCATATCGTACAACGCGGCACCCATGACGAACTGATCAAAGAGGAAGGCCTGTTCCGTAAACTTTACGATCCCATGTGGGCAAGGCAAAGAGAGAAGCAAGAGGACGAGGAACTCAAGAGACTGTCGGAAACGCTTAAGGATGGTGTGGTATGAAGAAGCCACACAGAATGGCCGGTAGAGGTTTCTCGCTGTTGCCAAAAACCGTTCAGGTCTACGATTTGGCGGCGCACTATGAACCCCGGTCAGATTTCGCGCTATCTGCTCGGTTACGGCACGACATCAAGGATCTCGCCAAGAAGTATGGTCGACCGGCATGGATGACGGGTGCTTATTCCGGCGCCCCGACCATCCATACAGACATGAAAGGCATCGCCATTGGTTCGCGAATTGAGATGAGCAGCCTGATTACCAAACCTGCTCAACGCCAGTCACGCATCGCGGAAGTGTTCCGCTGTTTCGCTGAGGCTGAACAAAGAGATATATCGTCGGGGCCGATCTCGCGCATGACCGTCCGGTTCGACCACGCCGATCGTCGTGTCGACCTCCGGGTACCTATCCAGGATGCCTTTGAAGAAGTCTTTGGCAGCAAGTGCTGCTTTCAGTTTCAGCTCAATAATTATCTGCGCATTGGTCGAGCTGTCGTCCACCAGGATCTGATTAATCATCTGCGTGAAGACGGTCCTTACCACTCGGATCATCAACCGCGGGTTGAGAAGGTACAAAATGAGCTGCATCGACAACCGGGACGCTATGAGGGCTATCGGTATTTCGTCGAACCATTGTTTACCCCGGGGCAGCATCCCGAACTGAACTTCTGTTACACGGGAGACAAACCGGACAAGTTGATTGAAGTGACGCTGCGACAAAAAGGCGGCGAGGAACTCATTTTCCTCACTGAGGCCCAGGTCGCTGCTAACCCGCGTCGTTTTGTTTCTCTCAATGACTACGATCTAGGTGCCCGTCGCTTCGGTAATCTGTGGGTCATGCAGGAAGGTATGTTAAGGAAAATAGATCGGACCTGGTTACCCCTAGTCTACCTGTTTATGGATGAGAATTTTCAACCCATACTGGACCGTGCTTTTACCTGGGAAGAACTCTATGAGCGGCAGAGGTCTAATGACTATGCGCCAATCTCATCGCGTTCATCCACGACATTTCTCGATATCTGCATCGAGCGTCTTCGGGAACGACGGATGATTCTGCGAGAAAAAGACAACGAGTATCGCCTTGATCCTGGTTTTTTCGATATCGAACACGTCACCTACTATGAGATCGGTGAATTCGACAAACGACTTGGCTGAGACTACCTCAAACCCAAGGCAGCTATGCCTCGACCGTTATTTCAAACACCTTTTCAGGACTGCTGTGATACCCAATCCTTGAGACTATCGTCCGCAGGCGATAACTACCGACAGGTAATATGATGGGGGCATTGAAGACCTGCCAGAAAACCTCTTCGCCCTCCTCCAGGGTGTAGCAAATACTGTTACCCTGAGTGGGACTAAAAAGTTGCAGCCGGTGGTGTTGCGGCACGCTGAATGCATCCGCGGCCTTGGTCTGCCCGTATTCATCTCCCGCGAACATGAGGCACTTGGCTTCGGCTGCGACGGGTTTCTCGCCACCTGGATAATTCAGGAGCTTCATCACCCTTTCATCAAGCAGTCCAAGATCCCCGGTCTCTGTCTGCCAAGACTTCAGTTCTTGCCGCATATCGTCAAGCACCGACTGGTGACCCTCATCTTCGGCGAGGTTATGTACCTCCCAGGGATCCGTCTCAGTATCGTATAGTTCTTCGACTGGGCGCTTTTCAGCAAACATGATGGCCTGTGTTTCATTGAGTGTGCCGTCCATCCAACAGCGGTACCATTCCTGCATAATAGGATGATTGTTGCGAAAACCATTCCAGATGAGGTATGGCTTCTCGGGAAAACCGTTCTTAATATATTTGTACCTTTTGTCTCGCACTGACCTCAGCATATCGTGATCGCCATCGGATCGGTCTACCGAAGCATGAACGTATTGCCTCTCCGTTGTAATCTGATTGCCCAGAAATGCCTTTCCCTGCATATGCGGTGGTACAGTGATATCACAGGCACTTAACATAGTCGCACCAAGGTCAATGGTACTAACAAGACGGTCATTGGTGGTTCCCGGCTCAATCACGCCTGGCCAGCGGATGATCATCGGTGAGTGCGTCCCCTGATCATAGAGGTGTCGTTTTCCCCGGGGCATCGGCCCGTGATCACTCCACAGGACGACGATGGTATTGTCAGCCAGCCCGTCCTTTTCAAGCTGCTCGAGCAGTTGCGCCATGACCTTGTCACACTGCGCGATGTTGTCGTAATTTTTCGCGATGCTTTTTCTGACTTTCGGTGTATCCGGAAAATAAGGCGGGACTTCAACTGCCTCAGGGTCGGTTAACGCCTCAAATTTCGCCTCCGGGTGCACCATGACCGGTCTATTGCGATGCTCCTCCCACATACCTGACTCGTGCGTGTACTCAGGGTTGAATACAGCAAAGAAAGGGACTTCTGGATCAGGTCGGTTTCGCCAGTGCGCGTTATTGGAGCAATCATCCCAGGCGGCAAAAGGTGTTTGGAACTGATAGTCTGTCTTAACGTTATTTGAACAGTAATAGCCTTCTCTTCTGAAGTACTCACCCAGGCATTTAACATGGTGGGGAACCGGCGCGTCGTAACCCTCCCCCCGGCTGGTTCTCATATGATGAGCACCAATGCTGGTGGGATACATCCCGGTGATAACTGCTGCCCGTGCCGGCGCACAAATAGGTGCCGTTGAAAAAGCGTTAGGATAGATACAGCCTTCTGATGCCAGCTGATCAACTGTGGGCGTCGTGGCTACCGGATCACCATAGCAACCGAAAAACGGCACACAATCTTCAAAACTGACCCATAGAACATTTGGTTTTCTGGTCACTCGCAATCACCTCATTATTAGTCGAGCACTCTGCCTAAAGTAGACGAGAGCGATAAGATTTCCCTCAGCGAGCACAGTAATCAACTTGAGCACTTCTCTGTTGATGATCGGTTACCCGCCAACGTCTACAATATCAGCAATCAACCACTAGTAGCTCGAACCTGATGGCAAGTCACAATCCCAACCAGCCGAATATCCTCTTCATACTGAGCGATGATCAGGGTGCATGGGCCATGGGCTGTGCCGGTAATTCAGAAATCAGATCACCTAATCTGGACCGGCTGGCGCGGGAAGGCATCCGTTTCGACAATTTTTTCTGTACATCACCGGTCTGCTCGCCGGCCCGGGCGTCGATTCTGACCGGTAGAATTCCATCTCAACACGGCGTGCATGATGCGCTGATGTGGCAGTCTGATACCAGTAAAGGGGGTCTCGACCGCGATGTACCTGCGGATCGCGTTGAGTTCCTACTCGGCATGCCAACCTACGCCGAGTTGCTTCGTGATCGTGGTTACGATACCTGTCTGTCGGGCAAGTGGCATCTAGGCGACGGCATGGAACCACGGTGTGGGTTCGATACGTGGAACCCAATGCCCTACGGTGGCACCGACTATTTAAATGTACCCATCATTGCTGATGGTGAACTCAATAAGCATGACACCTATGCAAGCGACCTTTTTACGGATAACGCGCTGACTTTCCTGGATCAGCAAGCTGCAGAACAGCAGTCGGATCAAGAGCGACCCTTCTGTCTTGCAGTCCACTACACGGCACCGCACAAACCTTGGCAACGCAAGCATCATCCGGATTCACTGTGGGACAAATACTACGATCACTGCCTCTTCGAATCGGTACCCCACGAACCATTACCAAAGGGTTTCAACGCAAGTGCGACCAGTAGCGACAAGCGAAAGGAACACCTCGCTGGTTATTTCACCGCAATCGAAGGCATGGACCGCAATATCGGCAGGCTATTGGACTACCTGGAGGCACAAAACCTAAGAAGCAATACCCTGGTCATGTTCATGGCTGATAACGGTATGAATATGGGGCATCACGGTCTCTTTGGAAAGGGAAACGCCACCTGGCCACAGAATATGTTCGACACCAGCGTCAAGGTGCCCTGCCTGATCAGCCGCCCGGGCCACGTCCCGGAAAACCAGGTGAATACCGATCTCTTAAGTCAGTACGACTGGCTACCAACATTAATGGAATACATCGGAGCGCCCGAATGTGTACCTGACGGTTTGCCCGGCCGATCATTTGCGCCACTGCTGGCAGGTAAGGCCATCGGTGAACGAACAAGCATTTATGTATTCGACGAATACGGACCGGTGCGCATGATTCGCTCTCAGGAATGGAAGCTTGTCTGGCGCTACCCCGCAGGTCCCCATGAACTCTATAACGTCGCAGAAGACCCCGCAGAACAGATCAACCTCTTTGCACAGAAAGGACAGGCTGAGCGCATCCGATCCCTTCAGGAGGAACTGGACGACTGGTTTGCCAGTTACGTGGACCCTGAACTCGATGGTGCAAAGCTCCCCATTACCGGACGCGGCCAGCTTGACCATGCAACAAAGGAGAATGCGTTCGCCTATCGGTTCCCCTGGAACGACTGAGCGTCTGAACCTATGCGCAATATCCTTTTTTTGATGACCGATCAGCAGCGCTGGGATGCGATGGGTTCAAGCGGTGGCTGGGTGAAAACCCCGAACCTTGATCGTATTGCAGCCGAGGGCACCCGCTTTTCTAACTGCGTGACAACATCTCCCGTCTGCGTACCGGCTCGGGTGACGCTGGCAACGGGCAGATATCCGCATAATAATGGCGTGTGGAACCATATGCCCTACGCGGTACCTGCAGAATCTGATAGTTGGATGCGAGAAATCAGGAATCTTGGCTTTAGAACCAGCCTGTTCGGCAAAACCCATCTGCATCCCCATGGGCGATCAGACCTTAGAAAAAAAGAGGATCTCCTGCATTCCTTAGGCTTAGATGATGTGAACGAGATCGGTGGCCCCCGGGCCAGTGCGACGGGTTTGAGTCACATGACAGCGACATGGATAGAACAGGGATTGCTCGAAGCATACCGTGCCGACTTTAAAGAACGCTTTGCCAACAAACAGTATGTTGTGCGCCCCTCTGCGTTACCATTGGCGCAATACTATGATGTCTATGTAGGACAACAGGCCAAGCAATATCTGTCATCCTATGACCGGGATGAGCCCTGGTTCTGCTGGGTGAGCTGGGGTGGGCCACACCAACCCTGGGATACGCCAGAACCCTATGCCAGCATGTATGATCCAGATGTCATGCCACCGCCAGCGATACACCACACGGGACAGCCCAGACCAAAAGGAAAGCTCGATCAGATGATGGCAAACCATAGCCCCAACTTCGAAGCAGGCGAAGTGGCTACAATGCGTGCCGATTATGCTGGCAGTGTATCCCTTATCGATGATCAGATCGGCGAGATTCTCAAAGTCATCGAGGAGCGCGGAGAACTGGACTCGACGATCATCGCTTTCACCTCGGATCACGGTGAGATGAATGGTGATCATGGACTTATCTCCAAGAGCAATTTCTATGATGGTGCGCTCAGAGTGCCCATGATAGTCAGGGCACCTGGCGTCGAGTACACTGGGGTTGTGAACGACAGCCCGGCAGAAACCGTCGATCTCGGACCAACGCTGGTGGAACTGGTGGGCGGAGAACTCAACTATCGCCAGTTCGGAAAATCCCTCAAGGGCGCTTTAGACGGCAGTCGACATCGTGATGATGCGCTCTCGGAAATCGCCGGTGAGTTCATGCTGATGAACGACGAATGGAAGATTGCACTCAACAGCGATGGTGAAACCTATATGCTGTTCGACCGAAAGAACGACCCCGGTGAGGCGCATAATCTTGCAGGTCTTAGTGCTTACCGCAGCGATACAGATGCGTTACGGCTCCGGATCCTTGAACGGATAGCCCAAAGTCAGCTACATGAAACTAAATAAAAACAGCTAATAAGGATAATTTAATAATGAAGATTTCTACTATCGAGAGCCTGCATTGTAATGCCGGATGGCGAAATTTTTCGTTCCTGAAGATCACCACAGACGATGGTATCGTCGGCTACAGTGAATACAACCAATCGTACGGTAGCGGCGGTGTATCCTCAGTCATCGAACACCTGGCCTCCCTGATTATCGGATTGAACCCCCTCGATAATGACGTTATCTTCGCTACACTCTATGCGACGACACGCCAGGCACCTGGTGGTATCAATGCCCAGGCAATCGCCGCGATCGAAAATGCCCTGATGGATGTTAAGGGCAAGGCCCTCGGCGTACCGGTCTATCAACTCCTGGGTGGTGCCATGCGCGACAAGCTAAGACTCTACTGGAGCCATTGCGGTACCTACCGCATGCATGAGTCAACCGCCAATTTCATGGGCAAGCCGACGCTAAAATCACTCGATGATATAAGCGCCCTGGGTCAAGAAGTAAGGGCCCAGGGGTTCACCGGATTGAAGTGCAATATGTTCGTATTCGGCGAACGGAACTATACCCACGGATGGCGCCGAGCACACCCGGATAGAAATGCGGACAAACCGCTGATCCGTTCCGTGTACAACCAGATAGAGGCGTTCAACGAGGGTACCGGCGGTGATGTCGACATACTCCTGGACCTCAATTTCAACTTCAACACGGAAGGCTATATCAGGATGATCCGTGCGCTCACCCCGCTGGAACTGTTCTGGGCCGAACTCGACGTCTACAACCCGGAAGCGCTCGCCTATATCCGCCAACGCACCGATACGCCGATCGCCTCCTGTGAGTCGATTTATGGCATCCGCGACTTCCGACTCTACTTCCAAATGCAGTCCATGGACGTCGCAATCATCGATGTGCCCTGGAACGGCATCTGGCAGTCCTACAAGATTGCGGCGCTCGCCGATGCGCATGAAGTGAATGTGGCACCACATAACTTCTATGGTCATCTCTCTACTATGATGAGTGCCCATTTTTGTGCGTCGGTACCGAATTTTCGAATCATGGAGATCGACATCGACGACGTTCCCTGGAAAGACGACCTGGTCACGCATCCACCGGAAATTGTCGATGGTCACCTGATTATGTCGGATCGCCCGGGCTGGGGATGTGATATTGACGAGGATGCGGTTAGGGCACATCCACCGATTTAATTGATGGTTCGCGGCTGGTCTACGTCTACATAGTCAGACTCAAAGGGAGGTTTTTCAGTGGAACATCAACAGGATTCTCAGCCGCAGATTGTGACGCTCAAGCGTCCGAAACATCACTACGTATTGCTGACTACAGCCGACGGTCACATGCTTGGAATTAGTGCTGAGGGAGCGCTTGCGCTGTTCAACGATGCTAGTGATGATGTCGTCTGGGATCGCACAGCTGGGGGCGTAAAGCACGTAGTCACGGGCCGGGACATTGCAATCGACAGCACTAATGACACCTGCACGTTGTCAATCGGTGCAGCTGAAGTGGACATTATAATCAGCCATGGTCCTGAAAAACTGCCTTCCGAATATCTAGAGCACCTGCGACGTGAAGGTTGGACGTGCCTAAACTCAATCCTTCCACCAGAAGTCGTCGCTGGATTGGAACGAGTCGCATGCACCGGTCCTTATGAACACCTGGAACAAAACCAGGGCTCTCCTAAGATCTGTCAGGATGCTGCCGTCGGCAGAGCGGTTGCGGAGCCCATCTCGCTTTGCATACTTCGCGAGTACCTGCAGACGTCGGACATACACCTGGGCCACCCCCCTGGTTTCAATGTGCTACCACCAGAAACACTGGCGCGAGCAGGCCGTAGCTGGCATTCAGATATTCCCTATACACGATCGTCGAGCCCGCAACCCGTGTTTCCTCGAGTGGGACCACCCAAAGCCTGTAACCGAAATACCTTTATATCGAATTTCAGCCACCTAAATGGCGCAACCATGTTGCGGCCGGGCTCACACCTCCTCGATGCCAACCCCCCCGCCGAATGGAACGCACCTGTGGAGCAAGGTGAACAGCCTTACAGCGGCCCAGAGGCCACCGTTGTCGAGGCACCCGCTGGCAGCATGTTTCTTTATGATGCGAGAACCTGGCACCGGGCCGGCTACAATCGCAGCGAGCACAAGCGGGGCATGATGGCCACGAATTACGAGACGCTGGATGTCATACCCAAACGGGATACCAGACCCGCTTGCGGTAAACTACATCGGTCGCCTGTCTATCAGGAACTGAATGCGCGAGAGCAGCGCGATGTGACGGATCTGCTAATGAATGTCCTAGACTACGAGGAAAGTTAGGTCACACCTACTTTCCTATAGTACAAGCTAAATATCCACAAGGCGTATTTGTCTCTCCACTGGATTAGCCAGGCATTCATGGTATTGTCGGTTTGTTCTAACGAGCTAAAGAAACAACCCAGCGAAAGAGGTAAACCATGGAATTACAGCCTGAAATCATCAATCAGGTAGCTGAAATGCTCAAGGCCCGCAGCGAAACTATCGCTGTGGCCGAGTCAACGACGGGCGGTCTAATCTCGGCGCGACTGCTATCGGTACCAGGCGCTTCAGCATACTTTCTTGGTGGTACCGTCATCTACACACGGGCCTCGCGCAAGGTTTTTCTCACGGCATCTGCGGAAGACCTGCAAGAGGTCAAACCAATGACCGAGGAGATGGCGCATTTTTTTGCGGCACGGGTCAGAGAAAAGCTAACGGCCACCTGGGGTATTGCCGAACTTGGCATCGCCGGGCCTTCGGGATCTGCCTATGGAATTGATGCTGGAACCAGCGTGATCGCGGTTTCCGGTCCCACCGATGCTGCCATTACCATTAATACCCGGCAGAGCGACAGGGCGAAAAATATGGAAGCATTCACGGATAGCGCCTGTCAGCTGCTATGTGATGTCCTGCAAGCAAGTCCGGAGTGAACTGACCATGGAGGACCTGGAACAACGTATTGCCACCCAGGAATCCTGGACGTTCAAGGAATGCCTGGGTCTGGCGGACGAATTCGGTGTAAAGACTCGCATGGTGATCCTCACGGTATTTTGCCAGGGGAAAAATTATGTTGATACCAGCGAGCAGGACGAATCATCCGAGTAACGG
>JAQWMV010000039.1 GCA_029246605.1 Pseudomonadales bacterium | reverse complement strand
ATTTATTTTTTTCGCTTCGTTACTAACGGTCTAGAGAAGGGGTAGAGACTTAATCTGGATGGTTAACAATCCGATATTAGCCAGGCACTCCGACTGGTCCCCTTTACACTCTTCGGGCAAAATCAAAAGGAACTGGATGATTGGAGAACCGAAGAAGCGCTGAAAAAAAACGTTGCCGATTAGCCACTAGGCTTCGATCGCCGCCTCGATGGCCTTAAGTACCTTGGTGGCGGCATTCGGTATGGGTGTTCCCGGGCCAAAGATTCCCTGCACGCCAATATGCTCGAGAAATTCGTAATCTTGTTTCGGGATAACACCACCGACAATCACGATAATATCTTCCGCATCGGCCTTCTTTAGCTCCTCAATAAGCAGCGGCACCAATGTTTTGTGCCCAGCAGCCTGCGACGAAACACCGATGACATGAACATTTTTTTCCAAGGCCTGCTTTACAATTTCACTCGGTATAGCAAACATGGGGGAGAGATCCACATCAAACCCTGCGTCACTGAATGCACTCGCAATGACCTTGGCACCACGATCATGACCATCCTGGCCCATCTTGCTCACCAACATACGGGGTCGTCGACCGTGTTTGTCGGCAAATTCCTGGACTCGGGTCGTTATCCCCTGCCATTGCTCATCTTCAGATAGCAGATCACCGTAAACACCTGATATCATTTTCGGTTCAGCCTCGTAGCGCGAAAACACCGTTTCGATAGCTTGCGATACTTCACCTAGCGTCGCCCGGGCTCGCATAGCATCGATACACAGCTCGAGCAGGTTGCCATCACCGCCGGCAGCCTTGGTGATCTCGAGCAGTATGCCTTCTACTTTCTGTTGATCGCGCTGGCCTTTGATCTCCTGTAACCGGGACAGTTGTGTAGCGCGAACGACTGAATTGTCAATCTCCAGCACATCAACGGTATCCGATTGATCCGTCTGGTGTTTGTTAACACCCACAATGACATCCACACCCTGATCAATATTAGCCTGCTTCCTTGCCGCAGACTCTTCAATCCGCAATTTCGGTAATCCAGTTTCGATGGCTTTTGTCATACCGCCCTGGGATTCAACCTCTTCAATCAACTGCCACGCACGGTCGGCAAGCTGTTGCGTGAGAGACTCCATCATGTAGGAGCCACCCCACGGATCAATAACGTCGGTGAGGCCTGTCTCTTCCTGCAGAATAATTTGGGTATTGCGCGCTGTACGGGCGGCGGATTCTGATGGTAACGCAATAGCTTCATCCAGGGCGTTGGTATGCAGCGATTGTGTCCCACCAAATACGGCGGCCATGGCTTCTATCGTGGTGCGCACGACATTGTTGTAAGGGTCCTGCTCGGTCAGGGACCAGCCCGATGTCTGAGAGTGAGTACGTAACATTTTCGACTTGGGGTTTATGGGAGAAAACTCATCCACAATGCGAGACCACAACAGGCGGGCAGCCCGCATTTTGGCAATCTCCGTATAGAAGTTCATACCGACACCCCAGAAAAACGATAACCGAGGGGCAAAATCGTCAATATCGAGGCCTGCTGATAACGCCGTACGAATATATTCTTTGCCGTCTGCCAGCGTATAGGCAAGTTCCAGTGCGGCGTCTGCGCCGGCTTCCTGAATGTGATAACCCGAAATAGAAATCGTGTTGAACTTGGGCATGTGCTTGGTGCAATAGGCGATGATGTCCCCAACGATGCGCATCGACGGCCCCGGTGGATAGATATAAGTATTACGGACCAAAAACTCTTTGAGAATATCGTTCTGTATGGTGCCAGAGAGGTCGGCCTGCGCAACGCCCTGCTCTTCGGCGGTAACGATATATCCAGCAAGGATCGGTAGTACCGCCCCGTTCATTGTCATTGATACTGAAACTTTATCAAGCGGTATGCCATCGAACAGGATCTTCATATCTTCGATGGAATCTACAGCGACCCCGGCCTTGCCCACATCATGCGTAACCCGCTCGTGATCTGAGTCGTAACCACGATGGGTCGCCAGATCAAACGCCACAGAGATGCCCTGCCCGCCCTCTGCCAGCAGTTGTCGATAAAACGCATTTGATTCTTCCGCCGTTGAAAAACCTGCGTACTGCCGAATAGTCCAGGGCCGCCCCGTATACATGGTCGCCTGAGGCCCCCGGATGTATGGCTCCATACCAGGCATGGTGTCTGCGAAGGCCAGACCTTCCGTATCGGCCGCTGTGTAAAGCGCCTTTAAAGAAATACCCTCAGGTGTATCAACATCCAGACTGCTGACAGGTTTACCCTTCAGCTGCTTTTCAGCTTCAGTCTGCCAATCAGCAACACTGCATTTGGGAACTTTGTCTCTACTCGTCATTGACGACCTCGTTTAACTCGATCAATACGCCATCACAGGATCTAGGATGGATGAAAATTACACGAGTACCGTGTGCACCGAATGACGGTTCGTCAGTGAGAAACTGATATCCCTTGTCTTTCAGGCGCGCTACGTCAGCATCAATGTCATCCGTTCGAAAACAAATATGGTGTAAACCCGGCCCATATTTTTCAAGATAGCCAACGAGTGGTCCTTCACCATCAAGGGGATGCACCAGTTCTATACTAGTGCCATCAATAGGAAAAAATGCGGTACTGGTCTTCGCCGCGGTTACCGATTCTAAGCCCTCATAATTCAGGCCAAAATCCTCTAGAAATCTACTGATAGACTTATCAAGGTCAGGTACCGCAATAGCAATATGGTCCAGGGCAACAATCATTTTTAGGCACCTAGGTAGGCTACAAAATCATTAGTCGCAGCTTTCATTCGATCGTTAATCTCAGCATCTGTTTCTGTCACAACTTCCACGTCTGGGGTGACTTTAAATACGACTTCACCACGTTTCACGATGGTGGCATCGGTATCTATCACAACCTCATCAAGCGTTCCGGAAAAAGGTGCATAGACCTTATTGAACATCTTCATGACTTCAATAATAAAGAGTGGATCGCCTTCTTCGAAATGATCTCCCTTTTTCACAAAGGCCTCTCGGCCCGGCGCTTCCCGCGCATAATACATACCCCCGGATGGGGCAATAATCTCATCGGCAGATGCTGATGGCGGCGGTGACAACTCTTGTATGCTGGCTGCTGCATCAAACAGATGATCGGGAATCTCAACACTGAGATCCGGTAATACTTTTAAATCAAAGAAGCCGGTTTTCATACCTATGTAAGGCAAGACACCGAGAATTTCCATGCCTAACTGGTACCCTGCATGGGCTGCTCGTACGGCATCTGCCTGATCCTTGAATTGCCGTGCAGTCCCGGAAAGACAGGCGTCAACTTCCGCCCAACCGGGACTGCCCAAAGTCTCATCAACTGCAGCATAGAAATCCAATGCGTCTTTTAGCAGAGTCTGATCATGATCCCAAATGGTGTATAGCGCCGGCCGGCCATTGTCGGCTTCCATATTCAAAAAATGATACAGCGCCTGCAGCAAGTGTATGGGGTTCGTCAAAAAGCGTATACCCGTTTTGTTGAGCTCAATATGATTTTGATTGAGGGACAACCAACCGGCAAGAAAATGTGGCTCAGCGAACATGCGATTGAGCGCACGGGCTAACAGACTCGCTTTTCGCCCCATAATGTCGCTAATGGCAGCAGCATGCGCCTTATCCTTGGTCGCGGCGAGATGCTTTCTTTCGATGGCGCTATACGCTGCAACGATATCAATATTATTCGCCAGCTTTTTTAACTCACCGACCGCGGCAAGATAGGGTTTCACAAAATTGGTTGCAGGACGTGCCAGAGGGTTCTGACCGAGGAGCCAGTTTATGAGTCCGTATTGGAACTCAATATTGGTTTTTAGATTTTCTCCGGAAATACGCATGCAACGCAGAATTTCCGCCATATCTGATAGCACTTTGCCTCTATCATCCGCTGTCGTTAATAACAGCGCTATATTAGAGTCATAGGCTCCCGCCAGACGGTACTTCATAAATACATCGGTATCGGGATTATGCAGGCAGATGCCCTGGTCGTCGCGGATTTCTCTCGGCTTATTTTCTGACCAGGCAGAGATCAAACTACCGGCATGGGGTCGTAATGCCTGATCGGTCGCATTCAGCCTGACCTCCACCGCCGATTGCGCTCGACGCACTAATTGTGGCGCCGGCAGACGTTTACCATGACCCGCCAAGAGCACCATCAACTCAACGATTGAATTAACAGTAAACGCATCAGATTCGTCATCAGGATTAGTGAATCGCAATCCATAGCAGAGTTCGGTAACCCGATGCTCCACCTGAACCCGCGTATTCATCTCCATAAAGTAATGTTGATCTTTTTCAATAATGCATTCAAAGGTCGATACGGAATCAAGCCCCACCGCGGCACCAAATCTCGCCGCCTCAGACTCCATACGCTGCAGCGTCGCCAGATCAGTTTTGAGCGCTGCGGCTTGTTTGCCTTTTGCAGCATCAATCGCACATTCAAGTTCTTCTTTAGTGGTGGATACTTCAAGCAGCTTTTGTTCATTCATCTGCAGGCTGCAATCACGCCCGCCCATGGTGATGCACCATTGCCCGTTACCAACTACCTGTATTTCCTGATGCCTGACTGTTTCAATGTTGAGTTCTGCGAGAACATTCTTATTGTCACCGACGCCCGTCGCCTTTACCTCGGCCAGCACTTCACGGTAAGCCGGTTCCACGGCAGCAACCGCCCCGACTAACTGAGCCTTCTTGCTACCTTTAAAGTGCACTGGTGCATTCAATATGCGCTGACCTTTACCGCCACCACCGCTAACGGCTTTCAAACGAATACGGTGCTCTGGATCCTGTTTGAAAATCGCAGAAATTTCCCGCGTCAGAATGGCTGCCACCTGATCGATAGTGACCAGGTCGATACCCTTGCTATAGGACGCATTCAACAGGGCTTCTGCCTGCACCTCGAGTGATCCCTTGACCATTGAAAGTTTATGTTTTGCAGCAAGACGCTTTAACTTTACTTCATTGGGATAAAGATAAAGCAGGGTGCGGACAGCAGCGTTATCAACCCCCGGGGTTACTGAAACATCAACGGCAAGCGCTGTCCGCTTCGCGAGGTCTTTGCGCCCGGCTTCCCGAATTGTTTTTGATTGTGGGCCTAAAAAGTTTAGTCCGGCCTGCTCCAAAGCCAGAACCAGCGCTTCATCCTCGGCCATGAAGCCGTAACCTGCGAATACCGCATCGTAGCGGTTGGCACCGGCGATCCCTATGATCTGCTCGATACGCTCCTGACGTTCTTCCCGGGTCGCGCCGGAATAATCTTGCACTCTATGCACGCGTGAAGGTGCAATCTGTTTGCGCAGTTCAGGTGACAGCGCATTGGGATAGGTAATCGAATCTTTCTCAGACAGCAGCAAGCCATAGTCCGTAATGCCCATCTCTTCAAAGACGTTCATGGCTTCTATACGAATAGGACCGCGACAGATAATCAGTGGTTTTAACGCTGCGCAACAAAAACTGCGCTGCCATGCCGACTCACTACCACCGCGTCGACGATTCTCGTGGATATCGGGGTTTCTGAGATACCAGTGGTTGGACATCTTAATGAAACTCCCGTTGCACGGCATTTAGCGGCGTAGGCTCATAATGGCGTACATGAAACGACATATGTTCAGCCAGTACCTGACGCAGATCGGAGGGCATCACGATCTGTGATACTGAACCGAGGCTCAGCGCCTCTCGCGGGTTCATCAACTCCTCTTCATAACGTTTCGCGAGGAGCGCCTCTTGCGCAGCCAGCCATTGCTGGACTCGCTGCTTGGCAATTTGATCTCTATCGCCAGATTCTTTTGCGGCGGTTTTTTCTTTCGCGATACGATCAGGTAGGGAAGCTCGAAGACCACGTAATTCATCTTTATAAACAAACTCGACACCCGGGGGCCCCATGACCGCTACCCGAGTCGTTGGCAGCGCAATAACAAGATCCGCACCAGTTGGATAGTTATTGTAGGATGCATACGCTCCACCGATGGCATTACGAACAAGCACCAGAAATCTGGGAGTGCGGAGATCGATAATCGAATCCAGCATGGCACGACCCGCCTGCACAATACCGCGACTTTCCTGTTCCTTACCAGGTAAAAATCCAGTGGTATCCTCCATGAATATCACCGGGATGTTGTACAGATTGCAGAACCTGATAAAGCGCGCATTTTTGTACGCCGCGTCAATGTCGATCTGGCCGGAGCCAACTGCTGAATTATTCGCTACAAACCCTACAACGTTGCCCGTCAGTCGCCCGAAACAGGTGATAGTGTTTCTGGCACGATCGGGCTGAATCTCAAAATAATCACCATGATCGCAAATCTGTTGAATCATAATGCTGACATCAAATGGCGTATTGAACCCTGTTGGTGAATTGAAAGCCTTCTTGAACAGCCGATCGATATCCCAGGTTTTTCTGTCAACGGGATCCGACGTCGCCTGAAACGGCGCAAACTCGGCGTTATTGCTTGGGAGATAACGCAACAACTCTTTGACTTTGTGTAACGCGGTCACTTCATCCTCAACGGTTATATCGGTAACACCCGTCTGACTGTGTACTTTGGGCCCACCCAGGTCATCGGCGGAGACATCTTCACCGAGCACAGACTTCACCACACCGGGGCCAGTCAAACCAAAGAAGGTTTCATTCGGTTGGATAAGGAAACTACCCTGCCTCGGTAAGTACGAACCACCACCGGCATTAAAGCCAAACATGCACATGATGGACGGTACGACGCCACTAATCTTGCGTAATGCTGTGAATGCCTCTGCGTAACCGTCTAGGCCACCCACACCGGCGGGTACGAATGCACCGGAGGAGTCGTTCATACCAATTAAAGGAATCTTGCGCTGACCTGCTAGTTCATAGAGCCGGGCTAACTTTTTACCATTGGTGGCATCCATCGACCCGGCGCGGATGGTGAAATCATGACCATACAACGCCACATCCCGCCCATCGACTTTAATGATCGCGGTCACCAGGGAAGCGCCATCAAGATCTGGCCCCCAATTCTGAAACAGTACTTTGGGTGGCTCATCTGTGAGCACCGCAATACGCTCCCACACGGTCATGCGGTTTTTCAGGTGCTGTCGCTGAATATTTCTGAGACCCGCAGAAACAAAGGGTTTGTTGATGATTTCGTGGGCGTCCTGCAGGGTCTTTTCATAATCACCAGGCGTAGAGGCAACCTGGTCTGGTATAGAGAAAGCCACCGCTTCGCACTTGGCAAACGGGTTATTGGTCGACGGGATCGGTTTCTTAGCCATAGACACCTACAAAACAAAGTTCAGCGATTATATAGGCTACTTGGACTTAAATACTATGACAGCAGCTTCTGCTGTACACCGACCCCCTGGGACAGTGCGTCCTCTACGGTAAGTGCAGCCATATTGAAAATACCCCGTGCGGACACAGAAGGAATCAGAATATGTGCCGCTCGATCCAATCCATTAAGGTAGGGTCCAATCATTCCCGCGTTAGAAATAGAACGACACAAACCAAGGGCAATACTGGCTGCATCCATGTTGGGCATCACCAGTAAATTTGCACGACCGGATAATCGGTTGTTTTGATAGATGGAGGAACGGAGCTGCTCATTGAAGGCAGAAATGGCATGCATCTCGCCGTCTATTTCAAGATCCGGGTTGTAGCCTCGCAGTCTGTCTGCAGCACGCTTCATTTTGTGAGCACCCTCGTCATCATAGGTGCCAAAATTGGAATGTGACAGTAAGGCCACCTTAGGCTCAATACCAAATTTTCTGATGAAATCCAGGCTGTGCTGGGTAAGTTCTACAAGTTGATCTTCCGTCGGGTCCACATTGACGAATGGGTCTGCGATAAACAACGGGCCATCCTGAAGAAGTACTGCGCACACAGAGGACGTTTTGGGCCTTGGCTGGCTCGACAACACATCCGTAATATCTCGTAAGTGGTGATCATAACGACCGACTTTTCCACAAATGACACCGGTAACTTCACCTAGCGCGGCCATCACGGCTGACAGCACGGTGGAATTACTACGCAACGTGGTTTGAGCAGCTTCAACGGAGACACCGCTGCGACCAACCTTGTCATGGTAGAAACGCCAGTACTCTTCGTGGTTATCACAGTCCTGAAGGTCGACAACATCTATGTCGTCACCTACTTTAATACGCAGACTCAATTCATCCAGTTTACGTTCAATAACACTGGGGCGGCCAATGACAACAGGCCGGGCGATACCCTCATCGATAATGCTTTGCAGCGCCAAAAGTACATCTTCGTTTTCGCCTTCAGCGAACGCAATCTTCGCATCAGGTACGGTTAATGCTCTCTCGATGACCGGTTGCATGAAAATACGGCTACTACTGACGTAAGAGTGAAGTTTCCGACGATAGGCATCCATATCTTCGATGGGTCTTGTTGCAACGCCACTGTCCATCGCCGCTTTGACGACAGCAACGGGCAGTTCTTCAATTAATCGTGGATCAAAAGGTTTTGGGATCAGATAGTCTCGCCCAAATTTAAGCGACTCTCCTGCATAAGCTTTAGTAACTTCCTCTGTGGGCTCCTTGGTTGCAAGTTCCGCAAGTGCCTTAACACAGGCCTGCTTCATGGCATCGTTTATAACTGTCGCACCACAATCCAGAGCACCGCGAAAAATAAACGGAAAGCACAACACGTTATTAACCTGATTCGGATAGTCGGATCGACCCGTGGCCAAAATGGCATCGGGGCGCGCCGCCTGCGCCAGCTCCGGCATGATCTCCGGTACCGGATTAGACATGGCAAGTACCAGTGGGTTTCCCGCCATCGTCTTCACTGCTTCAGCGCCCAAAACTCCCGGACCTGACAAACCCATAAATATGTCAGAACCTACCATGGCATCATCTAAAGTACGCGCGTTGGTATTGACCACATATTTTTCTTTCCACTCGTTCATGCCTTCCTTGCGGCCTTTATAGATAACGCCTTTGCTATCACACAAAATAACGTTTTCTTTTTTGAGGCCCATACTCACTAACAGATCTACGCAGGCGATACTCGCAGCACCTGCACCAGATACAACTAACCGCACATCCTCAATAGACTTACCGACAATTCTAAGACCGTTGTAAACCGCAGCGGCGGAAACGATGGCTGTGCCATGTTGATCATCATGAAAGACTGGGATATTCATGCGCTCGCGCAGGCGTTGCTCAACAATGAAACACTCCGGTGCCTTAATATCCTCAAGATTGATACCACCAAAGGTCGGTTCCAGTGAGGCGATAATCTCAATCAGTTTATCGGGATCTGTCTCGTCCACTTCGATGTCGAAGACATCTATATTGGCGAATTTCTTAAAGAGAACTGCCTTACCCTCCATGACCGGTTTACCTGCAAGCGGGCCAATAGCCCCGAGCCCAAGAACAGCCGTACCATTAGAAACAACCCCCACCAGGTTCGCGCGAGATGTATATTCTGCGGCCATACTGGGATCGTCGGCGATAGCCAGACAGGGAAATGCAACACCGGGTGAATACGCAAGGGCCAGATCCCGTTGATTAGAAAGCGGTTTGGTGGGCTGGATGGCAAGTTTTCCGGGGGTTGGTTCCCGGTGATAAGTCAGCGCATCCTGTTCCATTGAGTCGGCCATGATACTTCCAGTTCTACATGAAGGAGACGCACATTATTGATGCTGGCCGCAAAAGTAAAGGCCTTGCGGCAGTTTGCGTGACCTGTACTGGTCAAAATCACTACTTGTTGGTGTTTTACTCAAGGATAAATTCGTCTGTTTTATATTTTTACTATTGTTTTCAACAAGTTAGGATGACATTCATAATTGGCACAGATCATGTAATAGTTTAGTCAGGATTACATAGAGGAACGATCATGCAATCAGGAGCTGTAACCATGAATAAAGACTACTTTGACGATATGCAGGAAAGAGACCTTGGGCTGGATAGCAGGCATAAGAAATTTTGTGGTGTTTGCGCCGGTGTCGCACAATACCTGGATGTGCCCAGTGTGTTTATCAGGCTGGTAACAATAGTCGCCCTGCTCATTGCACGACAGGCTACGATACTCGCGTACGGCGTTGCATTCTTCATTCTAGACGACATCAGCGAACAGGAAATGTTGTAACATATCCACTTCTACAGGTTCCAAATCAGGAGTGGATGAATGAACAGTTTTGAGAAACAAACAACGACGGATGTCCAGAAATACTATAGTGAGACATTGCAGTCCAGTGAGGATCTTCTAACCAGCGCCTGCTGTCCGGTTGACGCGATGACAAGCTACATTCGCGATATTGCAGGCGAGATTCACTCGGAAGTAACCGCCAGATTCTATGGCTGCGGTTCACCTATCCCCAACGCCGTGCTCGGAAAAACCATTTTGGATCTTGGCTGTGGAACAGGCCGCGATGCTTTCATTTTTTCAAAATTGGTTGGTGAACAGGGTGAAGTTATCGGCATCGATATGACGGCTGAACAACTCGCCGTTGCTAACGAATATGCTGATTATCATCGTGAACAATTTGGTTATGAAAAATCAAACACAACATTTCATCATGGCTATATCGAGGAACTCGCAGAACTCGGGATCGAAGATAACAGCATTGATATCGTAACTTCCAATTGTGTTCTCAATCTCACAGCGGACAAGAAAAAAGTATTCAGTGAAATTTTCAGAGTGCTCAAGCCAGGTGGTGAATTATATTTTTCAGATGTATTTGCTTCTCGCCGTATTCCTGAAGAACTCCAGAACGACCCGATACTTCGTGGTGAATGCCTCGGCGGCGCTCTTTATACAGAGGACTTCCGGCGTTTGATGGTAGAGGTCGGATGCAATGACCACCGCGTGGTCAGCACCTCGAGCATTGCCATTAACAACGCTGATATTGAATCCAAACTGGGGATGGTGGAGTTCTTATCTGTGACCGTTCGCGCCTTTAAAATCGACGTTGAGGACCGCTGTGAGGATTACGGCCAGGTAGCCTGGTATCGCGGGGGCATTGCGGAATCACCGCAAAAATTTATTCTCGACGACCACCATGTCTTTGAAAAAGATAGACCTATGCTGGTTTGTAGCAACACCGCTAGAATGTTACAGAAATCCCGATTCGGTGATTTTTTTGAAATTCAGGGCGACGAAAGCACGCACTATGGATTGTTCGACTGCAGCACGCCAACGATCAACAAAGACGCCGATGCTGCGCCAGGTCCTTGCTGTTAGGTGAACCCTGTTCAAAAGAGTGGCAACCGCCTTGGCATTGATCTCGGCGGTACAAAGATCGAAGCGATTGTCATGGATGTCGCGGGTAACATCGTGCAGCGAGAACGCACGACTACCCCTAATGACTATCAGTCCATTATAGACGCTATCAGTTCTATCGTTGATCAGCTAACTATAGACGACCAAACCCCACTGGGAATCGGTACACCGGGCGCAATTTCTTTACTGACCGGCCTGATGAAAAACTGCAACAGCACCTGCCTGAATGGCCAACCCCTACCCCAGGCTCTGGAAACGAAGCTTGGACGCCGTGTTAAAATTGCCAATGACGCCGACTGCTTTACGCTTTCAGAGGCCAGCGACGGCGCAGCGGCCGGCAGCAACAGCGTATTTGGCGTCATCCTCGGTACCGGCGTTGGCGGTGGTATCTGCATCAACCAGAAGTTATTAAGCGGTGTGAGCGCTATCTGTGGCGAATGGGGGCACAATACGCTGGCGTTACAGGCCTATCAGGGAGACATGACGCCTACACCAGGTCGACCTTGTTACTGCGGACGGTACGACTGTGTTGAAACCTGGCTCTCCGGACCAGGGCTCGAGAAGAGCTATGCAGATCTGACTGGCCGATCGCTAGAAGCACAGGAAATCGTCAAACTGGCGGAGCAAGGCGATAAAGCGGCAACTGGAATCCTTGAGCAGTATTACAATCTACTCGCTCTCGCACTGTCAGTTGTCATTAATATTCTTGACCCGGAATCGATTGTTCTCGGTGGTGGGGTATCCAACATTAAGACGATTTATTCAGAGGTCAATCGTTATCTACCGCGATATGTCTTTACCGATCAATTCAACAACAAGATTGTCCCCGCTACACACGGTGACTCAAGTGGTGTCAGGGGTGCTGCCTGGCTTTGGCCGTAGATATCAGTAGCGAGCCAGCTATCTTTTTATAAAATTTACTATCCAGGATGTAACAACGTCGGCATCCAAAGCGCTTTCAAGGGAGCCAATACCCTCAGCGTATTTTTCTTCACCCAGTATTTTCCGACGATGCCCCATCATTTCTGCGGAGTAAGGTTTCGAAAACTCAGGATGGCCTTGTATACCGAACATATGCTCTCCCACTGAAAACATCGCCACCGGGCAGAAATCACTTGTTGCGATAAGCTGCGCACCCGTCGGTAGCGCCGCCACCTGGTCTTTGTGACTGACGATCAGCCGGACCTGGTCAAGGAACGGGTCAAGAAACGTGGTTTTAGCGACCACCTGAACCTCATGGATACCAACCCCCCAGCCAACCGGGGCAGATTGGGTACGACCGCCCAGGGCGTGGGCAATTAGCTGGTGCCCAAAACAGACACCCACGGTAGACTTCTTCCGTTGATGTAGTGCCTGCACAAATTCACTAAGCCGCACAATCCAGGGCTCGTCATCGTAAACACTACTTTTGCTGCCGGTGATTAGGTAACCATCACACTCATCAATGTCTGGATACTCCATCGCCTCGACGTTGTAATGTTTACACTGGACGTCATGCGTGGATAGCAGGCGTTCGAACATCCCAGGATAATTACCATGCGCAGCTTGATACTGTGGCAGAACTGAATCGGTCTGAAGGATTCCAACAATCATATTAAGTCAGATAATTTCAAAGTATCTTTCAAGCTGCCAGTCGGTGACATGCCGCTCATACTCTCTGACTTCCCAGTCACGACTCGCGACATAATGATCGACAAATGCATCACCGAAGACTTCTCTCGCGGCCGTACTGGCGGCAAATATTTGGGTAGCGTCCCGCAAGTTGCTAGGAAAGCTTTCGCTTTCCGAAGGCGTGCAATCATAGGCATTGCCAGTCATAGGGGTCGTTGGCTCTATTTTTTCTCGTATTCCCAATAAACCTGCACCAAGGTTCGCCGCCGTGACCAGGTACGGGTTGGCATCGGCGGAACCGACTCGAAACTCCACACGTTCTGATTTCGCATTGCCTTCGATTACCCGCAGGGCTGTGGTGCGATTATCGGCACCCCAGGTTGCAGCGGTGGGTGCCCATGCACCCTTAACCAGACGCGTATAGCTGTTGATCGTCGGTGAGGTCACTGCCAAAAACTCGCGTAGATACTTCTGCAGGCCACCGACATAGAACCGAAAAGTATCACTCATTCCAAAAGGTTTGCTGTGATCGTAAAACACGCTGCCACCATTGCCATCAGTTAGTGACTGATGGCAATGCCCACTTTGTCCTGAATAGTCCATGGACCACTTCGCCATAAAGGTTGCCATTAAGTCGTGGCGTTGAAAGTAACCCTTACTAAAGGTTTTGAATAGCACTGCTTTGTCGGCAGCTGACAACACATCGTCTACCGCAATCGCAGCTTCCCAGACGCCGGGTCCTGTCTCACAATGCAAACCTTCCAACGGGAAATGATGATCTTCACAGTAGTCCATCAAGCCATTGAACAGACCTGAATGTGTCAGCGTGCGTAAAATGGAATAGCCAAAGTTTCCGGGGCTAAGGGGCACCAAATTTCGATAATGTTTGTCACGTGCACTTTGAGGTGTCTCATTGAATACAAAAAATTCGTACTCAAGGGCAGCTTTTGCGGCAAAGCCCATCTCTTCAGCCATGACGATGACCTGCTTCAGACGACTACGGGGACATATAGGATGTAATGATTCTCGATCCTGTGTGACAAATTCACCGATGAAATACGGGATGCCTGCTTCATCGATCAGCCTTCGTTCTGAAGAGAGGTCTAGTCTATACAGCGCATCAGGAAAGGCAGTGTGCCAACCGGTGAACGATGCATTGTCATATAGCTGATCATTCACATCCCAGCCCATGATGCAGTCACAGAACCCAGAGGTTGTGCCTGCGATGGCAGAAAATTTATCAAGGCTAATATACTTGCCCCTGATCACCCCATCGATATCGGTAACACCCAGTTTGATCCGGGAAATATTTTCCCTGCGGTACTGTTCTATCAGTTGGTCTGCGTTACCGGCCATGACATTTACCTCGGTATCCTGATCCCCTCTACCATCTGTTGTATCTCTTCAGGGGGTGGCGGTGTAATCCGCATAATGATGAGCGACACCGCGAAGTTTAGCAGCATCCCCAGCGTACCAATTCCTTCAGGGGAAATACCAAACAACCAATGTGCGGCATTATTGGTCTCTGGGCTGACGAATTTAAAATAAACAATATAGCTGAAGGTAAAGGTCAGACCAGTCACCATACCCGCAATCGCCGCTTCTTTATTCATCCTTTTGGAGAATATACCGAGCAGCAGAACAGGAAAGAAGCTCGCTGCCGCCAGCCCAAAGGCGAACGCGACAACCTGCGCCACAAATCCTGGCGGATATATCCCAAGCAGACCAGCGACAGAAATCGCGAGCGCTGCCGCAATCCTGGCAAACATCAACTCCTGACGCTCAGTAATACTGGGCATCAAACATTTTTTCATCAGGTCATGGGAAATACTGGTCGACATTACCAGCAACAGGCCGGCAGCCGTAGACAGCGCCGCCGCGAGACCACCGGCGGCAACCAACGCAATCACCCAATTGGGTAGATTCGCTATTTCCGGGTGTGCAAGAACGATAATGTCACGGTCAATATAGAGCTCGTTGTCGTTTGCACTCGCCATATTATCAAGTGCGCGCGGTCCTGCACCTTGCCTTGCACCATCAAACGCAGGCTTGACCGGTACTAGGGCATCACCCCCACGATACTGCACCTTGCCGTCATCATTTTTGTCGAGCCAGGCTATTAACCCGGAATTTTCCCATTTGGTAAACCATTCCGGTGCGTCCGCATACACCATGCCGTCCACGTTATTGATAATGTTAATGCGAGCGAATGCGGCCACGGCCGGGGCAGTGGTGTATAGCAGGGCGATAAAGATCAATGCGTAACCCGCGGAGATTCGCGCATCCCGTACTTTAGGCACGGTAAAAAAACGTACAATGACGTGAGGTAATCCAGCGGTTCCCGCCATTAAGGCCGCCGTGATAAAGAACATATCCACGGTTGATTTGTTGCCCGAGGTAAACGCAGTCATGCCGAGTTCATCGGACAGGCCATCGAGTTTGTCGAGCAGATAAACACCATCCGAAAGCGTACTACCAAACCCCAGCATAGGGAGTGGGTTACCTGTTAGCTGCAAGGAAATGAAAATCGCCGGCACGAGATATGCAAAGATCAACACGCAATATTGCGCCACCTGCGTGTAGGTAATGCCCTTCATGCCACCTAGTACGGCATAAATAAATACGATCGCCATGCCGATCACTACTCCCGTATTAATGTCTACCTCAAGAAAACGCGAGAACACGATACCCACACCGCGCATTTGACCAGCGACATAGGTAAAAGAAATAAAGATCACACAAACCACAGCAACCAGTCTTGCTGCCTGGGAGTAATAGCGATCACCGACAAAATCGGGGACCGTAAACTTCGCAAACTTTCTCAAATACGGGGCAAGTAACAAGGCCAAAAGGACATAGCCACCCGTCCAACCCATCAGGTAACGTGCGCCGTCTGCACCTTCAAAGGCGATGAGACCCGCCATGGATAGAAAGGATGCCGCTGACATCCAATCCGCTGCGGTTGCTGCGCCGTTCGCGAGCGGGTGCACATGACCTCCCGCTACATAAAAATCGTTAGTCGTAGCTGAGCGGCTCCAGATAGCAATCCCGATATACAGCGCAAAGGACAGTCCAATAAACAAATAGGTTAACAATTGTGCACTCATCGCTACTCGTCCTCGTCAACGCCGTAGCGTTTATCAAGTTTGTTCATTTGCCAGACATAGACAAAGATAAGAATTACAAAGACATAGATAGAGCCCTGTTGCGAAAACCAGAAACCTAACTTGAAGCCAAACAAACGAAACTGATTCAGATACTCAACAAACAAAATGCCGCAGCCAAATGACACCAGAAACCAAATCGCTAGCAAGGATGCCACTAGCGTCAAGTTAGCTTTCCAATACGCTTCGTTGTTATTCATCAATTATCACCCACTCAATTAACGTGCATCACGCATTATGCATTCAAGGCGATAACTATGGGAGTGATTTGAGCGTTACTTCTGCTTTTTTACCGGAGTAATACTGACTTCTCTGATGGGTATGAGGTTTTTTGGCAGCGACTTGCTTACCTTGGCACCCAATTCACGCATACCTTCAGCACGCGTAATCAGGCTGCCTCTACCCGACACCAGTTTTTTATGAGCATCGTTGTAGGCAGTCTGTACTGAGCTGATCCGATTACCAATGGTTTCAAGGTCACCCACAAAATTTACAAACTTGTCATACAGGGCCCCAGCCCTGGAGGCAATTTCCTGAGCATTACGATTTTGGTGTTCGTAACGCCAGATGTTCTGAATCGTGCGTAGTGTTGCAAGCAATGTAGAGGGGCTAACGATAACGATGTTCTTCTCGAAGCCATCCGAAAAAAGTTCTCCATCCTGCTGTACGGCAAGGCCAAAGGCAGCTTCGATGGGGATAAACAGCAATACAAAATCCAATGTATACACACCATCTAATTGCTGGTAATCCTTGTCACCCAACATTTTCAAATGCCGCCGGATAGACTGAATATGTTCTTTTAATGCCACACTACGTGCAACCTCATCGTCTGCGGATGCATATCTCTCATACGCGGTCAGGGACACTTTGGCGTCGATCACCACATCTTTGCCTTCTGGCAAATGCACAATCACGTCTGGCTGACGGCGACGGCCATCCTCATCCCGCAGTGAGACCTGAGTTTCGTACTCCCTGCCCTTCTCCAGCCCTGATTTCTCGAGGACGCGTTCCAGGATAACTTCACCCCAGGTACCCTGGGTCTTATTTTCACCCTTCAGCGCATTCGTAAGATTGACGGCATCAGTACTAATCTTGCTATTTAGCTCCTGCAGACTTTTAACTTCTCGAATCAGTGAAAACCGCTCGCGACTCTCCTGCGTATAGGTATCTTCAACTCGTTTTTCGAAATCTTTGATGCGTTCACTTAAGGGGCCCAGCAACCCGGAGAGCTGTTCTTTGCTCTCCTCTTTGTAGGCCTGCTGCCGCGACTCAAAGACTTCGTTTGCGAGCGCTTTGAATTCTTTATTCATTTGCTTACTGGCACCTTCCAGCATCGCCAGTTTCTCTTCGTTTTGCAGCGACTGTTCATCCAGGGAGGTTTTTAACTGAGAGATGCGCTCTCTATACTGGACGGCTTCGCGCCGCGAGGATGCGAGTTCTTTTACCACTGAATCATAGCGCACTAGTTCAGCGGACATCTGCCCGGTCAACGCGTCGTTTGCTGCCCGCAAACCAGCCTCGGATATTGCCACATCACTAAGTGCCTGTTGCTTCTCTGCCAGGTTATTCTGTAGCTCTGCAAGTCGATGACTCTGGTTGTTCAGTTCCTGAATTTTGGTTTGTAGATGCGCTTCCAATACGGCTTTGCGTCTAAGGGAATACAGCACAGCGCAGAACGCACCGATGCAAACACCGATTAACACCCCAATTAAAATCCCGACTAATAGTTCCTCGGCCATATGCTCCAATCGCTCTGGAATTCAAGAACTGACCCCAGGATGTTAACATGAATGCTGTAAATTTATACAGATAAATTATTGGCTTCAGTGCAAAAAGGTAAACATTTTGCGACGGTAGGCGGTGGCAAGTTCATTGCCTTTCCCTAGCAGTTCAAACACCTGAATCATCGTGGTGCGTGCCTTTTCTTCCTGCCAGTCACGGTCAACTTTCAATATGGCTAATAGCTGATCAAGTGCTGCTTCTATCTGGTCATCCACAATGAACCTGTAAGCAAGGTCCAGCCTGCTCTGTAGATTGGAACTATCGTCATCGACCTCTTTCCGTAATTCAGCAAGGGGCGCGAGATTTTCTGCTAACTCTATAAATTGTATGCGATTTTTTGGCGCTTGAACGCCCTCCGTATCATCTGGTAGCGCCGCAAGGATCTGTTTTGCCTCATCGCTGCGATTCTCCATAATTAGCAAATCGCAAAGCTCGGCATGTAGTACATAATTCTTTGGTTCCTGGGCTATGACCTGCTGCAACAGTTCAATTGCCTGTCCGCGCTGCCCCATTTCCATCAATTGATTGATCTGACCGCGCACTTGTTCCAGCGGGCTCATGGTGATCTGGTCGAGAAGATTTCGTAGTGCAGCGGCATCTTGCGGCCCTTCCAGTTCCTGCACCATCTTGCCCTGAAAGATGATCTTGATGGTTGGTAGCGTTCTGACCGCTAACTGCTGAACGATTTGCTGGTTGGCTTGAATATCGATCCGGGCGAGCAGGAATTTCCCCTGATATTCATCCGCCAATTGGCGGAGCACCGGCGCTAATTGTTGACTCGGTTCTGCACCGTCAGCATAAAACTCAAGCATCACCGGAATGTGTGCAGATTTCTCAACCACTTCCGATTGAAAGTTCTCGGCATTAACCTCAACGACGTTCACGGCCGCGTTCATTGTATTACCCGCATGATTGTCCACATTCTCTTACGTCAAGAAAACGCGTAGCCTAACGGTTTAGGCGAACTTTTTCACTACGGCGTTTAGTGAAGCCTGATTCCGTCCCGGCGTAAAGCAAAGGCGACGACCTTGGGCGAATGCCAGGGATTGGATTTACCGCGATATAAAATTTTGTTGCCTTTACTCAGCAACCAGATATCTAGGGACCTGATATGTCTGATTTTCATTAGGCGATTTCCTGTACAAATGTGTATTTACATACAGTAATGTATAGATATACAGTATTCAAGCATTTCTTGGACATTCAATCCACTCGGTGCCCAACTGTTGATCAGACACCATCAGGTCACCCTGCCAATGGCCCAGTGCATCCTGGGCTGTTGCTGTTGCCAGAGATGGCAAATTGTTTTTCTCGCTAATGTGACTGAGAACCAGGTGTGCCAATCGTGCACTTTCAACCGAGCCTAGCAACTGGGCCGCCTGGTCATTACTGAGATGCCCCTGAATGCCTGCAACACGTTGTTTCAAGCGCTGTGGGTAGGGCCCGTTTTCCAGCATCTGACTGTCATAGTTACACTCAAGCAGCAGCACATCACAGCGCGAGTACTGTTGCTGCACGTGCGGGGTAATATGGCCAATGTCGGTGAGCAAACCGACCCGCTCTCGGTGCTGACCTGTGAATATAAACTGGCTTGGTTCACGGGCATCGTGAGGTACCGGTACCGGCTGTACATCGATATTGCCAATAGGGAAAGATTGATGACAGTTGATGCGAGTGACGGCGCAGTCTGCCCCCCATGCTGTACCCGCGGTCATACGAACAGGGATATCGTATTTCTTTGCAAAGCCGGCCACACCATTTAGGTGATCCGCATGTTCATGGGTCACTAGAATGGCGTCGATATCAGCGGGGGTTTTCGATAAGCGCGCTAATCGAATCAGCGTTTCCTTGACTGAGAATCCGAGGTCCACCAATAGACAGGTGTTACCTTCCTCAATCAGCGTGCCATTGCCTCGGCTACCACTGCCAAGAGAAGCGACTCGCACTTTAGGTCGAGTACTCTCTTATAATCTTGAGCAGTTGCTCTGAAATTTCAGCATCAGCGGGAGTCGAGGCATCTTTAAAGACAGAGACATGCACTTCATCATCGCTCGCAATCAGACGGACCTGATAGCGATTCTTCTCGCTGGGTTCCGGTTTCTTATCACGGGTTAGCAGCCGACTGAAAAAGCCCTTCTTAGCCTGATGGTCAGTGGTGTAATAGACATCAAAAAATGCCTCAGATCTATTCAGATCTTCAATATCTACATTTGCATTCTCAAGCGCAGCATTGATCGTCTGCCAGGCACGATTAAAGTCCAATCGATACTTGAGAACTGGTTTCACTCTATCTGGCACAAGCTCTGTTCGGCTCTCCTCCATACCAGCGGCCATTAGCGAAATAGTCTGCTCATCGGTAATGTTTTCACCCAGATAATAGGCCAGCGCTTTAATGATGGCTGCCTCTAACGCATCGTCGGTCGACACCCTATCCCAATCAACGTGCTCCACCGGTGAATTGATGGATTCGGTATGCTGCTCTAGGTGGATCTCGGTGCTACCTGAGCGTACGCCAGGTTCGATTCGTAATTGCAGTTTGTGGCGCTGCGTTTTACTGGAGGGTAGAAAATTACTCAGCTTTAAGCTCTCGAAGGCAGCTTCACCCTCGGAATTATCCGCGAGTAACCATTCCGTCAGAATCACGCCGCTAGAGGGATCTGCACTGGCGATGGTCAGGCTGTTCTGATCCCAGAAATTGACCGCATGTGGCCAGACAGACGGCACCGGGATATCCAAAAATATCCAGCGTTCTTCGCCGAGTCTCCGGATGACAATTTTCTGCACGTCGAATGTCGTTGAAAGCGCTTCAGGCAGATCAATGGTGAATTTTTGATCAGCTAACCCCCGCGGGTCGTCCACCTCCGGAATCGGCATATCGTTCACGAAAACAGGCTTATCCAAACCGTCGGGAATGACCACTGCTGGGGTCGACCCAGTCTCCAGACGACGACGAATTTCATCATTACCGAACCAGCAACCAGAAACGCTGGCGAGCAGCAACACTGTAGCAATCAAACGACTCATATTATTCCGCTGAAGCAAAATTAATTAGTCACGCCAGCCATGCGCATCGCTTCACGAACTGCATCATGGTATTCCGCGGAAAGTTCCGTTAACGGCAGCCGGATACTCTTCTGTATTCGCCCCATCTCAGCCAGGGCCCATTTTGCCGGTATGGGATTGGCTTCCAAAAACAGATTCGCATGAAGGCCCTGGAGGCTTTCATCTATAGACTTCGCGAGGTCAGCATCCCCCGCCACCGCCGCATTACACATGGCCGCCATTTTTTCCGGTGCCACATTCGCAGTAACGCTGATAGTCCCTTTGGCACCCGTTAAAATCAGATCACAGGCGGTCGCATCATCTCCAGAATAGACGGTGATATCACATAGATCGAGAATTTTTCGGGTTCTATCAACATCGCCCGTCGCCTCTTTCACCGCGATGACCTGCTCAATCTTAGAAAGTCTGGCAACGGTTTCAGGCAACATATCGCAAGCCGTACGGCCCGGCACGTTGTATAACACCTGAGGCAAATCAACCGCTTCCGCAATCGCCTTGTAGTGCAGGAACAGTCCTTCCTGAGTCGGTTTGTTGTAATAGGGAGTGACCAGCAGGCAGGCATCAGCACCCGCGTCTTTTGCTGCCTGGGTCAGTTCAATCGCTTCCCAGGTCGCATTAGCCCCGGTGCCTGCTATGACAGGGACACGACCGTTTACCTGGCTAACGACGTGCTTCATGATTTCGCAATGTTCAGCAACTGATACCGTTGCGGATTCGCCGGTTGTACCGACCGGCACGATGGCGCTCGTACCCATGTCGATGTGCCAGTCCAAAAGACTGTCCAACGCAGGCCAGTCGACACCGCCATCCAGGCTCATGGGCGTCACAAGAGCAACAATGCTACCTGTAATCATGTTAGTACCTCGGCGAGAAAGTCGATCATATTACTGGGGGTTATCGTTGTTAACAAGCCGGTCAATTGTCTTGCCTGATGGTACTGGGCCAGGCAGTCATAATCGCCTTGACAAGGGTGGCTAGCGGTATCGCAAAAAAGACACCCCATAACCCCCACCAACTACCAAACACCAAAACGGCTGTAATGATGGCAATCGGGTGCAGGTTCACTGCTTCTGAGAACAACAGCGGCACCAATACCATGCCGTCTATGCTCTGAATAATGCCATACCCCACCATCACATAAATAAACTCGCCACCCCAGCCAAACTGTAGATAGGCGATAATCAGTACCGGAATCGTCACGGCAATCAGTCCGACATAGGGCACGATAACGGAGAGCCCAACTAAAAATGCCAACAGTGCGGCATAGTTCAAACCGAATAACACAAAAAACAAGTAGCTCGAGATACCGACGATGAGAAATTCAATAAATTTACCGCGAATATAGTTAGCCATCTGTTGGTTCATTTCTATACCGACCTGGTTCATCAAAGGCCTTTCTTTCGGTAGAAACGACAGACACCATGTGATGATCTGATCCTTATCCTTAAGTAAAAACAGCACCAAGATGGGAACCAAAAGCATGTACACCAAGACTGCGACTAACACGGGTAACTGCGATAATGAGAACGACACGATCCACTGCGTAATGCCTGAGGCTTCGCTGTTGAGTAACGCCACCCAGCTATTGACCTGCTGTTCAGAAATCAAATCCGGGTAGTTTTGTGGCAATTTATGCAATAACTCCTGGGTGCGAATGACCATGTTTGGCAATTCGTTGAACAGGCTCTGCAGTTGACGCCATACCAGAGGAACAACAAAGAACAAAAAGCCAATGAAGCCACCGAGAAAGACCATGAACGTGATCGTCACTGTCAACCACGGCGGCATTTGAAACCGCGACAATACTTTGATAATTCCCTGCATCACATATGCAAGCACGATACCGGTCAACAGAGGTGCGAGAATTGACCCCATCGTAATAATGACCACAAAGAAGCCGACCACAATTGCGATGAATAGCACAGCTTCTTCATCTGACAAATGTGTATCGATCCAACCTCTGACAACATCAAACATCGTTAAGCCTTACGTAACCAATAGCAATAAACCCCATCTGCTGCACTACTCTTTAATAATTCGTGACCACTCTGATTGGAAAATACCTCAAAGTCACGCACAGAGCTCGGATCTGTACAGACCACCTCCAGCACCAGGCCGCTGTCCATGCCATTTAATGCCTGCTTGGCTTTCAGTAACGGCATGGGGCATGTTAGGCCGCTCGCATCCAACTTTTGGTCAATCTCACTCAAATCAAACTCCTATCTGTTCAGTGATTATAGCACCGAAGCGAATTGTACTAACTAGAAACCACTTGAGAACATAGACACCGATCCATGGTCTAATATCCCTAACGTCCATGAATAAGATGTATCTATTGCCTAGCCAAACCGCCAGATGTCGTATTCAGGCCTATAGCCTAGCGCTGGTGCTCTGCTTAGCCAGTGCACTCGCAGTTGCGTCCCACAAACAAAACCTGCCCACTTTTGGTGATGCCAGTTCAGGGGTTGTCTCCCTGCCTCAGGAACGCGAAATCGGCCAGGATTTTTTACGCTCTCTACGCGGGCAGGCCCCCACGATTGATGATCCCATCCTTCAGGACTATGTGGAATACCTGACCTACAAACTGGTATCGAACAGCGAACTCCAAGATCGACGGTTGTATCTCGTTATTATCGACAGCCCGGTCTTAAATGCATTTGCCGTACCCGGTGGGGTCATCGGGGTACACCATGGGCTGTTTCGCTATGCAGAAACAGAACATGAAGTCGCCGCCATCCTCGCCCATGAGATTGCACACCTGAGCCAACGCCATTTTGCCAGGGATGTCGAAGCCCAACAAAAATCTAGCCTGTTTAACACCGCCGCACTACTTGCGAGTGTTGTTTTGATGACGACGGTCGGTGGCGATGTTGGCCTTGCCGCGTTAAACACGACACAGGGAATTAGTCTCTCAAAGCAACTAAGCCACAGCAGGGCGCGGGAAGCAGAAGCAGACCGCGTCGGCATCGACACACTCATCGAGGCAGACATGGACCCACGGGCCATGGCATATATGTTCGAGCGTCTGGAAAGTGCCAGCAGATACAGCTCCGATGAAATGCCCGAATTTCTGCGTTCGCACCCCGTGACACGTTCACGCATCGCCGATTCCTATAACCAGACCACGACCCTAGAGAAAAAAAACTTCCCACTAAATATCGATTTCCAACTCATGAAAGCACGCGTGAAGGCTATCTCGGCGAAATCACCCAACGACGTGTTTCCGGCATTTCAAGCCGGGATCTACCATGAAGATCCAATCATCCGAAACGCTAATCGCTATGGTCTGGTCTTAGCATTAACGGCTAACAGCAAGTTTGACGAGGCTGACCTTCACCTTGTGCCCTTGCTCGATGCCTATCCCAACAAGATCAGCCTGCAAATCGCGCAAGCCGATATTCATTTGCAGGCAGAACGCTATCAGACCGCACAAAGGCTATTGGAATCAGCACTCGCTGTGAACCCCGGGAACTACCCCATAACCATGGCGCTGGCCCGAGTCTTGACTCACACCGACGAGGCCAAGCGAGCCCAGAAAATGCTGAGTGACCTAACGATTAATCGCAAAGTAGATGCTTACCTTTGGTATCACCTCGCCGAAGCGGCCGGTCTCGCGGAAGATATTATTGGTGTCCATTGGGCGCGCGCTGAATACTTCCTACTGACCGGTAACTACGAGCAAGCGCTCAAGCAATTGAACTATGCGCAGCCTCTGGTCAAACGAAACTTCCAGCAGCAGGCCAAGATCGGGCAGAAGATCAAAGAGATCTCAAACCTGCAGAATAAGAGGCGTTAGTTTCTCTTACGTACCCGGATATTATTGCTCTCGGCAAACTTGACCATGCGATCCAGCGGTAACAGCGCGCGTTCTGCAATAGATTTATCAACAAACACCTCATTACTGCCCGCCGCCAAGGACTGCTCAAGATTCTCAAGGACATTCATCCCCATCCAGGGACAGTGCGCACAGCTTCGACAGGTTGCACCGCTACCGGCTGTTGGGGCTTCAATGAATATTTTATCGGGCGCGGAAATACGCATCTTATGAAAGATACCTTTATCAGTCGCCACGATAAATTGTTCGTTAGGCAGTTCCTGGGACGCCCGAATAATCTGTGTGGTTGAGCCAACGACATCAGCAAGTTCAATGACCTCTGCCGGGGATTCCGGATGCACCAGCACCGCCGCGTCAGGATAGACGTGTTTTAGATCCAGCAGACCCTTGGCTTTAAACTCCTCATGCACAATACAGGAGCCATCCCACAGCACCATATCGGCACCGGTTTCCTTTTCGATATAACCACCAAGATATTTATCTGGAGCCCAGAGTATTTTTGTGCCCTGGTCCATCAAATGCTCTGCGACTTCTAATGCAATACTTGAGGTCACGACCCAATCTGATCGCGCTTTGACTGCGGCGGACGTGTTGGCATAAACAACCACCGTACGATCTGGGTGCTGGTCACAAAAATGGCTGAACTCATCGATAGGACAACCCAAATCCAGAGAACAGGTAGCCTCCAGGGTTGGCATGAGTACACGTTTTTCAGGGCTGAGTATTTTCGCTGTTTCGCCCATGAACTTCACGCCGGCGACAACCAACGTACCGGCATCGACCTTGCTGCCAAATCGCGCCATCTCCAGTGAGTCCGAAACACAGCCCCCGGTTTCCTCCGCGAGCTCCTGGATAGCATCATCGGTGTAGTAGTGCGCCACCAGAGCAGCATCCTCCTTAATCAGGAGCGCTTTAATCCGATCCTTAAAAGCATCAATTTCTGCGGTGCTCAGAAGGTGACTCTGATGCAGTGGTACATCAAATACGATATTGGCCAATCGTCAATCCAACTCTAGTCTACGAACTGATATTATACGTCATCCTCAAAGTACCAGTCGCGAGTCTATGCAAAGAGTTGCCTTTCTCATCCCAGAACCTGTGCCAGCAGGCAGCGGTTTTAACGACGGCAATTACCTGCGCTTCGCCAACGAGCTGACAGCCAGAGGCTGCGAGGTGAGCCTCTGCACAACTGATACGCTGGCGCTATCTCGCTCCAGGGTGTCTGCAGATGGGTGGCGAGTCTCTGGAGAGCTATCCGAATTCGAAAATTCGGGTGAGCCAACACGATTTTTGCTGAACGAATTTGCCACCATCTGGGTCTTTTCTCTGGGCAAACGGGCTTCCTTTCTAGATAAGTTCCAGATGTTGTATGCCCTGGGTAGCAATATTCGGTTTATTAACTCCCTTGATACCATCATGCATCTGAAGAGCAAATACTTCATTACCAGCCTCCCTGAGATGATCCGGCATCCAGAAACCCATGCCGCAACAAATCCGAGCACCCTACTGGCTATCGTTAACGAATCCGATCAATCCTGGGTTGCCAAGCCGCCCGCAGGGAGCCTGGGTCGCGACGTTTTCCTGCTACAGCCCGGTGATACCAACAATAGCGCCATCCTGGAACACCTATGCGGCCCTGATCAGGACCAGTACACCCTGCTTCAGGAGCATATCGGCGCCATACGTCATGGTGAAAAACGCGTACTCCTTGCCGGGGGTAAGGTCATCGGTCAATACAAGCGTACCGCCGTGAACGATCACCGGACAAACCTTCTACAGGGCGCAAACAGTGAGGCCTGTGAGCTAACCGAAGACGAGCGCAATTGCTGCAATGAAATTGGTGCATTTCTGACGACGATGGGTGCCAACTACGTCGGTCTCGACATGGTTTACCCATGGATCATAGAATTTAATGTCATGAATCCAGGAGGTCTGGTCACGATTGAACAATTGACTGGCGAGAACCTGGCACCGCAGATTATCAGTCAGCTCGACTTTACTTGAGTTTTAGCATCAAATGTTTATGATACCGCTTCCCGAAATGGGCTGTTAGCTCAGTTGGTAGAGCAGCTGGCTTTTAACTAGTTGGTCCCGCGTTCGAGTCGCGGACGGCCCACCAATTTCGCGGTTTCCAACGCTTCGATCGTCATCGCGGGGTCGGTGTAAAGATCAGTCGTCAAGACGACATCCCCTTCTTCTTATTGTACGCAGAACCTCCAGGCATGTTTGAACGGTCCTTTGGACGGTAGATTTTCAACCCCTCCGATGGCATTGAATCTATGGTGGCCTGCAGTTTGCTACGCACTGCATGACGACCTGTCATAATTGGTTTCTGCTCAAGCACATCGTTGCTGATGTCAAAAAGTCGGCCATCGCTGTACAGTTTCCAGCGTTGATTCCGCGCATATATTGTGGGGTCTGGCTCAGGACCTGGTACTCCTTCGGTGTAGGAATAGATCGACTCCCTGGGCGTGCCTCTTTTGCCATGCAGTTGCGGCGCAAAGCTAACACCATCTAGCACATCACCCTTCGGCAAACTTGCACCGGTCATCGCCGCCATCGTCGGCATCATGTCACTAAAATCGACCAGGTCGTCTGTAACCTTGCCCGCCGGCACCGTACCCGGCATGTTGGCAACCAGTGCGACCCGCGTGCCAGCATCTGTGGTCTTGCCTTTTCCACCTGCAATCATCTTGCCGTTAAGCTCAGACACGATTCCCCCCTTCCCCCCCCCGGGGGACCCATTATCGCCGGTAAACAGAATCAAAGTGTTTTCCAGCACACCCGCCTCATCGAGCTGATCAACAATGCGGCCAACGATTTTGTCCATATAGGCAACCATGTCTTCGAAGTTCTTTTGGCCTGATGTAGATGACCTGTCAACACTATCCGGGGTTGTCACGAACGGGCTGTGTGTCAACATCATAGGGTAGTAGGCGAAGAAGGGTTTCTGCTTATTCCTGTCGATGAAATCACAGAGGTAGTCCGTACAGATTTCAGGACCAAAGGCATCTTTGCCCGGGAACGACGTGGCTTCACCATTGACACGGAATTCAGGCTGCCAGTAGCGCTCTGTATGGGTATCAACCTGCCACATACAATGTTCATCAAAGCCCGCGTTTTCGGGAAGTGTGCCTTTCCCCGCTAGCTCCGGTGCGAAAGTACCAGTGCCGTATAGCTGCCACTTTCCAGCGATGCAGGTCGCATAGCCGGCGTCCTGTATCATATGCCCGATAGTCTTCTCGGCAGGATCCAAAACGTCCCAGTAAACATAGTTTCGGGCATTGGACTTACCGGTCATAATCTCAACGCGACTTGGGCAGCAGATCGGTTGCGAGTAACAATGATTGAAACGCATGCCATTCTCGGCCAACCGGTCTATGTTGGGCGTTGAATACTGCTTAGATCCATAGCAGCCGAAGACCTCGTAACCGGTATCATCTGACATGATTAGAACGATATTCGTTTTCTTACCTGCGGTCGCCTGACTGAGCGCGGCAGGCAGCAAGGCAGTGGCGCCTACGCCCTTCAAGAAATCACGTCTCTTCATTGCTGCTCATGAATGTTCCAAACATTAAACATGACTCCAGAGTATCGGTGTTCCCCAAAAATATCTACCTCCACTAGAGAACGGCTTCTTGGGTGATGTCCAAATAAGCGGACTGTGTTTAGATGGTAAGATACTTCGGTTGAAACGCGAATTCAAAACCTAAGGAAGACACAAATGTCACATGATTTGATTATTCGTGATGGACTCATTGTCGATGGTACCGGTGGAGAACCCTATTCCGGTGATATCGCCATTGACGGCGACACCATCGTTGAAATTGGTAAAGTCAACGGTAAAACCGGGGAAGAGATCAATGCAAATGGTGCGGCTGTAACGCCAGGATTTATCGATATCCACACTCACCTTGATGCACAGGTTGGCTGGGACCCGTTCCTGACACCCAGTTCAAACCATGGTATTTCCACCGTGTTGATGGGGAATTGTGCGGTCACTTTTGCACCGTGCAAACAAGCCGACCACGGCTTCCTCGCAGAAATGATGCAGCAGGTAGAGGATATTCCCAAAGAAGTCATTCTTTCAGGCCTACCCTGGGACTGGCAATCCTACGGTGAGTACCTCGACTCTGTTGACAAAATGCAGCCTGCTATCAATATGGCCGGGCTGGTAGGTCATGCGGCGATTCGTTACTACGCCATGGGTGAACGCGGTATTGATGAAAATCCAAACACTGAAGATATTGTCCAGATTGCAGAGATCGCCAGACAATCTGTCAAGGATGGCGCCGTTGGGTTCTCAACCAGTCGACACCTTTCACACAAGGTTCCAGACGGTCGCGCGATTCCCGGTACTTACGCAGAGGCTGAAGAGCTAGAAGCCATCGCCAGGGCCGTTGCAGCAGAAGGCGGCATGATGCAGAACGTACCCGCCTACTCGAAGAACAGTATTGAGAACGACCTCGACTTGATTGGCAGACAGGCCAAAGCCGGCGGTGGCCGGGTACTCTTTAGTGCCGTTGAGACCACAACGTTCGGCATGGACGATCCGCACCACATTATCGAAAAATATCGCGCTGAGGGTTGTCAGATTTACGGCACAACGGTGCCTCGATGTGGCGGTAATATCTCTAACATTCAAACTGTGGCACTGTTCCCGGGTTGGGGAAAGCTGCGTGCCATCGCACCCGAAAAACGTCTTGACGCTATCCGTGACGAAGCCTTTCGCACTAAACTAATCGATGCCGCCAAGGCAAATCCAGGTAGCGAGGATTTCGCAAAACGAATGCGCTGGCTCGGTGCGGGTGCGCGACCGATCTACACCAAAGGGAAGGACGACAGCCTGCTGGAAATGGCCAGAGAATTTGGTGAACACCCCGCAGAAACCTGGCTGCGACTGATGCTGGAAACCGATGGCAAAGCGATCTTCCATATGCCATTTTTTAACATGAACTTTGATGCCGTTGAAGATTTGATGGACCGCGATTGGATAGTGCCGGGCCTCGGTGATGCCGGGGCTCACGTGTCTGTCATTATTGATGCCGGCTGGCCTTCTTTTATGCTCAGCCATTGGGTTCGAGACGAAAAGAAAATGAAACTCGCGACGGCAGTTCATCGCATGACAGCTCGCGCGGCAAAAGTTATGAACATCGACGACCGAGGGGTGCTTGCACCAGGCAAACGTGCTGATATCAATGTCATCGATGTTGATCGCGTCGAAGAGCGTCAGCCTGAAGTCGTTCAGGATTTTCCGCTCGGTAAGAGCCGACTGACGCAACCGGCTGCTGTATACCTAGCAACCATGGTCAATGGTGAGGTTATTGTGCGCAATGATGAGCATACGGGAAATCGCGGCGGTCGTGTTCTACGTTCCAACGGCTAATGCTTGGTAACCATCGCCTGACTGATGTTAGTCAGGCAATGCTGCCACCCTACCCCGATAGGAGACCACTCTACCCAGACCAGCGGATGTACCACTGCTGCCAGGATTTTTTTCTTCACTGATCACAACTTTCAACGTATGTGTGTCATCTGCGAGCCCGGTAAGCCAGACCGCAGTTGACTGCATTTGATTATTCCATCGCGGCTCTATATAACAATCTCGACGTTGCACAAGCTCACCATCGATATAGATATCAATTATCCCGTAGTCGGATTTTAGGTTGCCCTGCATGTAAACACAGTTCCCGGTAAAGCTGACTTCAGCATAGTCCCCGGGATTGGACGAGGTTAAAGTCTCCTTGCCCCAACCTTCTTCATCCAAATGCCAGTCGCCATGCCAGGTGATTGCTTCATCATCCGGTTTGTAGGTGTCGACAAACTGCATATTGATATAGGACACTTCCCGTTCACCTTCGAAGTGAAATGGTTGCTCGGGAATATGAGCAGTCGCCCCATCAACACGACCACCTGATTGTTCGATATTGGAAATTGCCAGCTCATAGCAGAACGCGCTTGCAGAATTGTTAGACAGTGACGTGTGGTTGTTGTCCCGATCCATATACGGCGCCAGTTCTGCTTTTACCGCCTGTGGAAGGCCTTCAAAACCGATGATCGCACCCATGATACCGCCACAATTTCCTACATTGGAGTCGGTATCCTGACCGCAGCGGGTACAGATAGAAATCGATTCTATGTAATCATCACCGCCGTATAGCACACCCATCATCACGTACAGGCCATTAAAGTGGCCCTGGATATTGAATCGACCCACTTCCGTTTTAGCCCAGGGACAGAGATCGAAGTTCCACTTGTCTTCTATCTTTTGCCAGGTTTGACGCCAGTCGTTCGGGTCTTCACGGTAGAAGGCCAAGAGATCGCGCAGCATCGCGGCATAATCACAATCAGCAGGGATAGTCTGCACCGCCATCTCGATCATACGTACTCGATCAGTTTCGACAAACGCTGCCGCATACAATGACGCCAGAAACACACCGGCATAGTAGCCATCACCATAGTTCATCAGATGGCCCACCTGATCGGCGATACGAGTTGCCGACAACGGCAGCCCGGGGCTGACTAGCCCGATAAAATCACATTCGATTTAGAAATCAATATCATCGGCATGGGGGTTGTAAAAAGGATGGCCTGAAAGGCCAGGCGGGATACCAGCTTTTATATTCTGTCTGGCCTGACCATTGGCGTGCCACAACATGAATTCGCTTTCCCTAAACACCTTCGCATAGTCTTCGAGACCAGCGTTCAAACCTTTATCGCGCATGATTTCGAGCAGCGCCATATTGACGTACATATCATCTTCATTATGCAGCCAGGTGGTCGGCGCCTTCGGATCAATATCGAGACTGCCTTCATAAATTTCGCCCTGGGCCTTAAATTCCATGGGCTCGCCCATCATGCAGCCATACGCTTTGCCGCACCAACCGCCCAAGACCTTGTCCTGAAGCTTATCGAGGGTCACTTCATAGTGTTTGTTTTCTGACATCTGTTACCTGTGATAGTCATCGAGAATTTCTACTATACTGAAAGTCACCTGCGCTTTTCATAGGCCAAATGGCCTGTGCTATTCTGATGAAAATTCACACAACAGCTGGAGATGCATGATGGAGCTACCTGTTTTGGTCACCCTGGCCGCAATACTTGAATATATGTTTTTTACGTTCCAGGTTGGTTTGGCCCGTGGGCGATACGAAGTTGCCGCGCCTGCTACTACTGGTAATGCGGAGTGGGAACGTTACTTCCGTGTGCAACAGAACACGGTGGAACAATTGATCGTGTTCTTACCCGCACTCTGGATTTTTTCAACCTATGTTGACCCGATGATCGGGGCCGGTATTGGTATGTTGTTCGTGATTGGCCGACCGATCTATTACAGAAGCTACATCAAAGCCCCTAAAACCAGAACAGTTGGTTTTCTGATGGGCTATATCGCCAATGCGGTATTGATGCTCGGTAGTATTGGTGGTGTGATCTACCGAATGATCTAGCCGATGAACTACCTGCGTGCAATCGGTTTTAAAAGAACGGATGGGCTGCCCGATGATTTCCCTTTCACATTGCCAGCCATCGAGAGTCTGGACAAGATGAACTTTTCTGTGCCGGTTACATTTCTGGTCGGTGAAAATGGCAGTGGTAAATCCACGGTGCTGGAAGCAATTGCGGTCGGTATGCAATGCCCTGCTATCGGTCACCAAGATGCAGAATTCGATGAATTACTACTGCCCGCCAAACATCTGGCAAAACATCTGACTTTCACTAAGTCCAGGAAACCAAAACGCCGCATGTTCTTCCGTGCAGAAGATGCCATGGGTTTCACTTTGAGGGTGAGAGACAATATGGCAGACCTTAAAGAGATGGAAGATCATTTTGATCAGACCCTAACCGGCGAAGGACGAACTCGCGCCATGGGCTCTGTGCGCGGGCAGCGTATGGCATTGGAGAGTCGCTATGGCCAGGATCCGGACAGCCGATCCCACGGTGAGTGGTTTATCCATATGTTTAACGAGCGGGTTCTGGAAAACGGTTTGTACTTAATGGACGAGCCAGAGACGCCCCTGTCTGCTATTCATCAACTGAGTTTACTGTCATTGCTGAAGGCGCGAATCACCGAAGGGTGCCAGTTTATTATTGCCACCCATTCACCTATTCTAATGGCATTGCCCGGTGCGGAAATTTTAAGCTTTGATAGCTACCCGGTAAAACCTGTAGCCTGGGAAGATGTCGAACACGTCGCGATCACGAAAGCCTTCCTCAACGATCCAGAAAGTTATCTGCGGCACCTGTAGTCGCCACCAATCAGACTTCAGTATTTCCGGGTGAATAATATGGGGTTCTACGTGATTCGTCGAAATCCAGGATAGTTAGCCGTTCCATCATCCGCCGGTGCGGCCAAAAGTCACCGCTACCGCTATGTAAAACAGCCCGGTTGTCCCACATGGCAATCGAACCATCTTCCCATTTAAAACGGCACGTATTCTCTGGACGACCTTGCTGCATTTTCATCTCCAGCAACAGAGCCTTCTCCTCATCCTCTGGTATGTCATGCCCCTCTGCGAATCTCCTCACAAAACCCTGTTGGACGTAGAGCGTTGTCCGCCCCGTCTCAGGGTGAGTCCTCGCAACAGGATGTACCGCCTGCGGTGTGACACCATTCATTTGGTGAATTACGCCACCGACATGCAATGCTGCCAGGTGCTCGACGCGCTGCCTGGTCGCTTCGCTTAAGCCATCCCACATGCTGTAACAATCGCAAAAACAGGTATCGCCACCGACCGGTGGCGCTTCTCGGCACAACAATACGGAACCCATTGGCGGGCGCGGCTGCCAGGTTGCGTCGCAATGCCAACCGCCCGCGATATGTGGCACATCTGCATCTGAAGATAGCAACAGCATATCCGGAAAACCTGGCGCCTCAATCTGAGCGCTAACGGCTGCGGGTGAATTCGGTATATGTTCACGTTCACCATGGCTTGCACCAATTTCACCAAAGTGCTTTGCAAACTGAACCATTTGCGCCCGGGTGAGATGATTTTGATCGCGGAACATGATCACTCGTCGTTCCAACCACAGCTCCCTCAAAAAAGTCACCACCTTGGGGTCATCTAAGTCTGTTGCGAGATCGATACCGTGAACTAACGTACCAATACTCGGTTGTAGCGGTTCCAATTTCAATTCGACGCTGCCAACAGTTACCGGTTTGTAATACACCGTACCGAAATGACCCGGAACAAGGTTCTCATCCTGCGCCAAGATGTGGCGCTGCATCTCGCTGCGGCTGACCAAGCCAGGTGCACGCGACCGTGCAACTGTACCGATTGGCGAGGCGCGAGAGGGCGGCTTGTCTGCCTTGGCACGTTCAGCATGCTTTCGATAAGTTGCGCTATCGGTGAGCTCTTCAGTTTTCTTTTCGGGCATAGTGAATATTCTTAAACAGTCTCTATTCTTTCTTATCCAAACGTAACCCTAACATTTCTATCATGAGCTTCGTAGGTTCTTTGTTGTTGTAACTGTTTTTCAGGGTCAAACGTAAACTCCCAATCTGGTACTGGAATTGCTGACTGTTCATCCGCCATAATGTTGATAACTTCTTCGCGTGTATAGTTATCCAAAGGGTCACGAAAAGATTTGGCAAACCTCTGTAGCTTTTGTCGTGTATCTACTGTCTGTGCATATTGATCAAATTTATCGCCAAAATGATCAGTCATCCTCATCGTCAGGTCTTCTTTCATGTCTTTCTGGAAACCGCGCATTTGCTGTTCAATCTCTTGTTCCTGTTCATCAGAACGGTCCGCCTGACTAAACGAACCACCCATGATGTCATACTGTTTGTCCATCCAATGTGAGTTGTACGCAACAAATTCATTAACAAATGCTTCCTGCTCTTCCTCACTCAACTGCATCTGTTCAAACATAGCCGCATAGGTGTCTCTGGTGTCATTTTCGATGTTGTTCAGCAACATCTTTTGCATACTCGCTAGTTTCTCTGTGTCTTTTTTGACTCGACATCGCCACCATCGCTGTCAGGGGACTCATTCCGCGCAGCTGGTAGATCATCAGTAATGCCAGCAACCAGTTTCTTTTCTAACCCTGATTTTTCTTGAGACACCTAATAGAGCTGTTTGCTTAAGCGCTGCTGCTCCAGCCGTACTGAGGAATCTTGCGGTGATTGCACGTTGCCTAGCCAAAAACCAATGGCGATGCAGGGAACTGCGACAACGAGGTGTGAAACGATCAGTTTTCCATTCATGAAAAAATTCCAGTTTCATTCGATGTTCTACTGTGCCAAATCTCAGGGGTTTGTTCCACTACTTGGGTAAAATTGCGTTGTGCAATGCGTTAGACTGAATGTCGTTAACTCATGTGTAATAACGGCGATGAGCAATATTTCATCTAGGATCAAGTGGATAGGACTCACCAGTACGGTCATTGTTTTCCTCACACTGTTATTCGCTTTCTTCCCGGGGATATATATGGATTCAGAACGGTCACCTAAAGATAACGAAAACGCCATCGACGATGTACGCGTCCAGCATCATAGTTACTTCTTCTCCGATGGCGAGGCGCTGCCGTACGCGCTATTTGTGCCCTCTACCTACAACCCCGATGTACCATCGCCATTAATGATATCCCTGCATGGATTGACCAGAACATACGATTGGTTGATGGGGTATGAAGGCTTTCTGGATCTTGCGGAGCGTGATGGTGTGATTGTCGTCACGCCGCTCGGATACAATCGATCTGCGTGGTATGGTGCCAGGAAAGAACACCCCTACGCCAGCCAAAGCGAACAGGACGTTATGCAGGTGCTTTCCCTGGTTCGAGACAACTACAACATTAATGCCAACCGCATCTATTTGTGGGGTCATTCCATGGGCGGAGGTGGAACCTACCATCTTGCCGCAAAATATCCGTACATCTGGGCAGCACTCGGCGTCGCCGCACCGGCGCCACAGTCCAAAGATCATCGAGAACTCCTAAAGAAATTCGCTCATCTACCCATTGTAGTACTGCAGGGTGACCAGGATGCCTTAGTCGAGTCCACCCGCGTCTGGGTTGAAGGTATGAAGGAACTCGGTATGCAGCACGAATATATCGAAATCCCCGGGGGCGATCATTCCCTGGTGATCTCTGAGAACCGCGACAATATGGCCCGTGTTTTTGAATATATGGTGCAGTTTGAAAAAGATGGCGCCTGAACGACTTACCTATGATCGATAAACTTAGGTACATCGCCGAAACGATACGAATCCTCCGCTTACCGCTAATTGTGTTTGGTCTTTTGTGCCTCTCCGTCGCAGCGTATGTTATTTTTGCATCCACCAGTACCGAGCGATACCTCATCCCAAGTTTTGTAGGTGTGTTATCGGCGATGAGCACTTACTTCTTTATTGAAACATTCCGTTCTGCACCCGATAAAGGCGATGAGACCCTGTCTTTTTTTGGCCGGCTGAAACGCAGGCTTCATCGCGCTTGGTACTGGATCATCGCGGTGGTGTTTCTGAGCACGATGATTGCGGCTATCTACGTGACCAACAAGTTGATCTCAATCTGGTTCAGAGACTTCGGTGGCTGAGCAGCAGAATCGTCGAAACCTGGTACCAACTACTAAAAAATGCCAATTTTTGTCAGAAACATGAAGTAGGTCACAGTTTAGCTCGGTCATTGGTCTATATTTGCACTCGTAATGTAATAGCAGAGCAAAAAGAGCGCGAGATAAACCTTAGGCAGTTACTCTCCTCCCCCGATTGATTCTCTGAGGTCCTCGCACTCGATATTTTTATTATCGTCTCCATATTCAACGGGCTTGCCGAACATACCCGCCAACTCACCACACCTGATGAGCATATTCCGCAGCATTGTAGAGATGTGGTGACCTCTCAGAACTGGAATGCCACCAATCGGATCGATCGAATTGCCCAGCTTGCCAATAGCTATCGTGAGCCGCGAAACCGGGGCCGGGTGATGGAACGACAGCACCCGACCTGCCAGATAATCACGGATCATTTTGATCAAATTAAGAACGACAGAAGTCTTACCGACAAAATAAAGACGATGACCCGCTTCAAGCAAGAGGCGCGGCAAACCCGTAAAAAGCTCAACAATGTCAGGAGCGCCTACGAAACAAAGCTGCCTGAGGTCGATTCGAAAAGCAGCACAGCCACCCTACAACGAGAAGTCATAGAATCAATCAGCAGCCTCGACACTCTCATCGAACAGGAGAATCAAACAAGAGAAGCATTTGCTAACGATGAAAAACTGGTCCGACTCTTTGAACACCTTGAGAGATTGACCAACGATGATCGAGAAAACCTCGCAGAGGAATATCGCGACCTGGCGTTCTGATACCCGGTAAAAAATTAGGCATGGAAATGCTTTTCTTACTGCCGCTGATGCTTGCTTTCTATTATTGGAACTCAATCAGTATAGCGAAGACGTGACCTTTCCAATTGCTGGTGTCATCACACCTTTTGATCGTCGTGTTCATTCCAGTGCTGATCAAAATTTGCGAACTGCTGTACGAAGTTATCCCGCAGAAGTTATTGCAACACATTATCTGGTTTCTGGAATCTATAGGCCTGGTGGCGATCTGGCATTACCTCGTCATTGCCATCGCTATCGCAGCAGCCATGATGCTCATCTACCTTTTCCAAAAGAAACTGTTCTCACATGACAAAGAGCTCGCAAAGCTTATAGCAAAGGGACTCTGTCAAAATTGTGTTGTAAAAATTAGCCCGGATAGCCCGGCGTGTCCACAGTGTGGCTTTGAGCAATTTCACCCGTGTAAGCACTGCAACGAGATGACATTTGTGTACGGTGTCCATTGCAGAGTGTGTGGACAACTGCAATAAACTTCAAATCCCTTGGATTAACTAGACCAGTTGCTGGCAGTCGTGGCGAACTCTTGGGTGATAACATTGCTGGTGTTTCGCCAATCTTCGGGCAGCTCATTACCGGCCTCAGAAAGCTCGAGATATTCGTCAAATCGCCGACTTAACTCAGACAGCACCCAGGCCAGTGGGTCGCTCTGCTCAATCGATATCACAGGTTTTTCCAGATAACCAAACCCCAAGTGGTAATGAGGCATTTCTCTGAAGCAGTCAAAACGCAGAATTTCCTCCTCGTCACCATTAACCGGACCAAACACATGGACGGTAGGACCTTCATCGGTACGGACGGTCCGATAAACTAACGCCAATCTGTAAGGACCGATATTTTTTTCTACGGCTGCAGTGAGATCTGGTTCATCAAAACGATTCTCAACCATCGTGCAGTTCCTCTGTTAGTCAGTGGATCGAAGTATGTGACCTGATCGTGCCCCTGTTGATTCGTTGTCTCGACGTGTTATCTGCCCATTGACGATGGTTGCCAGATATCCAGCCGAATCCTGTACCAAACGACTCTTGCCGTGGGGAAAGTCCTGCACGACTCTTGGTTGACGCTCCTCAACGTTGTTTATGTCCAGAAGATTGATATCCGCCTTTTTACCAATCTTCAGCATACCCCGATCAGTAAGTCCCAGCACTTTCGCTGCGCGTGCTGTCATTCGATGTATCGCCACCGGTAGTTCGATCTTCTTTTCATCCCTGACCCAGTGACTTAAGAAGAAAGATGGCCAACCAGAATCCATAATGACAGACACGGGAGCACCGGCATCGCCCAACCCCGGGACGACCCAGTCACGGTTCATCCGGGTTTCAAC
>JAQWMV010000017.1 GCA_029246605.1 Pseudomonadales bacterium | reverse complement strand
TAAATATTATATATATCAATAATATAGGGCTATAAAGATGCCGTTTTTCGACGTGTCACCAACCATTGGTCGACGAAATCAGCCAGGTAGGATTTTTTGTCCTCTGGCAGCCCATTTGGGTCAAATCGCCATCGCTGGAGTAAGAATACCAGCGGTATGAGTTCCTTGTGCTCAATACATTTCAGATAAACGGAGTGCAATCATAGATCGAACTTGCGAACTTTGATGTTGGTATTCACATTGTCTCTCGTGCCAAATAGCGTGAGTCGATGATTATAGAGATCCTTGTGTCATAATTCTGTTAAGAAAAACATAGAGATTGCAATGTCTGATCAGTTCGAGGCTGTGCTCACCCGAAGCAGGTGCTTGTCAGCTAGTACCATGGACTTCCGTTTCCGAAGAGTAGGTGGTGGGGCAGTGCCCTTTGAACCGGGTCAGTTCTTTAGGTTCACCTTTGAAGATCAACGAGGATCTTTCGAACGATCGTATTCATTGTGTAACTTTACCGATGCAGCGGGAAGTGACATGGACCTGGTTATTTCCACCGTTGAAGGCGGTAGGGCGAGCGAATTGTTGTTTAAGAGCGAGTTGGGCTTAAAAACTCAGGTTAACGGACCTTATGGCCGTTTAATTATACCCAAGGCGTTGCCCAAGCGATTATTTTTGGTGGCTACCAGTGTGGGTATCGCACCATTTTTGCCAATGCTGTCGGTACTGAAGAATCGCAGTCAGAATGTCATTTTATTCTTTGGCGTCAGAGACCGTTCTGAATTCTTGTATCAACAAGAATTGTTGGCGTTGAATTGGCCGGAACTAACGCTGGTTGTCTGCTATAGTAGAACAGTAAACGATCTGGAATCATATGAGCGGGAAGGTTATGTGACTGCGCACATCCAATCTTTTGCACCAAATCCAGACACAGACCATTTTTTGATCTGCGGTAACCCAAACATGATTGATGACTGTTATGGTCAGTTAAAAGCAGATGGCTTTGGCGCTCGTCAGGTTGTGCGTGAGAAATATCTGTTTGCGACGCAGGAAAAGCCGATACAGAAGCCTGTTTTGACTGATGCTCAGAAGGCGTTGATCGCTGCGAAACTTAAGAAACATTCCCCTTAGTGGTATTTTTCAGAGCCCAGTGCCACGGCTCATAGTTGATTCCGCTGTTGTTGTCCTTAGGAAAACTGATGACAAACCCAAAGCGACCTGCATGTTCAGTAAGCCAGCGAAATGCTTCGGTAGTTTCGAAATCTGTTGTTAAGGGCTCACAGTTTGGCGTGCTTAAATCGAGGGCCCTCCCTGTGTGATGTTCACTAAAACCGGGAATGGCATTGACGCTGAGAATGTCGTCTAGCGACCGCCCTGCCGCTAATTTCCCCTTGATAAGTTCGCACTGGTAATCAATTGATCTGAATGCGGAGACCAGTAACAGGACAATGTTCTCCTGTGCCGCGGTTTTTTCCATGAGTTGCCATGCACGAAGGGTATTGGCGGTCATATGCTGGACACGGGAGAACATGTCGTCTTCCGCTTGAACTAGATTCTTAGCCTCCACGTATTCAGGTAATCTGCAGGCCTTCAGTTGCGCTTCGGTCACACCTAGTGCGCTCAGCCTGGTCTTAAGTTCACGGTTCAAAAGGTAGTCGCCTGCCAGACAAAGCTCGCAAGCAGCGCTGGCATAAATAGGGAGAAATATACAAAGGTCAGAATTACGTACTTGGACACTGTGAGGAAATAGCTTTGGCGATACACGACGCGAATACTAATGAAGATATAAACGGGTATCCATAATTGAAGAGCGTAATCGATCCAGTCGAGCGCACCGCCGAAGAATCCGAGAACCAGGAGCATGCTAAAGGCCATGTAAATGAAGTTCTGCAGGTAGACGCAGACAATAAGATGCTCCTTGTAAAAATAGCGGCTGCCTAAGTAGAATAGTTTGACGAATATGGCAAAAATTGGAATCATGAAAAACATCATTGTTGCCAGAAGATCAACGTACTGATCAAACAGCAATTGCGGGTTCGTCCTTCCAAGCGCGATCATTTTGAGAATTTGTTCCTACGCATATTGGGTTAGGGGACCGTCTACACCATCAAGAATAATGTACTCCATAATTGCATCATGTAGCGCTGCATGATAGGCCTCGACAACGTGTTCTGATCGATCTTCGGGGCCAATAGAAATCAACAGAAAAAGCAATAAGCTGGCGACAAGATATAGCCGCACCGGGGAGATAAATCGGGCGCGGGCGCCGGCCAGGAACTCGACGATGAGTTGACCCGGTCGGAAAAGTAAAGACAGCAATGTATTTGAACCTCTGGCATCCAGACGAAATATATCACCCAAGCTTTCGCTAACGAGTTGTGAAAACACTTGGTCATAGCGCCCCTGGTGTTGGCCGCAGGTAGAACAATACGGGCCGTGTAACGGCGTATCACAGTTGGGGCATATGGTGCCGGTCATTCTAAGGGGCCGTTTGTAGGGGCAAACAGCCAGAGTTCACTTCGGGATCCTGTTCCAGTCGATCACAAAAAAATCTGGCGGTTTGGATAGTTGAGAACGGGCCAGCTTGCAACCGGTGTACTGGGTCTGATTGTGTCGTTTCAGTGATTGTGTAGGAGAGACCTTCGAATAATGAAGGGTTAATCGTCGTTAGTCTTTGCCATAGCGAAAACGCCCGATCGTGTGAACTCATCGCACCCAGCTGTACTCTAAATCTAGCGTCAGCAATTGGCTCCCGATCCTTAAAGCGAATCTCGTCAGGTAGACTGAGATCCCAATTTCGTGACCACTCAATGACATTAGCAACTGGCTTGATATTTTTTTCCGAGCCTATGTCGAGCTCCAGCAATTTGTCCTTTGCACGTTCGAAGCCTGCATTGGCGGCTTTAGTCAACCACAGGATGGCTGAATCCCGGTCCTTATCAACACCTCTGCCATCAGCGAGCATAGCCCCTGCGTGCAATTGGGCAGGTGCATAATTCCTTTCCGCAGCCTTCAAGTACCAGGCGAAAGCCGTTTCGAGGTTTTGATTCACGCCCTCTCCGTATTTGTGCATCAAAGCGAGGACTGTTTGCGCTCTGGCATCCCCATTTTCGGCTAACGGGATGAATGTTTGTAGGGCGGTTACGTAGTCACTCTGTCTATATGCGTCAGCGCCGATCTCGAAATCGGCATGATTTTGTATTGGATACAATGCGAGAAGGAGAGGTGTCCAGCGCATATTTGATCCTACTGAGATAGAAAAGTCCGGTTAATTATACATTTTCGCAAATATTTGCGGCTATGTTGCTCGTAGGATAGGCAGATTTTTTATAAATTTTCGTGAAAAATGAACATTTTGGGTCTATAACACCACTATAGTAGTGTAAATCAGCGATGATCGCTGGAGGTTTTATTGACGTCAATTCAAGAACTTAAGTCGACTCGAGGAGCCGAGGACGAAGAAAACTTGAAGCTACTGCAACTCGTTGCGGTCAAGGACAAGGTTGCGTTTGAGAAATTGTATACACGCTTCTATCCGCAGTTATCGCGATATCTAAACCGTTTGCTCCGGCGTCCTGAGATGATGGAGGAAGTCGTCAATGACACGTTATTCGTTGTCTGGGAGAAGGCGGATCGGTTTCAGGGAAGATCCAAGGTCTCTACGTGGGTTACCGGCATCGCGTATCTAAAGGGCATCAAGGCGCTGGATAAACTCCGTACCGTTCCTGATCAGCAGGCAGATAGCATTGATGAAGAAATTGAGGAGTCTGTAAACCTTATTAGCAAGCTGGGATTACAGGAATGGTTGACCTGCGGTCTCGATATGATATCTGCCGACCAGCGATCAGTGGTGGAGTTGACCTATTTTTTTGGTTATTCATATCAGGAAATTGCAGAGACCATGGGATGTCCGGTCAATACTGTAAAAACTAGAATGTTTCATGCCAGGCGGCGTCTTGCGAAACTTTTACCGCAGTTGCAGGAACACAAGGGTGCGGATTCTTCTGAGAAAGGGACCCGAAAAAACGGAGTAGGCGAGTCACTCGAGTAATTGTTCACACCGGTTTCATTGAGCTGGTGTATTTGGTTTATATGTATTTTTTATAGAGAAGGATCATGGGGAAGAAACACGAAAATATAGCGCAGTTATTGCCTTGGTTTGTTAACGATAGCTTAGGTCGTAAAGAACAGGCATTGGTTCTGTCGCACCTGGCCGGGTGTCCTGATTGTCAACAGGAGCGAGATAGACTACAGGATCTACAGGCTTTGATCGTTGATGGCAGTATGGTATTGCCCGATTATCGATTTTCATTCAGGAAGTTAATGGCCCGAATTGAAGCGGCGGAGTTGAATAAAGAAAGTACAGCAGATCATGGGTTTGGTAAGAAAAGAAGCTGGTTACCTGGCTTTGGGCTTGCTGCCAGTGTATCAATAATTGCCGGGATTGTTGCGTTTGTACCTATAAGTTCAGATCAGAATAAGTTTCAGACGCTCTCTACGGTCACCGCGACCCAGGGCATGTCACACAGATTTTCGCTGACGTTCGCGCAGCCCATATCTGCACAAACCATGCGACAGGCACTGATTGATACCAATTCATATTTAGTGAGTGGCCCTGATAGTAGCGGTGCTTATATTGTCGATATTGCAGTGCCAGATCAAATGACTGACGATGAATTCATTCACTCAATCAAGACCATTGATGGTGTAGAGGATGCGGCGTTTGTTGGCCCGTAGGGTTCAAGACATGTCCTACCTTGCATCGGTGGCTCTAAAATCGATGATGCTGTGTAGTTTGCTGATTGTTGGCTGTACATCGGTGGATACCAGACCACCTAAGGAGCAGATGGCACGGCAGGTGGTTTTTACCATTAGTGCTGAGCCTGGTCAGGATGCGACTGACTTTTCCAAGGCTGGTCTCGACCAGATGACAGACCCAAAGGGCGTCAAGATTCAACTCGCCGTACAGGATATCATACGGCTGCATAACCTGCGCAAGATCGCCGAGTGGCCTATCAAGAGTCTTGGTTTACAGGCGGTTGTGGCTGAGATTGGCAAAAAGACGAAGCTTACTGACCTGATTTCGGCGCTTTCACATGACGAGCGTGTTGAGACAGTGGAAGATGTTAAGACCTACAAGTTACATACCTATAATGACCCCTACTTCGACTTGCAGAATACTGTCAATAACGATGACATAGAGCATATCCATAAACTGGCCACGGGTAAGGGTGTAGCAGTGGGCATTGTGGATACGGGTATTGATCGAGCTCATCCTGAGCTTAGAGATCGCATCGTATATTCACAGAATTTTGTCAGTCACGATCAGACCAGGTTTGACGAAGATGAACATGGTACAACGGTCGCAGGGATCATTGGTTCTATTGCCAATAACGATCTAGGTATTGTAGGTGTGGCACCAGACGTGAAGCTTATGGCTTTTAAGGCATGTTGGCATGATAAGTTAACTCAAGCCGCATCTTGCGATAGCGTAAGCTTAATGAAGGCATTGATGGCCGTGCTAAAGCAGCAGCCGGATATTCTTAACTTGAGCCTTTCTGGGCCGAGTGACCCGCTCATTGCCAGTTTGCTCAAAGCAGCCAGCGATCAGGGGATAGTATTGGTGAGTGCCAGAAACGAAAAACGTCGAAACTCTTTCCCCGCTTCAATGACAGAAGTAATTGGTGTTGGCACCCCGTTGGGCATATCACAGGCTGCTAGTATTCCTGTTAGTGCTGCAGGGTTGAGTGGAACGACTGATGATCTATATGGGGTTCTTGCGCCCGGTACAGATGTTCTCACCACCACACCTGGGGCTACCTATGCCTTTCGAACAGGAAGTTCGCTGGCTTCCGCCTATGTATCAGGTATTGCCGCGTTGATTAAGGAGAGGCAGCCAGCCTTATCGGGACGACAGATTGAATTGCATTTACGCAACACGTCCCGTGTCAAAATCGACACTATGCCCGTCGTTGATATGTGTGCAGCCTTGCGCCGACATGATGAAATGTGCCCCAGCAATTCTATGGCACAGGTTACTAGTAAATAACTAATCAGCTCCTTTCGTAGCGTTGATAGATATAATTGATATTCGACTCAAAAAACTGTTCTTCGACCAGCGTGAAATCATCGGTTGGAAATGATTGAAATAGAATGTCTCCAGAAATTTCTGCCTGAATTGTGCTGATGTGGACCGTGTCCACCAGCGGTAAAGCCAATTTATATATTTCACCACCACCCGCAACAAAAACTGGCTTTTGTTCGTGATCTGCCAATTCGAAAGCTGCTTCTAGAGTATCGCAGACAAAACACCCTTTCTGTGTGTAGCTCTGGTTTCTCGAAATGATGATTGTTGTGCGGCCAGGTAAAGGTCGACCAATAGATTGGAAGGTTTTACGACCCATAATCAACGTACCACCCTCGGTGATCCGCTTGAAAATTATCTGTTCCCCTTTAATCTTCCAGGGAATGTCAGGTCCATTTCCGATAACGTTGTTTTGTGATCGGGCGACAATAATTGCACGCTTCACATTTGTTCAACTGTTTCAATTCCGAGCAGTTCAAGACCCTGTCGAAGCGTTTTGGCGGTGAGTTCGCAGAGAAGAAGACGGCTGGTCTTACTGGGTTCTTCTGCGATGAGGACAGGACACTGTTCGTAAAAGGTGTTAAAGAAACCGCACAATTCGTACAGATAGTTACACAGGACATTAGCCTGATAGTCATCTAGTGTAGATTCTATAGTTTCAGGAAACTGCAACAACTTCACACCGAGTCGTAACTCGGCATTTTCTCCGAGCACTATGCTACCTTGGAGGCTGTCCGTTCCTGCTCGACGGAACATACTTCTGATCCGGGTGTAGGTATATTGCAGGTAGGGTGCAGTATTGCCCTCAAATGCGAGCATGGTATCCCAGTCAAAGATGTAGTCCGTGCTTCGATTTTTAGAAAGTTCCGCATACTTCACCGCGCCTATACCGACAACTCGCGCCACTTCCCCTCGGTCCGATTCAGATAATGCAGGATTCTTTTCTGACACCACGTTAAAAGCGCGCAGGATCGCTTCATCCAACACATCAATAAGTTTTACATCAGCGCCATCCCGGGTTTTAAATCGCAAGCCGTCTTCCTTTAACACCCCACCAAAAGGAAGATGGAGAAACTCCTGATCTTCATGAATATATCCTGCTGCTTTTGCGACAGCGAAAACCTGCCTTAAGTGCAGTAGTTGTTCGCCTCCGACAACGTAGAGCACCTTGTCTGCACCGAGTTCCTGAGTTCGATAGCGCGTTGCAGCAAGGTCTGTCGCCATATAGGGGTAGCCGCCATCGGATTTTTGAATGATTGCGGGAAGAGGCTTGTCACCCTTACCCTTGAACTCATCCAGGAAAACACACTTGGCACCTTCGCTTTCTACGAGTAACTGTTGTTCCTCAAGCTCCTGGACTACGATAGGTAAGACATTGTTGTAGGCACTCTCTGCACGAATATCATTGACGCCAAGCGTAATGTTGAACTTTTCGTATACCTCCTGGCTATGTCGTATGGATTCTTCAATGAATTGATTCCACAGAGAGAGACATTCGTTGTCGCCATTTTGTAATCTAACAACATAGCTCCTTGCAGTTTTGGCAAAGCTTTCATCGGACTTGAATAGTGCGCTCGCCGCCTGATAAAACTTTTCTAAGTCTGTTAGTTCAGTTGAAAGCGACTGACCGGCTTGCCGGAGTTGATCCATGTAGGCCAATAAACTACCGAATTGAGCCCCCCAGTCACCAACGTGGTTTGCGCGGATAACATCGTGGCCAACAAACTCCAGAACCCTAACCAGGGAATCGCCGATTGCGGTAGATCGCAAGTGACCAATATGCATCTCTTTGGCAAGGTTGGGTCCGGAATAGTCAACGACAATTTTTGAGACCTCGGTAGACGGAACACCAAGGGAAGAGTCTTTAATAACGCTGTTTAGTTGCTGTGCGACAAAGTCGCTTGTCAGGTGAATATTGACAAAGCCTGGACCGGCGATTTCAGTGAAACAGGTGCCTTTCAGGCCAATGTCTTCGATGAGCTTTTCAGCAAGTTCTCGTGGGTTAGTTTTCAGTTTCTTAGCAGCAGCCATCACGCCGTTTGCCTGATAATGACCAAATTCTTCACGCTGGGCCTGTTTGACGATGCCTGGTGTATCGCTTCCAACAAGTTTGCTTAACGCCTCCGAAAAGGCTTTGTCCAGGAGATGTTTAATGTTCATAAGAGCCTTCAGCGTTCGAAGTCCCACAGTTCACCGGACTAAGAGGTTGGATCACTAAGATTTTTTTGGTCATGTTGAATAGAGCCTTCATCGGGTCAAACAAGTTAGAACTAGTCAGTTCGCCGAGTATCTATCTCAGTAACCTGGCGAAGTTTTACAATGCTATTTTCCGGGATCAATCCTTTGGAGACGGATGTATTCGCGTAGACCAGTGAATTCTTCCCAATCAGTGTGCCGGGGTTGGTCACAGCATTACAGCCCGTTTGTGCGTCATCACCAATGATTGCCCCCAACTTGGCGAGATCGGTATCAACTTCCTCAGCGTCTATTACGATCTTGATTGTCGGTCGTTTGCCCGTGGACAATTCTTTCTCGCTTGCGACCGACAAGTTGGATAGCTTGGTTCCGGCACCGAGATTTACATTATTGCCAAGAATACTGTCGCCAACGTAAGCAAAGTGAGGTGCCTTGGCATCGTTTAGCATAATGGAATTTTTTAGTTCGCTGGCATGACCCAACACGCAGCGATCACCCATCAGACAATCTCCTCGAATATAGGCTCCCTGTCTGATTTCGCAGTTTTCACCAATGATAGTCGGCCCCATAATGCATACACCATCTTCAATAACGGACCCAGCACCGATAAACACGTCGCCATAGATGCGTGCCGTTTGAGCAACAGACACATTGGCCAGCGACGGATCATGTTTCTGAAACCATGAGGTGAGGTAAGTATCGAGTGAGGCCAGAGGCTCCCAAACGTTGTCCACATCTTCGAACACAGTGCAGTGTGCGAACGTCGAAAGATTGAAAAAATTTGTCGGTGAAAGCATGGATCTAGTGATTGATAAAGACGATGACTATGGTAACAGGAAAAATGCTAACGCGCTGATACCTTGTCTTCAGTCACACTGGACCGTTCATCCAAAATATTGCGTACACGGGCTCTTAGTGCATCCGTGCTGTAGGGTTTGGCGATGAATTCCAAACCTTCTTCGAGGATCAAATTGGTGTGTATGCCCGATTCTGAACAACCACTGGTGAACAGAATTAAAGTGTTGGGGTGCATCGCCAGCATTTCCTGCATCACTTCTTTGCCACCCATCCTTTTGATGAGATTAGGTCTTTACTCTGCCGGTAAATTTCCGGATATTGATTAAGCGCCTGTCTGCCCATATTGGTTAGTTCGTAAATTCCGCGATCAATTCTTTGGAACCAACCATAATGGTTGGCGGCGAGAATGCTTTGTGTTTTGTCACCAGCACCGATTTGTTTGAGACTTTTCGGTGAGCTGGCGCCATTTGTCTCGAGGCAGGTAGCAATAAATATCGCCTGTTCTCTATAGGCTGTCATTAGCTTTGTTTTTGAACTGCCGCCGATGTTGTAGTTGCCTGAACGATCTTTGATCTCCTTTATCACAGCACGTTTGCGCTTGCTGAGCTTCCGTTTTTGCCTGGGCAGAGGATCGAATACCTTGCTGACTCTTTGTCCTAAGTTGCTGGACGTTACGATTAGTAGCCCCAACTCCAGTTGTTTTAGAACGTGTTTGATTCCTGTGAATCTCCGACTGTTACCCGGATCTGGGATCGCAACATAAACACTGTCGGTTATTCTTTGCCGATCGGTAGCCTGTATAAGCAATTGCATATTGGCGCTGGTTTTGAGTTCGACAATGATTAGGCAATCCCCACAGCTAGCGACGATATCGCAGTTTTTAACTTCGGCATTGACCTCATATCCCTGCAGTCGAAGGTATTCACTGACGGGTTCGAACAGTTCTGTTTCGAGCATAATTACAATTCAGCAATCAATTTTTCATGGAAACCATTGAAACCGCCGTTGCTCATAATGACAACGTGCAATGGTCGATGTTTGTCTATGTAGTCGTTGCAGCGCGACAGGAGAACGTCAGTATCATTTATTATTTCTGATGCTGTGCTAGAAAGGTGCTGCCGCATATCCCAGTTAATATTTTCGGGATTGAACCACATAGTATGGTCAGCGGGTGATATAGCATTAGCCAAAGTCGTAGCATGGATGCCAAGTCGCATCGTGTGAGATGCGGGTTCTATAACAGCAAGAAGTGTGTCTGAACCAATTTTTGCTCTGAGGCCAGTAAGGGTGCTTTGTATTGCCGTAGGATGGTGTGCGAAGTCATCGTAGATATTGAGATTGTCATCACTGTGAATGAGCTCTAGCCGGCGTTTTACCCCCGTAAAATCGCATAGCGCAGCGCAGGCGACGCTGGGCTGGACGCCAGCGTGTCTCGCCGCCGCTATTGCGGCCAGCGCATTTTGTACGTTATGTATGCCCGTTAAAGACCAGGCAATGCGACCCTCGATTTTTTCAGAGACAGAAATATTAAACTCACTGCCATCCGAAACCACGTCCGTTGCACAAAAATCCGCGTTGTTAAGATCAAAGCTTTGGGTCGGAGTCCAACAACCTCGATCGATAACCTCTTGTACATGCCTGTCGTTCCTTGGATGGATGATCAACCCATTGCCAGGAATTTTTCGCAACAGAAGATGAAACTGGTTTTGAATCGCCCGCAGGTCTTCAAAAATATCCGCATGGTCGAATTCAAGATTATTTATAACTAGTGTCTGAGGACGGTAATGCAGAAACTTGGATTGACGATCGAAATAAGAAGTGTCGTATTCGTCAGCTTCGATCACAAAGAAAGGATCGTTTCCCAAGGTGGCGGATTTACCAAAATTGGATGGAATACCGCCGATTAAATACCCTGGTTTGAGGCCGGCGTACTCTAGAATCCAGGCAATCATGCTGGCGGTTGTTGTTTTGCCGTGGGTTCCAGAAACTGCAATGACCCAACGTTCTGACAGAAGTTGTTGGCCTAGCCATTGCGCGCCAGATATATAGGGCATTCGCCTGTTCAGAACTGCTTCGACGGCGGGATTACCTCTCGGAAGGCCCGCGTTACCAATAATAATGAGATCGGTGTCTGTTGGGATGCAGTCCTCTGAATAAGGCGAGATCAGTTGAATGCCGGCATCAGCGAGCTGTGTGCTCATCGGCGGGTAGACGTTCTGATCGGTTCCAGAGACCCTGTGGCCTGCCTCTCGTGCGAGCAGGGCGATACTCCCCATTAATGTGCCACAAATACCTAGAATATGGATATGCATAGATTATTCCATAGGGATGAACGAGTAGATCGTCGTTAGTGTCAACGCAAAAGCAACGACTGCGATGGCGCCACCTTGCACGATACTGACATTTGCGGCTCGGTGATAGATGTGACCGATGATCACCAGCAGCCAGCAAAAACAAACAAACCATGCAGCGTTAAGAAATAAAATCAGCGTTGGCATTTCCGTGTTTTGCATGATGAGCAGCAATGGCAGTTGTATGGCGACGATAACAATATCGCATCCGATTATGGCCGTGTAAGTTGGTAAGAATCGTGATTGTAGCTTTAGGAACAACAGTAAAAGGTAGGTCACCAATCCCAGCATAATGATTTCGACAGGAATTATCCGTACTGCTAATTCGAAGGAATTCTCATTTCGTGTGAGTAATGCTACGAGGATTTGTGCAACAACATACGAGACCAGAGCCGCGGCAAGTAGTCGCGGCTGTGCGGGAATTTTATCTGGTCCCGCCCTTAACAGGCACATTTGCCAGAAATATTTGAGAATAACGAACATCGATGCAATCGCGGTTGGATAACCCATGTTCCTCATTTACTGCTTTTAGATCAAGTTGCAGGTGTGACAAAACCGATATTGATAGTTCGGATTTTCGGGATCATGATCATCACTATAATCGTACACAGAAAAAGCAAAGCGCCACTCGCGGCGAGCCCAGCTTCAACGCTCACGACTTCTGATATATAACCAATGGGAAGCATGCCAAGCGGCATCGCTCCGTGCGCCATCATGTCCAGACTCATGACTCTGCCGCGCATATGTTGCTCCACCTGAAGTTGCACCAGAGAGCGATTCAGAGACATGTTTACCGCTGAAACGAAACCGATAGCGGAAATGGCAACGACAGCCTGAGTAAATGTGGTCGTCAGTGCAAAGCCGATGAGTGTGAACCCCCATAATGCTTCTGTGAAAAGAAGCCAGCGCCCTTTACGTCGCATATTTCCAAGTTTGGCTAGTGTCAGGGAACCAAGTATCGCCCCGGCCCCCATGGCAGCCATTAATAGTCCCAGATCATCGGGACCACCGGCAAGCACGTCAGTGTTGAAAGCAGGTAATAAGATACTGATACTGTTTCCAAACATGAAGAGGAATATGGCAAGCAACATGAGTCCGCCAACAATGGGTGAGTTTACGACGTAGCTCACACACTGCTGGATATCCGTTAGCGCTGATTCTTTTTTTCGTGGCTCAGGCACCCCATGATGTCTTATAAACAGTACGCTCACGGAGGAAACGAAATATAGAAAAGAAAGCACAAAAAAGACCAGTCCGACACCGAATGTGGAGGAAGTATTGCCATCAGCAAATATTGCGATCATAAATCCTGCGAGGGCGGGACCGAGGATTCGTGATAGATTCCAGGTCGCAGTGTTTAAGGCCATAGCGTTGAACATTAGCCTCTCTCCTACAATCTCTGGAATGAATGCAGTTCTTGCGGGTATGGAAAGTGCCATGACCGTACCGTTGACCAATCCGACCCAAATGAAATCCCAGAAGGTCACGTTACCGAACATAATAATCACCGCGACGATTAGTGATGCAACACCGTTGATTATGGGTGCGAGGCCGATAATCGGTTTTTTCGGAAGCCTGTCGGCAATCACGCCACCATGCAGGGAGAAAATGATCGTGGGGAGCATAAACGCCAGAGTGACCCAGGTCAGGTCAAGCGCAGAGGCACTCATCTCATAGACTAACCAGCCCTGGGCAATCGTTTGCATGCTCATTGCGAAGGAAGAGCTCAGCATGCCGACCCAAAGGAACGCATAGTCCCTAACTTTCATCGATGCAAAAAGAGACCGGTCTTCTATTGCGCTTGGGAGGATGGTATTCAAAACTGAATGTTTAGTTAAAAGAAAAGTATAGCGAATTCAGAGAGAAATTGTTTTGGGAGGATCCAAAAATGGTGGCACCGGGTGGGCATGAGCTGTTGCTGTGTTTCAAGTGTGCGCGCCGAATTGACATGCTGGCCTGCCTCCATTGCATCCAAACCAAGAATCTCTCCCGGCAAGAAGAAACCAATAACCTGCTCGTCACCGTTAGCATCAATACTGAAAGCTTTGACTGCCCCGGAACGAACTGCATAAAGAGCGGCGAATTTCTCCCCTTCTTCAAATATGTGCTGACCACGCTACAGAGGTTTGCCGCGCCTGATGTTGGTATCCAATTCGTCCATTTCACTATCAGAGAGCGAGTGCGGAATGCACAACTCGTTAAGTCGGCATTGTTGGCAGGAAACGGTGAAATTTGAACTCATAGTTATACTCTAATGGGATCATCACAGATGATATGGCTAATACCTGGATATTCAAGTATCCGTTATAAGGTTTTTTGGCGCTGCTTTGATACTTTTGGAAGTACAGCGTGTGGTTAATGTATAGACGTCGGGCTAGAATGCGTGATCAAATTTCCTAAGATGACTATTATGAGTACAGCGGACAGGGCCGTTGCATATTGGCTGTGTGGCATATGTGTTGTGGTATTTTTGATGATTATTGTCGGTGGGGTGACTCGATTGACCCATAGCGGTCTATCTATGGTCGACTGGAAACCGATTCTTGGGAGTATCCCACCGCTCAATCAGCAGGACTGGCAGGCTGCGTTTGATGCCTATAAACAGTTCCCCGAGTATCAGAAAGTGAACCATGGGATGGTGCTTGAAGAGTTCAAATTCATTTATCTCTGGGAGTACAGCCACAGACTGCTAGGTAGGTTTATTGGCATAGTCTTCTTTATTCCGTTTGTGATTTTGGCTTACCTGAAGATGATTCGTCGCAGTATGATGCCGAAATTACTCTTTGCCTTCCTTCTTGGAGGCCTACAGGGGCTAATGGGCTGGTATATGGTTAAGAGTGGCCTCGTTGACTTGCCGAGGGTAAGCCATTTTAGGCTGGCTGCGCACTTGATGCTGGCGATGTTTCTAATGGCATATCTATACTGGCTTATACTGGATCTTTTGAATGTACAGGTAAGATCAGTTTCTGCCATTCTTCAAAAGCTGTTGTATAGCATCATCGTATTGTTTGTGCTGCAGGTATTATATGGTGCATTTGTCGCGGGACTCCGGGCGGGATTGGGATTTAATACTTTTCCGCTTATGGACGGTCAGTTGCTCGCTGAGGCGGCGACCACGATGTCACCGTGGCTCGTAAATTTTGTGGAGAATGGCGCCATGGTACAGTTTGTACATCGCTGGATTGCGGTGGTGTTAGTAGGGATGTCAATTGCCGGTTTGACCTTGTCCTTGAAGGATAAGGGTGTCACCACGGGCTGGACTGTATTGATCGCGCTTATTGCAGTTCAGTTTGTTCTTGGGGTGAGTACGCTAGTCCTGTATGTACCCATCGCCGTTGCTAGCTTGCACCAGGCAGGAGCGGTCATCGTTATGTTAGCGTTAGTTTATTTGCTGTATACCAGCAAAACAGCCAGATGAAAGTTTGCTTGGGTCAGATCAATACGACCCCGGGTGATTTTGAAGGCAATCTGGCGAAAATCTTTTCGGGTATTGATCGAGCAAATGCCGCGCAGTGTGATGTCATTGTGTTCCCCGAGCTTACTATAAGCGGTTATCTCTCTCAGGACTTGGTCTATAACGACGCCTATATTGACCGAAATCTTGAAGTGTTGGCTGAGATCACGACATACACAGAGAAATGTAACCCTAACCTACACGTCGTTGTTGGTTTCATTGACCGTAATGATGGTGTGGGAAAACCCTTATTCAATATGGCCGCCGTCATTGCCGATGGTCGTATCGTTGCGCTTTACCGGAAACAACTCTTACCGTTTTATGATGTGTTCGATGAACTACGTTATTTTGAACCTGGCCGTGATCTGACCATTCTGGAAATTTCCGGTAAGAAAGTAGGCATCGCGATTTGTGAAGATCTCTGGAATGACAAGGGTACTGATGACTACAACTATGATAAGAATCCTCTCAGCCTGTATCGGGAACAGGACGTTGACGTTATTTTGTCATTGAACAGCTCACCTTATGTTCATGGTAAGGGGGAGCGGAGGATTAAGGTTATTAATCCCGGTGAAGATATTTCCTTAGTCTATGTGAATCAGCGAGGCGGGCAGGATGAGTTGGTCTTCGACGGTCAGAGCTTCGTCATGCACGATAGCGAGTTACTGCATCTTAGTACCAATCTATTCGAGGACTCCTTCGATGTTGTCGAGCTCGACCAGCCAGCGTCGAAATCGGATACTCAATTTGTCGAATTATTCGATCTGTTGGTTCTAAGTTTGCGGGACTACGTACAGAAATCTGGTTTTTCCCAGATTGTTCTGGCCTCAAGCGGTGGGGTAGATTCAGCAGTTGTGTGCAAAATTGCGTGTTGCGCTGTAGGTAGTAAGAATGTGCATGCGATTCGCATGCCTTCCATCTTTAGTTCTGATCATTCACGGTCCGATGCGATTGCACTGCATGAAAACCTTGGCTGTTGGGATTATGAGGTGCCTATTGATCACGAAGCTGTCGTGACAATGCTCAAAAACCAGTTTTCTGTTAATCGGGATTCGGAGAATCTCGTGACTGCAATTAATGATCAGGATCAATATGCGAGTGTCGCAGATGAGAATATTCAGGCAAGGCTGCGTGATCTTTACGTCATGCATTTTAGCAATGCCTATGGTGCGATGCCGTTATCAACAGGGAATAAGACGGAATCTGCCTGTGGCTACTACACGCATTTTGATATGAATTTTAGTTTTGCACCGATTAAGGACTTGTATAAGTTCCAGGTCATTGATATTGCCAGGCAGTATGAGGATATTCCTACCAACATCTGGAAAAAGGCCCCAAGCGCAGAGCTGGCCCATGGTCAGACAGATGAAGAGAGCTTAATGCCCTACGCAATTCTCGATCCAATCGTGCGTTCCTACGTTGAAGAATACGTGAGTACCTTTGATGGTTTTTGCGGCTGGTTTGAACAGCTACAATCGGTTGTGTCATCCGATATGAACATAGTCTCATCCTGGGTGACATCAAGTACTGCCGAGATGGACTACAACAGAATCGTTAGCCTAATTGGCAGGATGGAATATAAACGTCGACAGACCTGTCCTGGCACAAAAGTATCCAAGGTGGCATTCGGTATTGGTAGAAGAATTCCTATAGTCGAAAAGTGGTCATGAAGTGCTCAGAAAAGAGAGCCCTTGGGAAGGGCCCCCTGCCGTCAGCCTGTTTCAATTGTAATGCGACGCGGTTGTAACGTTACCGATTTAGGTAGACTGATTTCCAGGACCCCGTGCTTATATTTCGCTGTTGATTTGCTGTCATCAACCTCAAATGGCAGGGAGATTGTTCTCTGGAAGCTACCATAGGCTCTTTCAGTAATATGGTAACGACCCTGTTCACGCTGTTTTGAGTAAGACCTCTTGCCGGAAATGGATAGCGGATTTCCTTCAACTCTTATGTTGAAGTCGCCGGATTCCATGCCCGGTGCCTCAATAGAGACTACAACTGCAGCATCTGTTTCCTGCATCTCAGCGGACATTACGCCCCACGCGCTCCTTTGCGTGGGGGCATCGTCGTCACTGTTTGGGGTAAAGTGCGTGATTGAGTTTCTCGCTTTACTCCAGAGTTCCTGCCATCCTTCTGTGAGGGATTCCAGGGTGTCTTTTACGTTGTGTGCGATGTTATCCCAGGTTGCTATAGTTTCTCCTATTCTCCCTCGACGGTAATCGACAGTGGTTTGGCTTTTGCGGATCGCGGAATGGTTACCTGTAGCACCCCATTGCTTGCCGATGCTTTTACACCGGATTCATCAACCGATTCTGGCAGAGTAAATTGTCGAAGAAATGAACCACGAAAACGTTCGCGTCGCCTAAGGCCCTGCGTCTCGCTTTCCCGTTCGCCACGGATGGTTAGCACGCTGTTATCGAGCGTGATATCAACATCTGCGGGATCAACCCCTGGCACATCGGCGATCACCGTAAAACCACCTTCATCTTCTTTAATGTCGACCTGAGGGGACCAGGACGAAGCCTCGTTAGTTGCGGGTGTGTGACGATAGAGTGGTCGGTCGTCAAATACACGACCAAGTTCTCGATGTAGATCGGTTAGTGCGTGAAAAGCTGTCATTCGAATATCCTCAATTGGTTTGTTCGAGACCTTTCTATGGTCGATGCGGAATAATTCAAGACCTTCGGATTAATAAAAATCCTTATTAACTCTTATTGATGTGCGTCAACTCTTATTGATGTGCGTCAATTCTGACAGTTCGAATCCAGAGTAAATTGAATTCAACTACTCAGGTATGAATGCGTATGAACCTTGAACAACAAAAAATTACTCTGCAGGATCTGAAACATGAATTACTGGATCGGGTAAGTCGTACACATAAACATATTCATGAACGCGAAGAGCGTGTCAGTGGTAATTTTTCTGATCAATCCCAGGAAATGGAAAACCAGGAGTTGGTGTATAACCTGGATCAGGAAGGACGAAATGAACTATAGTCAGGTTCCTTTGTCGGGAACCTATCTTAAGGATGCAGAAAAAGAACATAGAGAGGCCTTTGGTAACTTGCTTGCTGAGTTCGATATCGCTACTAGTCGTCAGCACCTGATAGCAGAGGCGCCAGAGTTTGCGCTACAAAAGCCGCTTCAGAAATTCATGCCCTGTGTGAAGGGCAGGGTGTAGACTTGATAGTGCTCGGAACTCATGGTCAGTCTGGTTTACGGCTTTTATTGGGTTCCACCGCCAACAGTGTATTACACGGGGCGACCTGTGATGTGCTGATTATTCGCGTGCGAGAGTAATACCGTCCACCTTTCTGGTTGCCTCTGAAGCAAAACTGCGATACATAAGTCGCTGGTGCAGAGCTCGGAAGTATGTATGGCAGCTAAGAATATATTTTACGCACAATCCGGCGGCGTCACTGCCGTCATCAATGCTACAGCATGTGGTGTGATTGAATCAGCGCGTCGAGAGCGACGCCTTGGAAAAGTTCTTGCAGGTCGCAACGGTATCATTGGTGCGTTACGTGAAGAATTGATCGATACCTCTCTTGAGACCCCAACTACAATCGCGGGCCTAAAATTTACCCCGAGCGGTGCGTTCGGCTCCTGTCGGTACAAGCTTAAAACGATCGAAGAAAATCGCGCTGAGTACCGCAGGCTGGTTGATGTTTTTCGAGCACACGATATTGGATATTTCTTCTATAACGGTGGTGGAGACTCTCAGGATACCGCGCATAAAGTTTCTCAAATCAGTGTTGAACTGGGTTTTCCAATCACCTGTATCGGCATTCCAAAAACTGTAGATAATGATTTACCTTTGACGGACAACTGTCCTGGATTTGGATCCGTCGCAAAGTACGTTGCGATTTCAACAATGGAAGCCGGTTTCGACGTTGCTTCAATGGCAGAGTCATCAACTAAGGTTTTTGTTTTAGAGGTGATGGGGCGACATGGGGGATGGATCGCGGCAGCAGCAGGCTTGGCTCAAGGCAACCGTAATGAGCCACCTCACGTTATTTTGTTCCCGGAAATTGCCTTCGACAAAAGAAAGTTTCTAAAAAAGGTGAAAGAGACCGTTGCCCGTGTTGGGTACTGCGTTATTGTTGCTTCAGAAGGTGCTCAATATAAGGACGGCACATTTGTCGCTGATGCCGGTATGAAAGACGCCTTCGGACATACCCAGTTAGGTGGTGTTGCACCGACGCTCGTTGATTTGATCAAACAAGCGTATGGTTATAAATGTCACTGGTCAGTCGCTGATTATCTGCAACGCGCAGCCAGGCACATCGCTTCTGCGACAGACGTTGAACAGGCCTATGCTGTCGGGAAGGCTGCCGTGGAGTTTGCGCTTGCCGGTAAAAATGCTGTCATGCCCATCATCGTGCGTCAGAAGGGCAAACGGTATCGCTGGAAAATTGGCGAAGCACCGCTAAATCGGGTTGCCAATGTGGAACGCAAGATGCCGCGATCTTATATTTCAACAGACGGGTATGGTATTACCAAAAGTTGTAAAAACTACCTTAGCCCGTTGATTGAGGGTGAAGACACGCCACCGTACAAGCATGGTCTGCCACAGTACGTGAGACCAAAAAACAAACTAGTTAGAAAGGTTTTGCCAGCGTTTAAGGTATAGCGGATGTAGCAGATCACCGAAAAGGGTGATCTGCTATGTTTAGGCTACAAGAGAGGCGCAATCACCAGACTGACGATCGCCATGACGTTAATTAGAATATTCATTGAGGGACCTGAAGTATCCTTGAAGGGGTCACCGACGGTATCTCCAACTACAACCGCAGCATGAACTTCTGATCCCTTACCGCCAAGATTACCTTTTTCAACGTGTTTCTTGGCGTTGTCCCATGCACCGCCTGCATTTGCCATCATGAGCGCTAACAGCACACAACCAAGCAATGCACCGGCCAGCATGCCGCCAAGGCTCTCAGCACCGAGGCCGAAACCCACGATTACCGGCATTGCAATTGCGATAACACCAGGAAGAATCATTTTCTTCAAAGCAGCGTTAGTTGCGATTTCAATACATTTGGCATGGTCAGCGTCTGCCGTGCCTGCCATAAGGCCCTCGATCTCGCGGAATTGGCGTCGAATTTCTTCGATCATTTCCATTGCCGCATCACCCACAGCTGTCATGGTGATCGATGCGATAAGAAAAGGCAGGGTGCCACCAATGAAGATACCAACCAGTACTTTTGGATCGGATATGTCCAACGTGAAGTTGGGATTATTTAGCGTCAAGGTTTCGACGAAGGCAGCAATGATGGCTAATGCAGCCAGTGCTGCGGCTCCAATCGCGAATCCTTTGCCGATAGCAGCGGTCGTGTTACCAACTTCATCCAAACCATCGGTGATTTTTCGTACATCTTCGCCGAGGCCGCCCATTTCGGCGATACCACCAGCGTTGTCAGCAACCGGGCCGTAGGCATCTAACGCCATTGTCATGCCGACTGTAGCCAGCATGCCGACCGCCGCGATACCAACGCCGTATAGGCCAGCGAGTTCGGTTGACACATAAATGATAGCCGCAATGCCGAGAATTGGAATGACGACGGACTGCATACCAACTGCAAGACCTGTAATCATAACAGTTGCTGTACCGGTCTGACCCGCTTCAGCAATTCTGATTACAGGTGCTTTCGACGTGTAATACTGTGTGACCATACCAATAAGGACGCCGCCCAGGGCACCGGCAACAACCGATAGCCAGACGTTGTTGTTGATACCCATGTAGCTGACAAGAAAGTAGGCGCCAACAATAAGAATACCGGCCGAGGCATTGTGCCCCATGTGTAATGCCGTTTCTGCTGATTTACTCGACAGGCTGCGCACAATAACGATACCTAAAATCGAGCAGATGAGGCCAACACTGGCGAGTGCTAGTGGTAGGGCCATCAATGCCGCCTTGCCAGTGTCTGGGGCCAATATTGCGATTCCATACTCTGCGTTCATAGCGAGTGTAGAAGCAATCGCAATGGTTGCGATCATCGATCCGCAGTAGGACTCAAAAATATCCGAACCCATACCGGCAATGTCACCAACGTTATCACCAACATTGTCAGCAATAACGCCAGGGTTCCTGGGATCATCTTCAGGGATACCTGCCTCGATCTTACCGACCAGGTCAGCGCCTACATCAGCACACTTGGTAAAAATTCCACCGCCGACCCGGGAGAACAAGGCGACGCTTGAAGCGCCCATACCGAAACCATGGATAGCGTGCGCGGTGTGAGGATCTCCACCAAAATACCAATAGAGTGCGCCAAGGCCCATCAGCCCGAGAGAGGCAACGCATAGTCCCATAATTGAACCGCCATAGAACGCTACGGTGAGAGCACCCGATTGGCCCGTTGTCTGTGCAGCATGGGTCGTTCTAACGTTTGCCTTGGTCGCTGCAAACATTCCCAAATAACCGGCTAAGGCCGAAGTTATTGCACCGACCGCGAAAGAAAGTGCTGTATTCCAGCCCAGGGGTGAAATGAGAATAATCAGGAAAAGTGGACCGGCAAATGCCAGTAACATCAGGTATTCACGGTGCATAAATACCATGGCGCCTTCATGGATAGCGTCGGCGATTTTCTTGATTTTATCGTCACCTGCGGGAGATTTAGTCATCATTAGATAGATAACGAAGGCACATACCAGGCCTAACACGCCCAATATAGGCGGCAAATTAGTCAAAAGGATCATAAGTGTTTCCGGTTTGGATTGTAGTTACCTGCCCTACAAAAGCATGACAGACGAGTTAAAGGCGGCTAATGGTACAAAAATGTGGGCCATTAGAAAACCACTGGATTAACCATCTTCCAATAATCGTCGTAAATCGATGATAGCGGCGTTAGCCCTTGAGATGTGGGATGCCATAACCAGGGAATGGTTAGCGACAATGCCAAGACCGCTGCCGTTCAAGATCATTGGGCTCCATAGCTTATCCTGCGTGGGCTCAAGCTCCCTGATGATGTGTTGCAAGCTGACCAGGGCGTTCTTCTTTTCCAGGACTTCTTTGAAATCTACTTCGATCGCCTTAAGCAAATGAATAAGCGCCCAGGTGGTTCCTCTGGCTTCATAGAAAACATCATCCAATTCCGTCCAGGGGGTTTTTACATGTTCATCAGAACTTGTAGACGTTGATTTGGTCGCCGCAGCATCTCCAGCGAGGGCGAGGTTTATTTGGCGTTTGCCCACACTTGCGCTTAATCGTTGCGATAGGCTGCCAAGTCGAGTTTCAACTTCTGACAGCCAAATTCTGAGATTGTCGGCACGTGCATAGAACTGTGCATTGGAATTGCCGGACTGTGCCAAACGGCCCAGATAGTCCGCTAATGCCTCTATGCCTTTATTATACTCAGATTCCGTCTCGGGCAGCATCCAACTGTCACTATCGAAATAAAACTGGTTCTCACTGTTAACCAACCCGGTGTCCTCTGTGGATTGAGATTGGGACCGTGATAGATTGTTGCGTAGTGTACGGGCCATATCTCTGACCTGAACCAGTACGCCAAATTCCCAATTGGGTACATTGTCCATCCAAACGCCTGGCGGCATGATGTCATTGGTCAGGTAACCACCGCGTTTATTGAGTAACACGCCTGTGACTTCCATCATGGTGACCACAGTAGTGCTACCGGTAACTTTTTCTTCGAGATCGCGTTCACGAAGCTTGTCTGCTGTGACTGCGGTAACGTCGAATAAAGCGGGTTCAGTGTTCCAGAGAAAGCCCACGATGCCAATTGCAGCTGACAGGACAACCAACGTGATGCCCACGGCCTTGCCGATGTTTGTTGTGGTACTTGATGTTTGTATTTGATCTGCTACTTTGGTTTTGAGTTCTTCCATGTCAGCCATGATGATCTCCTGCGAGCGATGAAGATAATCTATCTGAAGGCGACGCCATTGGCACTAGAAATTTGTGCTACTCATACCGCAGCACAATCTGCGGGCTATTGCTGATTTCAAAAATTGCGCTGATCCTTGATCTGGTGTTGGCGTTGAGCTTCTGGTATATCCATCGACCCAGGCCATCTGTGGGTGCATAGATGACTATACTTGCGTCTAGCCGGTCGATTTCTTCGGCGATCTCGCGCAGTTTCGATTGTGCCTCGACGTTTTTTTCTCCTGGCTGTATTTTGTCTATTGGGAATCGGGCGGTACGAAGTGTCGTCTTGGAAGAAAGATATGCCTCAACTGCTGCGATACTGGGGTGGCTTTCATCAACAGATTTTGCCTTATTCAGATAGTCGAATGCTCTTGCGACAGAGCCAGTGTCCGAGTTAGATATTGCCCAGGATAAATATTTCTCAACAATGTCGCTAATGCCTACGTTGGCTGACTCATGGTGTGTGTCGATGGCAAGTACCTGTAGGTACCATAGATAGGCATTATCATTTATCGGCGTTGTCAGACGATTATTGGCTAATGCAGTCTCAGCCTTGGCGAGCAGGGTAGAGATAACCTCGTTTGGTGGGATGGAGATAACCTCAGGTACTGTAGGCTCCTGCGGTGCCGGTGATTGGCAGCCTGCCAGCGTGAACACAGCGACGAACACGTTGCGTATAACATTGTCAGAGACGTTATAATCTTTGTGCTTTATCATAGTCGTCAGCATGGCGCTTAGGTGTGATATATGAAGCATAGTATTACTTTTCTACTTATTGTAGTGGCTGTGTTGGTTAACGCCTCGACGGCCGATGGTCAGTTAAAACAGGCAGGAGACTTGCTTGTTAGTGAGTTTTTGCCTGTCGATGAAGCATTTATCCTGTCGGTGCAGGTCGTTGATCAATCGATTGAGCTACGCTGGGATATTGCGCCGGGTCACTACCTTTACCGCAGCAAGCTAGGTTTTGAGTTTGACTCAGTCCCGCAATCACCAGAAATTGCTCCCGGGGAGTTCAGGATTGATGAATACTTCGGGAAAGTTGAGGTTTACGTCGACAATCTGGTTGTTAACTTGCCGGTACCTGATGATTCCAATGAAAATACAAAGTTTTTGGTTACTTATCAGGGCTGCGCCGCTGCTGGACTGTGCTACACACCGCAAAAAAGACAGTTTTCATTGTGATATATGCAATTAAAAGCTAATAAATTCTAAAAAAAACCACTAAAATAACCACAAATTCTGGAAAAATGAATAATGTCTAAAATAATGGCACTGAACGGTCCAAACCTGAACTTATTGGGTACGCGAGAACCAGAATTGTACGGTTCTGCGACGTTAGAGACTATCAATCATGAGGTTAAGGGTCTTGTTGAGGCGGAAGGCCATGAATTTGTGGCTTTTCAGTCAAATGCGGAGCATGAACTTGTAGATAAAATCCACTTGGCCAGGCGCGACACTGCATTTATCATCATTAATCCTGGTGCGTTTACCCATACCAGCGTAGCGATTCGAGATGCATTTTTAGGTGTAGAGATCCCATTTATTGAGGTTCATCTCTCTAATGTATTTAGCCGAGAAGAGTTCCGCCAGCATTCCTTCCTCTCTGATATCGCGGTGGGTTCTATTATTGGTTTGGGTGCTGAAGGTTATTCACTGGCGGCGCGAGCCGCGCTAAGTCGTCTTAGGCAAGGATAAAAGATGGACATAAGAAAGGTAAAAAAGCTCATTGAGTTAATGGAAGAGTCCGATTTATCTGAAATTGAAGTAAAGGAGGGCGAAGATTGCGTCAGAATTTCGCGCCAACTCGGTGTGCAAACCCCGGCAACTCCCCCGACCGTCGTGTTACCCCTTGAGACAGAGAAGCCCGCAGCTACGCCAAGTGCGGCAACGTCCAGTAGGGGGCAAATTGTCCATGCGCCGATGGTAGGAACCTTCTATCAAGCGCCATCACCGGGCTCACCACCATTTTTCACGGTGGGTGACCGCATTAAGGTCGGGGATGTTTTATGCATTATCGAGTCTATGAAAATGTTGAACCAGGTAAAGTCTGAGTATGCGGGTACGCTTGAGGCCGTGCTGGTGTTAAATGAGCAAGCGGTGGAATTTGATCAGCCGTTATTTACTATCGTTTAGGCTGTGCGCAAAGTTCTTATTGCCAATCGTGGGGAAATTGCACTTCGAATCCAAAGAAGCTGCCGCGAGTTGGGTATTCAAACAGTCGCGGCCTATGCAGCAGTCGATAGAGAGCAACTTCATCTAAAATTTGCGGATGAAATTGTCTGCATCAGTAAGAACGACTATCTATGTTCAGAAAACCTGGTGTCCGCCGCGTTGACCACTGGCTGTGATGCAGTCCATCCAGGATATGGATTTCTATCCGAGAATGCAGAGTTCTGCCGTTTAGTTGAAGACAATGGACTCACCTACATCGGCCCGACATCAGAGCAGATTGCCGAGATGGGGAACAAAATTCTTGCACGTCTTGCGTTTAGTGCGCTTGGTATAAGCCCGGTTCCAGGTTCCGAAGAAGAAATTGATAATCTACATGATGCGGCAACCCTGGTAAGTCAGATTGGATATCCGGTTGTCGTAAAGGCCGCGTTTGGTGGTGGTGGCAGAGGTATCAGGATTGTCAATGATGAAGCGAAGCTTGAAGGCGCGTTTTCCGCTGCGAAAGCAGAGGCTGCTGCAGTTTTTGGGGATGGTGCTGTCTACATAGAAAAGTTTTTGGATGATGCACGACATATTGAAGTCCAGATATTTGGCGATGGTAAAGGTGCGGTGATCCATTTCGGCACTAGAGAATGTTCGATTCAGCGGCGACAACAAAAAGTTATCGAGGAAGCCCCGGCACCTAATATTAGTCAGTCCATATTGGATGCGCTCTGTGAGCGAGCGGTTGCTGCTGTCGCAGCAATTGGGTATCGCAATGCAGGTACCCTTGAGTTCCTGTATCAGGATGGGGAATTTTACTTCGTTGAGATGAACACGCGTATTCAGGTGGAGCATCCGGTTACGGAGGCGATTACCGGGCATGATCTATTGCGGCTGCAAATCGAAACCGCAGATAGCAATTTGTCACTGACTCAGAACGACATCATGTTTAATGGTAGCGCCATTGAATGCAGGATTAATGCTGAAGATGATTTTTATTTGCCAAGTCCGGGCCTGTTAACCGAAGTTATTTTTCCCGGCGGAGTCGGTGTGCGCGTTGACTCGCATATATATGCCGGATATCGGGTACCACACCAATTCGATTCTTTAGTTGCGAAATTAATCGTGTGGGATCGGGATCGCCCTAGAACGCTTCTCAAGATGAAACGAGCGCTGGAGGAGATGACGATCACCGGAATCGAAACCAACAAAGTTAAGTTGCAGAATATTTTGGCGCATGAAAAATTTCGTGAAGGTAAAGTAAATATACGATTTCTTGATCAATTAACTGGATGATCTGGTACAACATTATCGCCGCAGCTGATCGAGATTCAGTTTACAGGCTGGAAGCGTGTTTTTGGGCGCTGGGCGCAGTTTCTGTGACAGTCTCGGATGCTGGTAATGATCCGTTGTATGAACCTGCTTGCGGCGAGACACCTCTGTGGAACCATAGCCACGTTGTGGGATTATTTGAAGATGATATTGACGTCGCAGGTGTTAGAGAACAACTGGTTGAAAACCAATTTGCATTTGTTGATCACGAAGAGATTATTGATAGGCAGTGGGAGAGGGAGTGGTTAAAGCATTTTCAACCCATGCGTTTTGGACAGAGGCTTTGGGTGTGTCCTACGGGTATGCAGGTATCGGAACCTGGCGCGACTGTTATCGATTTGGATCCCGGTCTTGCGTTCGGTACCGGAACACATGCCACGACGCGTTTGTGTCTGGAATGGCTTGATGCAAAATCTCTTGATGATCATGTCGTATTGGATTTTGGTTGCGGGTCAGGAATTTTGGGTATTGCAGCCAGCCTTTTGGGTGCGGCATCGGTGACCGCCACCGACAACGATCCACAAGCACTGTTTGCCACAGATGAAAACGCGAAAAAAAATTCAGTCACTCTGCAGACTGGTTTACCCGAGCAGATCCCTACGGCTCAATATGATGTCGTGTTAGCGAACATTCTTGCTCAACCTCTAATTGAACTGAGTGACCATCTGAAAGCCGCAGTTTGTGACGGTGGTCATCTGGTGTTGTCTGGCATTATGGGAAGCCAAAAAGAGTGGGTCCTTGCTGCTTACAGTGAATTTCAGGTGATTGAGATAAGATTATTTGATGGATGGGTACTGATACACCTTGCTCGAGAATGATCCTCGTGAGATCTGTGTGAAATCAGCGTGAGAACCGTATGAATGTTATCGGTATAACCCGATGTCCTCAGTGTCAGATGTCGTTCCATGTGACAGATGAACAGTTGTGCATGGCTCATGGTGCGGTGCGTTGTGGCTCTTGTCTGAGCATCTTTCAGGCCGAAGCCTACATGGAGGATGATTATCATTTGAAGGAAGAGGCACAAGCTGAACCATTGTCTAATCTGGACAATGATGGCGAGACACCATCTGGAGTCACCGCAGAAGAGTCGCTAGGCGCTGCGTCAGAAGGCCCGAAAGAATCACTGAAAGAAGCCCCGGTAGATGTGGCTGATTCGATTCTTGATGAGGTCATTTATCTTGTCTATGACAAAGCCAAGGTGCTAAAGCGGCCTCAAGATGGGGTGTCTATTGCGGCCTATTGGGAAGCCTTTGAGCTGTATGCTGTATGTTTACAACCACCTGTTGAAGCTGGTGAACAGCATTGGCAGGGACCACCAGAGCTAGTCGATCCGGATTTGCTGGTGGGTGAATATGAGCCCGATGTGGGTTCGTCTTTATACTGGTTTACAGGCGCGCTGGCGTTGATAGTTGTTGGCATTTTGCAGTATCTGTATTTCAATTTCGATCGCTATGCGGCAGATGTTCAATATCGGCAGTACGCCCTTGAGTTCTGTCAGTCTCTGGGCTGTGAAGTATCGGAATACAGTGACGCAGAATTTTTGGCCACAGGAGAGCTTGCGATTCGCACGCATCCCAGTGTCAGTGGAGCGTTGATCGTCGCCGCGATCGTGCAAAATACAGGTATTTTCAGGCAGCGCTTTCCGGATATCACATTACGCTTTGTGAATCCGCAGGGTACTCTTGTTGCCGCACGGACCTTTAGCCCAGGAGACTACCTTGCCGGAGAGTTTAGAGGGCTGCGATACATACCGGCTAACACAGAAGTGCGTTTTGCGCTTGAAATTGTAGATCCCGGTGAGATGGCTGTTGGCTACGATCTTTCTCTTGTGGTTCGATAGTGACGCAAGAATTGTTATGATGCGCGCTTTTCGTGGTCTCGGTGGCCACAATCGTCTGAGAATTTTGCATGCTATCTATTGGGCCCTATAGTCA
>JAQWMV010000015.1 GCA_029246605.1 Pseudomonadales bacterium | reverse complement strand
CTGAACGACAGTGGCACTAAAGTATTATTCGCCGATCAAGAACGCATCGACCGTATGCAGTCTTTCTGGGGTGACCTTGAGCTTAACGTCTTGACCGTCCGGGCTGATCGTTTACTTCCTGGTATGACGACCTTAGATGATGCGCTTTCTGCTATACCAGCCTGTGCGATGCCGGACATACATCCAGACTCGGATGATCGCGCCACCATTATGTATACCTCGGGGTCAACTGGTCATCCCAAGGGGGCGATATCCAGCCATCGTAATATTTTGTCTGCACTCTTTAGCTGGAGTGTGAATATACTTGATTTCCTGGAACACGAAGGTGTACCACCAGAGATAACACCGCCAATTCCGGAACATCAACCTGCAACATTACTGGCCGTGCCACTTTTTCACGTCACCGGCTCACACGCGATCATGCTGCAGTGTTATCGAATTCAGAGAAAGATGGTATCGATGTACAAATGGAACCCAATGGAAGCGGCTGCGTTGATTGAGGCGGAACACATTAGCAGTTTCGTCGGCCCCGCTACTATGACCGGCGACCTGATTGAGGCTGCAAAGGTAACTGATCGAGACTTAAGCAGTTTAGAAAATGTGGGCGGCGGCGGCGCGCCCCGTGCAGCAGAACAGGTAAGAAGCATCGCGACAATCTTTGAAAACGCGATGCCAGGCACTGGCTGGGGCATGACTGAAACCAACTCTATCGGTACCGGTGTCAATGGAGAAGATTATCTCAAGCGACCGGCGAGTTCCGGACGCTGCGCCAGCGTATTGCGCCTACGTGTGGTGGATGAAGACGGTAATGCGTTACCAACAGGCGGGCGTGGCGAACTACAAGTAACTGGCACTTCCCTCATCGAAGGGTATTGGAATAGACCGGAGGCCAATGCGGAATCCTTTGACGGTATCTGGTTCAAGACCGGTGATGTGGCTTACCTCGACGAGGAAGGTTTTCTGTTTATCGTCGATCGCATTAAAGACCTGGTTATCCGCGGTGGCGAAAACATTGGCTGTGCTGAAGTTGAGGCCGCGCTGCTTGAGTATGATCACGTTATTGAAGCATCGGTTTACGCGGTGCCCGATGACAGGTACGGCGAAGAAGTGGGTGCATCGATCTACTGCACGCAGGCAATTGATGAAAAGCACTTACGTGAATTCCTGTTACAGCATATCGCCAAATTTAAGGTGCCCCGCTATATGGGATTTAACGATCAACCACTGCCCCGTATCGCCTCTGGGAAAATGAACAAACGGCAATTACGCGATGAAGCACCCGCTAGGTTTCTTAGTCCTCAACAACAACTGGGAACCTGACTTCGCTGGCACGCCAGGTCTGCCGATCACCTCGATAACCCGGGACCATCGCTTCAATCCATAGTGGGGACACCTTGATCAGCAAATAGTCGTCCGGGAAGTTTGGATAAAATCGATCACTGTCTGACTCACGCCGCATCTTCTGTTTGATTGCATTGTCATCGACCAATTCCGCACGCCCCATCAGCGTGACATAGCTCGACGATTCAGCATGCCAGTAGTATAGGGTGACCTTGTCATTTGCTTTGATTTGCCCCACTTTACGGGTCACCGGTCGCGTGGCAATCCACACGTTAAAGTCTGCATCCGGGGGAAACGGATCGACGGTTCTGGCACGCGGCTGAGACTCGCTGTCATTAGTGATTAGTGCACAGTATCTGGCGTCAGCCATGGCTTTGCGGGCCAGTTCCAGTAGCTTGCCATCATCATCGGACGCGATGGAAAATAGAGGATATAAAGCAAATATAATCAATATTTTAAACTTCATTATTAAAGTCACTTATTATTATCTATCAGCGATTTTATCCATCGCTCAATGACTTCATACACCTCACTTCGTGCCCTGTTAGCGACGAGCACATCGACATGCCCATAGCCCTCTAAAAGATGCAATGCGACCTGCGGTGAGCCACTCTTAACGGCTGAATACACGCCGTTCAATATGCTCTCGGCACCCATATTGGTAGCTCCGAAATAGACTATAGGCAATGACATATCGCCAAAGTGATCGTCTACATCAGTCGCCAGATCATCCGTGTGCGAGGCAATAGAGCGCCCTTCAATATTCTGTATAGATGGGTAATACCAGTCGTAGTCCAGCATCTGCTGCGCAAGCACGCGAACTGGGGTGAGTTGATCCTCTGTATTCGCCAGCACACCGGGGCCCCAGGCTTTGTGTAATTTTACGGCCAGTTCTTCCCCAATAGATTCGTGTCGATCGCTATTGGCTGGCCCATTCGGATCATCAACGACCCTAGACATCATTTCATAGCGGGCCTCAAAGCCACGCCTCGACAATACGCTCGCGAAATCTGCCCGACTGTCAAACTGCTGTAGCGCAGAGGCAAGATCAAAACCGGTAGGATCAGCACGCTTGAAACTACCATCCAACGCAATCAGCCCGGCAAAATCCACCTTGCCAGCCAGCGCATAGGCATAGGAAACCCCTCGGCTGAAGCCCGCCACAAACAAAGGCAATTCAGCATCCAGCGCTTTAATATTACCCGCGAGGAGTGCCGCATCATCGACAAAAGCGGCAACTGTCCACGTTTTCATGAAGTCGATATACTCCAGCTCGTGACTGACAAAATGCGTTCTATAGTCCATCGTATAGACTGTGACACCCCGATTCGCCAAAAATAGCCAGAGATTGTGTCGCTCATTGAGAATCGACAGCACACCGTTCATATTGGTGCCGGGCAAGAATAGTAGTGATGCGACCTGCCGAACCTCCGTATTTCGGTATCGATGCAGACCCACCAGATCATATTCAGTCGCCGGTGCAACCTTTTGTTGCCATATCGTTTCGGTGAGCGGTGCTTGTGGCAACACGGGCGTTTCAGGCTGCACGAGCTCCATCGCCTGGCTGAGTGCTGGTAATACCAAACAGAATAGTAAGAACTGACGCATGCAAATCCTCGTAGTACAAATGCCAATGCTACCAGCATGACTTCTTCCTGTGTATATTGCACGTTGCTACTAAAGAGCTCACCGCATGCTGCGCGCAATAGATTCACTCATTAATTCCTCATTTCTCGACGGCGATCAGGCAGGCACACTGGATTACCTGTTTAATGATTTGAAAGAACGGCCAAAAATCGAAGTTATTGATGATCTATTGGGGCAACTCGATGAGTGCAGTATCGGTGCGGCCGTGATCTCCATCATGGAAGAGAAACATGCGGCGTGGGTTGGCAATGCGCACAGTCAATATCCCAAAAAAATACTGCCCGCGATGATTGTTAACCCTTTAAATGGTATGGATGAGATTCGTAAAGTGGTGTACTACCACGAAACATACGGCGTGCGCTGCCTTCGCATACCACCGTTCCGCTATACCCTACCTCCCACAGACCGCGTCTACTGGCCGTTTTATACCAAAGCGATTGAACTCGACATTGCCGTGAGCATGAACGCCGGTATGCCCGGCCCTAGAAAACCGGGATGGGTGCAAAACCCCACGCACTACGATGAGGTGGCCTACCACTTCCCTGAACTCCGCATAATCATGACGCACTGCGGTCAACCCTGGACCAACGAGGCTATATCTACCATTACCCACTGGGATAACGTCTATATGAGCTGCTGTGCAGTTGCACCAAAATACTGGCCGGCACAATTTGTACAGTTCATCAACACCCGGGGTAAAGAAAAAATGATGTTTGGTACTGAATACCCGACCATCCATTGGCAACGTGGTAGAGCAGAAATTGAAGACCTGCAACTACGGGAGAATGTGCAGCCGCTTTTCTTCAGCGACAATGCGCAGCGCGCCTACCAATGGGAAATCGATCTGGATTAAACTAGACCAAACAAGTAGTAACAGGCCGCAATGTTAATAATAAATCTCCTGCGGCAACGCTGTCGTCTCAATCTATCCTTTATGCTTATGCTGCTCCTACTATTGATATAGGTGCGACGGTTTACAGATTTCAGAACATCCAGTTGAAGCAAAAAATCTGAGATTTCTGAGATTCGCTTGGTCAAGTTTTACCTCGTTTCACTGATCACGCTATTGCAAGCCTGACGCCAAGACTAATGAACCTTACCACCCACTTCCCGAATAAAGTTTGTGAACAAACGAACTTCCTCAACGTCCCCTATCTCAGCTTCAATTCGTCTCAGCGCCTCAACCTCACTCATGTCTGATCGGTAATATAGTTTATGAGCATCAAGAATTGCGGCGATTGACTCCCGAGAGAAGCCGCGCCTCTTGAGCCCCACAATATTGATTCCTTTTATCTCAAGACGATTACCGTATCCCATGGCGTACGGTGGAATATTCCTATCGATTACCGAGGCGCCACCGATATAAGCATAGGAGCCAATCCTGAGGAACTGTACGACGCCAGTCTGGCCCCCTAATACAGCGTGATCATCAATCACCACATGACCACTTAGCGCCACGTAGTTGGCAAGGACGTTACTATTGCCGATGACGCAGTCATGCCCAACATGTACATAACCCATTATCAGGTTATCGTCCCCGATTAGAGTCTCGCCGATTCCTGTGACTGTGCCACGATGAACCGAGGCAAATTCTCGAAATGTGTTGCCATTGCCTATTCTCAGCTCGGTTGGTTCTCCGTGATACTTCAGATCTTGGGGTTCTGCGCCGATTATACTGAATGGAAAGAAGGTGTTGTCGTTACCAATATCCGTCTTGCCTTCAAGAACAACGTGGGAAACCAGCTTGCAGTTATCACCTATCGTTACCCCAGGACCGACCGTACAAAAGGGACCGATTTCAATGTTTTCCCCTAAAACTGCAGTTTCATCTATAAAAGATGTTGGATGAACCTTATTCAAGGGTGGGTCTCCTATCAGGACGGTTGGTAATTTGACATATATTGAATTTATAAGTTCAAGCAAAACATTGCTACGGACAAACAAAAATATCTGCTTTTTGGCTTCACAGACCTGGTCTGGCTACTGTAGCCACAAACGCCCCACCTAAAGTTTAGGGACAACCTTCGTATGTCACTGAATTTCTGTCAAGACACTAGTGTCAGCTCTTGGGCGTTAAGCACTATCAATGCGCGAGCCTTCACCTTGGGTTGATCAAGTAGCTCACCCGTAACGACGAGAACTGGGTTTGGTTCATTGTGTGAATTGCGACTCCACCACCAGAACTTATTGCCATAGTTTGCACTTGGCCCCATACCTTCCCAGTGTCCAATTCGTGGAATCAAGGCCGCGAGATCTTCCGTTCCATACCATGCGTATTTCTCCGACGAGCTCAACGTTCCATCCGGATCAGTCATATTCGGTAAACTGACAGGACAGTTCGCTCCAAATGCAAACAAGGGCAGTGTCATGAGAATGACATAGAGCCTCGCGTTGTGCATATGACCTGCTTTCTAGTGCAACTATCAACTGGCAGTCTATGCTTGATAATAGGCATGAACAACCTAGGATTAACGTCGGCCTATGGCCAATAGTTCTGGTTTTGCATTGTCATTCACTACCATTTTTCACCTGATCTGGTGTACGCTCTAGCACTTTGGACATAGTGGCCCTTTTACACTTAACTATCGGAATAATTTTGGACAAGAAAGAACTAGATTGGGCTCAACTGGGTTTTGAGTACATAAAGACAGACTATCGTTTCAGTGCCAAACATATAAACGGCAAATGGGAAGACGGCAGTTTAGTAGAGTCTGAAATAATTTCTGTGCACGAGGGTGCGCCAGCGCTGCACTACGCCCAGCAGTGTTTTGAAGGAATGAAGGCGCAAACAGGACCAGATGGGAATGCTCTGCTGTTTCGACCCGACTTGAATAGCATCAGAATAAATGAAGCTGCATCCCGGATCTTGATGCCTGAGGTGCCACGGGAAATGTTTTTCTCTGCAATAGAGGAAGTTGTGAGAGCGAATCAGGCGTGGATACCGCCTTATGGTTCCGGGGCTTCTTTATATATTCGTCCGATGCTTTTCGGAGTAGGCAAAAATCTGGGTGTCAGGCCCGCAGAAGCTTATGAGTTTCGTGTGTTTGTGTCTCCCGTTGGGCCCTACTTTCAAAGTAGCGGTCTCGCAGTCATTTCACTGGCCGTTTCCGACACTGACCGGGCATCACCCCATGGGACTGGCAGCTACAAGATCGGCGCTAACTATGCCGGTGGATTACTGGCGACCCGCGAGGCCAAGGCACTCGGAGCCGATGAAGCCCTATATCTGGATGCTGCTGAACAGCGCTATATCGATGAGGCAGGGTCCGCAAACATCATTGTATCCATGACGGGGAATCGTTTCGTCACACCCGCATCGAATGCCATTCTGCCAAGCATAACGCGACGTTCGTTGACCACGCTTGCTGAAGATTGTCTGAAACTGAATGTTGAGAATCGCCCGATTGATCTCCGGGGTGAGTTCGATGAATTCGAAGAAGTGGCAGCCTGTGGTACAGCAGCAGTACTGTCTCCGGTTGGTAGAATATACTTTGATGGCCAATGGCATAATTTCTATGGTGAAGGAAAAGAAGTCGGGCCGGTGATGCAAGAACTCTACGATCAGTTAGTGGGCATTCAGAAGGGAGATAAAGAAGATCCGTATGGCTGGATACACCAAGTTCAAATTTGACCTTAGCGTCGCCTGAATGACCTAAAATTAGCACGCGCCAGGCATCATCTCGCCTCCTACGTTCAGGTACTGGAGGCGATCTATCAACATAGATACAATAGGACGTTGGATCGAACGTCCAGAAACAACACATTTTGAGAGGTAGGTTTCGCCCATGCTAAACGAAAAACAAATCCGCGAACTGGTAGCAACTCATGGCGCTGCAGTGAACGAAGGCCGGACCGTCAAACAACTGATCACAGACGGCGAGCTGCCGCGCCTAAGAGGATCTACAGTACTCGAGGGCAAAGTATCCGATTCCGTGTTTGCCGACGACCTGAAAACTTCTTCTGGTGTACCGATTCGTTTAATGTTCCGAAACAATCGCATCTCTACTCATGATGTGAATCGCGGGGCAATCCCCTTCAAAGATCAGGTCCTGGCACTTAACCATGATCACATGCACCAGCTGGTTAGACCCGTGTTGGGGTCTTCACAGTTCGAAGTCGAGGGGCTTGCGCCCACCTCGACAGTGATACCTTCTGAAAACCTCAATCTCTTGAAAATTGAGAATGTCCTGCGCCTTTTCATGGCCGAGAGTTCCACGTCGACCTCGCTATATCAGCATTGGCTCACCGCGAAAGAAAAGGGACAAAGCACGATGACATATGCGGGACATGAGCTAGATGTCACTACCCTAGTGCCCAATGGACGACTCCCCTACCTGATGGACACGCCTAGCACAAAGGAAGAAGTCGATCATACAACTGATGTGGATTACTTAATTCAGGACGGTGTTTGCACACAGGTCCAGTACAATCAGATCCGCAATGCGTCGTTAATGGCCTACGGTATCGTGACACATCACCTGGCACAGAGAAACATGGTGCTGGTCGATACCAAGACTGAGCACGGCATCAACGCGGATGGCCAGATCGTGTCTGCAGATGAACTCTACACGATGGATTCCTCGCGATTCTGGCGGCTGGACGATGACGGTAACCTGCTAACCCGGGATGGCAAACCACTGTCGTTCTCTAAGGAATTCGCCCGCGGCATGGTGAAGGAAAAGGGGCAGCAGTTCTCCGACGAGCAATCGAACAAGATCGCAGTGCGCTACATCCAGGGGCTACAGCACCTTACCGGAGAGGACTTCGACCCGGACCTGCGCCCACGTGATCAGCGCATCATCGAGTCCACTAATCTCATTTTGGATGCGCTGTTGTAGGCTGCGAACTATTTAACTCGGTAAGTTATTGATATCGAATTGAACTCCATCTTTGATGTTATGAGAGTTGCTGATGGTTAAACTGTTTAAGCCATTATCGCTTTAGTAACATCGAAGATTCAAAGCCATCGTGATGAAACGCTTCTATAACTTTCATCTCAGCATCACCACATGAGATTAGTAGCTTCTGCTCAGCATCCCGCTTTTCAAGATTGACAGTAACCACAACGCCTGTCACATTATCTGCTGCACCACTACCAACCCAAATATCAATCTCGTGCCCGTCGCCACCGACTGTGTTATCGAGATAGCCATAACCAAGAGGATAGACGACATCGGGATATCGTGGGTGACTTGTTCCTTTCGGGCGATCAATCACGATCTTCGATTTTCTCAACATCGCTTCAAGAGCCTTCCAATAATCCATTGCCTACCCTACTAGTATGATCTTTCGAGCCAACTTACTTCCCTCAAATCCTTGATCAAGAAATGAGTATCTTCCCGCACCTCTCTTCCATCATGCGGCGAGGCAACTCCGCTACGGGCATGCCAGAGACTGACGCCATCATCACTTTGATGACACTCTGGCCTCGGTTCATGACGCCATAGCAGTGCTCAGCCTGGTATAACTGTGGTACTGACGCGTGAGCTCAAGCCGTCATCGCGAGGTTTTGTAACGTCTGCGCACATGCGGTCGCTGCTTCAGACCCTTTGATCTTGAAGTGATCAAAGAAGAACGCCTCGTGCTCCTTCCCGGTAAATTGGTGCGGAGTTAGTACAACAGAGAGAATCGGCACATCGGTTTCGAGTTGTACCTGCATCATGCCATCGAGCACCGCGTTTGAGACGAATTCATGGCGGTAGATACCACCGTCAACGATGAGTCCTGCGGCGATAATAATGGCGTATTTGCCTGTCTTCGCCAGGCGTTTGGCTTGCAACGGAATTTCCAGACTACCAGGCACATCAAAGACATCAATCAGGTTGTCCTCAATTCCGAGATTTCTAGCGTCATTTACAAACGAAGTCAGCGCCTGATCGACAATCTCTTGGTGCCAGGACGCACGAATAAATGCGATACGTTTGTCGCCTTCAAGTCCTGAGAAGTGTGGTTGTTTTGAATTGCTAAGAGAGTTCAATAGATCCTCCTGTATTTGAATAAACCAGGGGAGACGGGAAAAAACCACACGCATAAGCATGCTGTTCCCAATTCTCTATATCCGGACTTTAACCGTCGGCTTCGGCATCTAACCGAATCTGCTGACCTTCAGGTCGGTCGACCTGAAGCGCTCGCGGGCTCATGTGGGTCAGCACATTTACCGCCGGTGGGGATTTTCACCCTACCCCGAGAATGTTGCTGCACAGATGCAGCGGGGTGAACAATAGTCGAAGGTTGCTTAATCGTCAAATCTATAGCGGACATATCAAATCTTCACGTCGGTTTGTACACTACCCTCTGGATCGCTAATACTGCATTCAATGCCATGAATAGGATATCTCACACCCGCGATCTGGAAGCGCTTCTGCAGCAGAATCGCAATCTCTCTGGGTTCGGGTTTGCGGCGTTGAACTGGAGTGCACTCGAAGCATAAGACCTCTGCGAGCTGCAATTCGATCAATATACATTCGAGAACGATATCTGTCGTGATGTAAAGTTTGAGACCATTGGGTTTACTGATTGTACTCTCATCGCCTGTGGTTTCGATAGCGCCTCCACCGAAGAGACCCAGTTCGATAGCTGTGTTTTTTATGACAAAGAATCCAAACGCAACTGCTCTTTTAAGTTCGCACAGTTTGATGACGTGTCGTTTAAGCACTG